>JAQTZL010000002.1:0-300000 GCA_028687755.1 Candidatus Nanopelagicales bacterium
TTGGCTCGAATCGGCTCTTTTCACTAGTAATAGCAACGAATGATACGCAATCGTTACCAGAATTCAGGATAAAATAGGACTTATGCGACGGCAATCGTTATCCAGAAATACAACTGTGGCGGGCCCCAATAAGGGACCCGCCACAGTTGTGACACTCAGTTGTGATTATCCGAAGACAACCTTGCCTGTTGTGGTGTCGATGATCTTTCCACCGCAGGTGGTCTTTGCGTCAGGCACGAGTTCAGTGCCCTTTGCAGTTGTGAACCAGTTACAGGTGATTGGGTTGCCGTTTGGCATGATGCCCTTTGGAACAAACGAGACCTTGCCTGGAAGCATGCCAGCACCGTCGTAGCTGGTGACCTTGCGAAGGTTGCTGATGAACGATGCGCGTGTTGGGCACTTGCCAGCAACCTTGAGACCCTTAATGAACAGGTCGGCACCGACGTAGCCAAGTGGAGCAGCTGGTGCGTAAGGGTTGATGCCAGCAGCCTTCATTGCTGATGCGAAGGTCTTCACCGCGCGGACGTTCACACCAACAGGTGCGGTGCCGTAGGTCTGACCAAGTGCGCCATCAAGAGCACCGTTTGCAGTCTTCAACACTGCTGGGTCTGAAAGACCAGCCACTGCGAATGACTTCAAGGTGACGCCCTGCTGCTTGAGAGCCTGTGCAAGAGAGATTGCGCCATCGATGTAACCCGAGTAGTTGACCGAGTCAGCACCTGAGTTCTTAATGCGCAGTGCTTCTGAAGTTGCATCGTGAGCGCCAGCTGGTGAGTCAGCAATACGAAGAGCAACAGTCATGCCGCCCATCAGCGGCACGAGGTTTGCAAGTGCATTCTGTGATGCTGCAGCGCTTGCTGTTGCGTGGTTGATGATTGCAATCTTTGTTGCACCCTGCTGCTTCTGCTTCTCGAGAACGAGGTTGGTAGCAAGCGTTGGTACAGCACTGGTGGTTGCGCCAGCGTCACCGAATGCGTTGATGTCGGTGCCGAAAGCTGCGTTTGAGAAACCAGTGATAGGAATGCCAGCTGACTTCAACGTTGGGTACATTGAAACAGTTGACGTAGTCGAGGTAAGGCCGAAGACACCTTCGCCGAGGGCCTTCTGGACCTGTGCGATTTGCTGTGAAGAGTTCGTGGCATCGTCATAAATGTTGAGCTTGATCTTGCGACCGTTGACGCCACCCTTGGCGTTTTCTTGGTCAACACGAAGCTGAGCACCCTGTGATGCACCCATGAACGTTGCAGCGGCTGGGCCTGACTTTGAACCAATCCAGCCCATGGTGATCTGGGTTGGGGTTACGCCAGGGGTAGCTGCGCAGGTTGCGTTGGTTGCAGCGGTTGGCTTTGGAGCTGGTGCAGCCATGGCAGAAGTTGCCACAACGCTCAGCAGCACTGAAGCGCTTGCGCCGGCAGCAAGTGCTGTCGATACGCGCGTTTTGTGCGAGTAGTTGAACATGAATCCTCCTTGAACCACCCACACCATGTGCGTGGGCTTATCGGTAATTTTCCGCGGATAACGCCCTAATTGCTAGTTATAGGGAAGAAAGATGCTAAATCGTTACAAATATCTGTTTACCGAATCAAACGGACATTTCCGGCGACCTTTAAGCCCAGGCCGAGCCCAATCAGGAAGGCGAGGTGAACCAACGCCGAGCAGAAGGCATGTGCGCGAGCAGTAGTAACGCAACGGTGGCAGCGACCAGCACGATCGCATGCCAATTCACGAAAATGGTAAGGACGCTGTCACCCACAAAGACGAACCACATGGCCCAAATGGCGTGAGTTGAGTGCAGCGAGGTCATTCGCCAGATCGCCACATGTGCTCCACCAAGGATCAGGCCTAGGCCCAGAGTGACCCAGACATGAGTCCCGTCAATGAGGGCGCTGACTATCTGCGAGAGCCAAAACACAATGCCTAGTCCAGCGAGTGCATGAATAATGACAATGGGTACAGGCCCAAAGCGGCTTGGCGTCTGGGAAGTCATGGACGCACCATAGGCGCCAAGGTGAAGAGCGCGCGTCTTCTTCACACATGTGAATGATGAAGCCGCTGAATCGAATCAAAGCGTGACGTAAACCTGGTGGCCCCGGGCAGAATCGAACTGCCGGCCAATGGTTTAGGAAACCACTGCTCTATCCCCTGAGCTACGGAGCCGTGAAACGGCCCCAAGTCTGGCAGAGTGCCGATCTGGCTGGCTGAGTGGTGGCACCGCCGTAACGGCTTTCCCCTCAGCCAGCGCAGATGTGCTCTAGCGGGGATTTATTTAGATTGCGCGAGAGAAAATTGCGTCGATCTCGGCTAGCTCACTTGAGCTCACAGCATTCGCGCGAAGGCGATCCCAATCGCGATACATCGCATCGGTCTTGCTGATGTGTGACTTACCAAATAGTGCATTAATGAACTTCATGGAGTTGTGCTCCTTTGAATTGCGCAAGTGATTGCTGCGGCTTGTGGCCTGCTCACACTTGCTATGTGTTGTGTTGACGTACAAATTCTCCCATGGCAAATGGGTATGTAACGAAGCGTGAAGTGGTCTAGGTCATAAACACTGTGTGAACAAAGGAATTTTGTGAGGAAATGCTGATCAAAGAATCAAGAATCTCGTTTGCGGAATGTCATTCTTATGAGTGTTTAATGTAATGCGAGATATTTACACGCTTTGTTACATCGCTTGCGAGCAAAGATTTCTCAAATGATCGAGCAACTGCAATCGCAGTTCAGATCCTGACTCGTGTAACGCTTTTTGGCGCGTGATGTATTCAGTGCGACCTTCGTTGGTTTCCATCAGAATTGGTTCGTAACCAAGTGCGCGTAAGTCATAGGGCGAAGCTTGCATGTCTAGAGTGCGCGCCTGACGAGCAAGTTCAAAGCAATCAGCCACAAATTCGCTTGGCAAGTATGGGTTGGCCCACATGGCATATTTGTAGAGATCCATCGTCGCGTGAACGCATCCGGGCTGCTCAAGTTCGGGTTGGGTTTCGCGTGTTGGTGTGATGATATTCAGCGGCTTTGAGTCTTGAGTAAAAAAGCGAAATGCATCGAAGTGTGTACACCGCAACCCAACTTCATCCACAAGGTCGGCAATTTTTTCAGTGCCCAATCGAAGGGCATAACTTTCATGTCGTACTTCATCTGGTTTGAGCTTGTAGACCATTGCCCACTCGTGCATTCCTAAGCAATTGAAAAGTGGTTGTTTAGTCGAAGTGTTGTTCAGGATGGTGATGGCAAGTTTGAGACGCGGTTTGCGCTTTGTGATCCCTGCTCGGTTGAGGGTGATCCCTGCGTCGGTACACAGATAGTCCTTGTGATCGAGAAACTCTTGCGCATCATCTTCAAGAACGACACCAAAACCTGGGTGCCAAGTCTGGAGTTTTCCAATTGAGTAGGGGTAGTAGTCAAAAAGAAAGTCATCAACGGGATGCTTTTCACCCACGTACTTTCGTTCCAGGCGAGGACGTACCCACGGTTCTACTCGAGCAGCGTGCGCAGCCTGCCGATCGCGCCACTCGTGTTCTTTCACAGATTGATCGTACGTTGCGCGTTTCGTCCTCGGTTTTTCTGTGTGCAATTCCTAGGCTCTTCCCATGAATTCACCACAAGCGCCTGTCACGCGTAGGCAAATGTGGATCGAAATCTATGAAAAGAAGACGTCGAACCTACTTTCGTTCCTCGCACTGATTTACCTGTTCACGTTTTCCGTCCAAACCATCTGGCATCGGCCAGGAACAACCTGGTGGACCTTGCTTGATGACTTCGGCAAGGTGCTCTGGCTGCTGTTCGCGCTTGATCTGTTATTCCGATTCATCATGGTGAAGCCAAAGAAACGGTTCTTCCGTACCAACTGGCTCGACACCATCACCGTCGTATTGCCACAGTTCCGCGCGCTTCGTGCACTCAGCGCATTCAACAGTGGGGGATTCCTGTCGAAGAAGGGATTCCTCTCCGGTAGCGCTATGACCACGGCGGCGATCGGCGTGGTGTTGGTCGTGTGGGTTGGCGGGCTCATGGTGCTCAACGCGGAGCGTGGAGCTGCTGGCGCGGAAATTACGTCGCTCGGTGATGCCTTGTGGTGGGGTTTTGAAACCATCACGACAGTTGGTTACGGCGATTTCGTGCCAGTGACAGCTCTGGGTCGGATCTATGCAGTCTTGGTGATGTTTGCAGGTATTAGCGTGCTGGGCGTGGTTTCTGCAGGTATGGCAGCAACGCTGGTCAAGAAGTCGACGAATCAAACCCCTCAGGAGACACCAGCCCAATCTGTGCTTGATCAGATCAATGAGCTCAAAGCAATGATTGAGAAGTTAGAGGCAAAGATTGATGGGAAAAACGGTTCGTAACTGTTCGACGTAGGCTTCTCCCATGTCCGTTGATCCAACACCTCCCGAAACAGAGACGCCAAAGAAGTTGGTTGTTGATTTACTTCCTGATGTCACGCGTGATGAAGAAGGCGGCTTTGAATCTCGCGATGATTTCTTGCGAGGAGAAGTTCCACCACATCATGGTGGCTAAAAAGCGAAGTTAAGAGGACTGTTGTTCTTTCAGTAAGTCGCGGATCTCCTGCAGAAGTTTGACGTCAGCAGGCGTTGCATCAACAGTGCCTTGGCCGGTTGCCTTGCGGTAGGCATTCATCGGCACAACAAAAACGAAATAGATCACCGTCAACGTAATAAAAAACGTGATGAGTGCGTTGATCAACATCGAGAAATCAATAATCTGACCGCGAATGGTGACGGTTCCGGCATCGATTCCACCGCCGAGGAATATCCCTACAACAGGGTCGATCAGGGCTTTAGTGAATGCGCCAACCAAGGTGGAAAACGCAGCACCGACGACAAAGGCGACGGCAAGATCAATGACATTGCCGCGAAGGACGAAAGTCTTGAAACCTTGAAACATGTGAATCCCCTCAAGAGCGTGCTGACGTAACGACAAGGGTAAGGGACGCGGATGCGCCAGCTGCTGCCACTTGCACTGAATCCTGTGAAGGTACGGCGACCACGATGAGTGATTCATCCCCGGAACTCAAGACACTTGATGGACTCCCCTTACTCATCACGCGCGCATGTTCAGTGATCACCACGGGTTCTCTGTCATCGAAGAGCTGAATGAGGCGAACGGTATTTCCAAGTTGGGCTGCGCCAGCAAGTTGTTTGTCAGCAAGCAGGATGGGCACTGCAACCTCATTGGTAGTGAGGGAAGTGACGATGGATTCAGGCGTACCTGTTACGGCGGCAGTATTTGCTCCGCCCGTGACCGTACCGAGAAATAGCAACGCGGCTAAGCCAGCGCATGCAGCAGCAACTAGGCGCCGATGTTGAGCTACAGCGATCCGAAGATTCGCGAGAATTGTGGAAAGTTCGCCCATTGAGGCAGCGTAAGTAGTTTCAGGGTTGAAGGAAAACGGTTATCCACAGCTCAACTTGAAGCTGGTGAGCTGGTACCACTGGAACTTGATGAGGTGCTAGGACTGCTCGCCGCTGGAGTTGATGCGGGGCTGCTTGTTGGAGCGGGTGCACTTGAAGATCCGGCATCTGAACTTCCAGAGCCTGACCGTGAATCAGTCCGGTAGAAGCCTGAACCTTTGAACATCACGCCAACGTTGTTGAACAATTTGCGAAGCGTGGGTTCCTTACATTCTGGGCAGTCCACGAGAGTGTCATCCGACATCTTTTGCACAACCTCAAGCTCAGCGCCGCAGTTGGAGCATGAGTATTCGTAGGTTGGCACTGATTCCTCCGGAGTTGACGCACAAGTTCTTCTTCTCCAATTGTGCCCGGTGACCCTGAACTAAACCAATTCAGGTGTGTGCCCCCTATGGTTTTGCAGGTGAGCACCCGATTCCCACTTCGTCTGCTTTCCGTGATTGCACTTGGAGGAATCGTCGGTGCTCTGGGCCGGGTAGCGATTGCAGAATTCTTCGGTAGCGGCTCAACACAGCAGCTTGCTGCAACCTTGTGTGTCAATATCTTGGGGGCTTTGGCCATTGGCGCGGCTTTGCCTTGGTTACGTGAGCGCACCGCAAGCCCCTGGATACAGCCATTTCTCATCACTGGAGTCCTCGGTGGCTTCACCACCTTCTCCACCTTCGCTGCTGATGTCGTACTCACCGCGGAATCTATGAGCGTGACGGTTCTCTATATAGCGGTGACCCTGGTTGTTGGTCTCCTGGCTGTTCCAATTGGAACTTGGGCGTATCGAAGTGTGCGTGTCAGATGAACCTTTCAACGATGGGCTGGGTTGTTTTAGGTGCTGGAGTTGGCGCACCTACGCGATATGTCATTGACCGATTTGTTACGGAACGCACGGCGGTCAGTCGCATTCCATTAGGTCTCCTCGTAGTGAATGTTGTTGGCTCTGTGCTGTTAGGAATTGTGCTTGGGCTTCATAACCCGACCTTGGCAATTGTTGCGGGAAGCGGTTTCTGCGGAGCTCTCACAACATTTTCTGGATTCGCATGGGAAAGCAATGCGTTGTGGTGTGAACGTAGGTCAGCATTCTGGGGATTCGTGGTGTTGATGACGGTGTTATGTGTTGCCAGCTTCTGGTTAGCGTGGTCGATCACTTCTGCGTTGGCGTGATGTAACGAACGCGCGCGTTGGTGACAACAACGTCAACGCGAGCATCGTGTGATTCAACAGGAATATCTTCTTGGTCTTCTGAGTCATTGACCACTGCAATTAACAGCGGGGGAGACTCAAATTGCGCTAGCGCTCGGTCATAAAATCCACCACCCTGACCTAGGCGATGTCCCATCGGATCAATTGCGAGTGCAGGTAACACGATCACCTGTGCCTCTCCAAGATCAACAATTGCGTTGCCCTGCGCTTCACGGATACCAAAAGCACCGATCTGTGTTGGCGTAGTTCGTTCAGTGTCCACCCAGGTCAGGGCTTCACCCACAACGCGAGGAGTGAGCACCTGAATATCGCGGGACCAGAGCTCATCGAGTAATTCATCGGTGCTTGGCTCACTTGCAGTTGAGAAATACAGCGCAATACAGGTCGGCCGAAGGGGATTGATAACTTCGAGCACCCCATGGGCGAAGGCTCGACCAGCTTCAGCGCGTTCGAAGGGGGCCTGCACTGCGCGGGCGGCACGAATCCTTCTTCTCGCGATCGCTTTTTGTTGCGAGGTTTCCGAAGAATTGGCAGTCACGAATCCATCGTGCCCCATCTTGGCCGGCTAGGGTCTTACTTATGTCGAAAGTCGTCCGTAAAGCCGTGGTGCCTGCAGCAGGCCTTGGGACCCGCTTTCTTCCAGCCACTAAAGCCACGCCAAAGGAAATGCTTCCTGTCGTAGATAAGCCAGCTATTCAGTACGTGGTGGAAGAAGCCGTAGCTGCCGGACTCGAAGATGTCCTCTTTATTACTGGTCGCAGCAAGCGCCCGCTTGAAGATCACTTTGACCGCAATTTTGAGTTAGAAGAAGCCTTAGAGCGCAAAGGTGATGAAGAACGCCTTGGCTTGGTTACTGAACCAACAGAGCTCGCTCGCATTCACTACGTGCGTCAGGGCGATCCATTGGGCCTAGGTCATGCGGTGCTTGTCGCGGAAAACCATGTCGGTGACGAGCCGTTTGCCGTTCTTCTTGGCGATGACCTCATTGATCCACGCGATCCGATCCTGCCGCGCATGATGCAGATACGCGAAGAACATGGCGGATCAGTGATCTGCTTGATGGAAGTTCCGGCTGAATCAATTTCGCTCTATGGCTGTGCTGCGGTTGAAGTCACGAGCGAGAACGATGTGGTTCGAGTCACTGATCTCGTTGAGAAACCAGAAGCAGCACAGGCGCCAAGTTCTTATGCAGTCATTGGCCGCTATCTCCTTGACCCAGCAGTGTTCGAAGTGCTGCGCAATACGGCCCCAGGTCGAGCGGGAGAGATTCAACTCACGGATGCGCTTCGCGTGCTGGCAACGATGCCTGCCACTGAAGGTGGTGGAGTGCGTGGCGTGATCTTCGGAGGCCGTCGTTATGACACAGGCGATCGTCTTTCGTATCTCCAAGCCAACATCATGTTGGCTGCTGAACGTGAAGATCTTGGGCCAGACCTTCGCGCTTGGCTGCGCGATTACGTCGCAAAGCTCTCGTGAGCTGGCAAACAACCCTGATTGAAGGCGAAGTAGGGCTTCGCCCGATTCGCTTGCGCGATGCCAAAGCTTGGCGCGAAGTGCGCATGCGCAACTTGCACTGGTTAGAGCAGTGGGAGGCCACGGTTCCAGAAGAAGGCCGTATTGCAGGCGAAATTCCAGCTTCATTCGGTGTCATGGTGCGCACGTTGCATCGCCAAGCCCGGATGCGTCGGGTCATGCCCTGGGTGGTGACCTTCAATGGAAAGCTCGTTGGCCAATTAACCGTCGGTGGAATCGCCTTTGGGTCCCTTCGCTCTGCATATATCGGCTATTGGATCGATGAGAGGGTTGCTGGTCGGGGGATTATGCCCACTGCAGTAGCGATGGCATTGGACTATTGCTTCGAAGAACTTGAACTCCATCGCATAGAAATTCAGATTCGGCCCGAAAATGCTGCATCGCGACGAGTAGTGGAAAAATTAGAGATTCCAGAAGAAGGATTGCGTCGATCTTTCTTACACATCAACGGTGATTGGCGCGATCACATTTGTTACGCGGTGATTGCAGGTGAACGTCCGCAAGGATTTGTGAGCCATTGGCGCGCATCGCAATCGCATTGACGTATACCGGTACTTTTGCGACACGCCAAATGTCGTAATCGTCACATCCAACTTGTCCCGCGCTTAGGGGCTTAACGTACGCATCGTGACGGGATTGATCTATCTAGTGATCATCGCGCTTTGGGCTGCCGTTCTCATCCCAATTTGGCTGCGTCGTCACGATCAGGTCAGCGAAGTACGGTCAACAACTCGCTTCAGCACTGCAATGCGTTCGCTGGGTAGCCAGCGCTCTGGGGAAACTGTGGAAAATCGTCGTTCAGCTGCCAATCAATACCGCCAATCAGCGCATGAGCGGGCTGCGCAGCGTCGCACGATCGTTCTTGGTTCACTCGCGGGCCTGCTTGCAATCACCTTATTCATGGCGGTTGCTGGAGTTGTGCCAAAGATTCTGCCGATCCTCATGGCTGTACTCGTGGCTGCCTTTGTTGCAGCCACCGCAATGACTGCATCGCAGCGCACCTCCTCGAACACTTCACGCAACTCATCACGAAATGCCTATGTTGAGCCAACCCGCACTCGTCGCCCGATGACGCAGCCAGTAGCTCCCGCTGCTCCAGTTGCGCCCGCTGTTGACGATGACTGGGAAAACTGGAATGCCTGGGATGAAGAAGAGTCATGGGAAGCGGTTCCATCAACACTTCCTACCTACGTGAACTCACCGCGTGCTTCAGTGATTCCGCGACCAATCGATCGCAACCGCCCAAATGAATGGGATGGCGCAGCAATGGTGAATGCCGCGAACACGATGCGTCGTCGTGTTGACACCGCGAACGCTCCAGTTGTGGTGAATCATCAAGACGAAACGGCTGAACTGCCGATCGTTCGCGTTGCCAACGGCTGACATCCGCTAGATCCAGGTCGGCATCCACATGCGTAGATTCCACTGGTCATAAGGAATCACCTCACCTGTCCACACTGGATAGAACCACCATGCAGCAAGCACCACGGCTGCAACAAGTACGCCGATCGCAATTGCTCCGCGCTTCCTGCGTTCTGGTGTTGCATCCTGTGGTCCAAGTAATGCAGCGGCAGACATCGCCAGCGCAATTGCAAGAAACGGCATGAACACCACGGTGTAAAACGTGAAGATTGTTCGGTTGAGATACATCATCCATGGCAACCAACCTGCAGCGATGCCAACGAGCACAGCAGCAGAACGCCAATCGCGTTTACCTAGCCAACGCCACACTTGATAGACCACTGCGAGGATTCCAGCCCACCAAATAATTGGATTGCCGAGAGCTAAAACTTCAGAAGAGCAATAGTCAACCTCGCAGCCTTTGCTGTGATCCTTAATGTCAGCCCAGTAGAACGAAGTAGGGCGAGATTGCAGTAGCCAAGACCAAGGGTTGCTTGCATATGAATGCTCGGTTGTCAGCCCAACATGGAAGTTCCACATTTCTGAGTGATAGTGGAGAAGGGAACTGAGCGCTGCAAGCGCTCCCGTTCCTACTGCCCAGTTGCGATCCCAGCCTTCATCGCTCAGGAACCAACCCGACCACGTCGCAACATAAGTAATGAGCATGATCGCGAAACTGATTGCAACAGTTGGTGGGGCTGAGCGCAGAAGAGTTGCGCGCCAAGGCCGTTCAACACCAATGACTTTTCGCGTTGACACGTCCCACACCAATGACATCGCGATAAATGCCAGAGCGAAATAAATGCCCGACCATTTCACTCCGCATGCAAGACCAAGTGAAAAGGCAGCAGCCCAACGCAGTGGTCGCATGCCGAACTTTGGTCCCCACAAAGTTGCGGTGCTCGCGATGCCATGTTCTTGGATTTGTTTTGCCATGCGCTGGCGTACTTGATCGCGATCTAAGAGGTACAAGCCAAAGGCAATGAGTACGAAGAAGCCAAGAATGATGTCCAGGAGACCAGTGCGGCTCATCACAAGATGAACACCGTCTAGTGCAACGAAAAGACCGGCAAGTGCCCCAATGAGATTTGATCGGGTGAGCCGGCGGGCAATTCGTGCCGTGAGAAGCACGGAAAGGATCCCGATAATGGCAACGCTGACACGCCAGCCGGTCGGATTTGGTCCGAGGGCTAGTTCACCTAACGCGATGATCCATTTACCCAATGGCGGGTGCGCGATGAACGAACCGACATCAGTGAAGATATTGAGGTTGGCAATAGATCCGGTGTAGTCGAGAAGTTTTTGATCAGAACCGTCAACAGTTCCGTGCTCAACACCGAACTTGATCAGTGAAAGCGCATCTTTGGGGTAGTAGGTCTCATCAAAAATAATTGCATGAGGCTGCCCAAGATTGATCAGGCGAAGACCTGCACCGATTGCTGTGACGATCAGGGCACTCATCCAGCCTGAGGATCGTGGCATTGCAGGCACGAGCCGACTCGGAAGCGATTCGGTGTCGCGGGCCACAAGCACGCTGCCATCGTAGGTGGATGACAAGATGGCTACGTGACTGAATCGACGCAAAGCCCGATGGGTCGCATAGTTTTAGCGGCCACCCCTTTAGGGAATAAGGACGATGCATCTGCGCGACTGGTGAACTTGCTGCAGACCGCCGACATCGTGGCTGCTGAAGACACTCGCCGCTTGCGCCGCTTGGCCTCAGATCTCGGCATCGAAATCGGCGGCAAGGTGGTGTCGTATTTCGACGCCAACGAGCAGGCTCGCGCCATTGAGTTAGTCGACGCAGCGCTCACCGGCGCGGTCATTGTTGTGGTCACTGATGCGGGCATGCCATCCGTGAGTGATCCGGGATATCGCATTGTTGCGCAAGCCGTTGTTCGAGGAGTTCCGGTTACCGCTGCCCCTGGCCCTTCAGCAGTATTAATGGCGTTAGCGGTTTCTGGATTGCCCGTTGATCGCTTTTGCTTTGAGGGCTTCTTGCCGCGTAAGGGCGGTGAGCGCTTGGCTCGGATCGCCGATCTCGCAGCAGAAGCACGCACCATGGTCTTTTTCGAGGCCCCACATCGCATTGAAGCCATGCTGAGCGCTTTGGCTGAAGGTCTAGGCCAAGATCGCCTCGGCGCAGTCTGTCGTGAACTCACCAAAACCTATGAAGAGGTAAAGCGAGGCACCCTGGCGGAACTGGTGATCTGGGCTGGCGAAGGTGTGCGGGGAGAGTGCACAGTTGTGATTACTGGCGCATCAATGGATGAGCGCCGCAGTGTTCAAGGGCTGGTCACCCCAGCTGATTGGGTGAAATCAGTGCACGCCCGTGAGGCAGCCGGAACCGATCGGAAAGCTGCGATTGCCGAAGTGGCTCAGGAGGCCGGAGTTCCGCGCCGCGAGGTCTACGACGCTGTGGTCCAAGCCAAGGCGGCCAAACCGTAGGATCTGGCCCATGGCCTCGACGAATACATCGGCATCTTTCTATGTCACCACGCCGATTTATTACGTCAACGATGCTCCACATATTGGGCACGCCTATACGACCGTTGCCGGTGACTTTCTCACTCGCTGGCATCGTCAGCGTGGGGAAAATGTCTGGTTCCTGACCGGAGTCGACGAGCATGGCACCAAGGTGCAGCGAGCAGCTGATGCCGGCGGCGTCACCCCGCAAGCATGGGTTGACCGCTTAGTCACTGCCGACTGGCTCCCCGTGCTTGAAACTGTGAATGCCAAGAACGACGACTTCATTCGCACGACTGAAGAGCGTCACATTGAAGCGGTGCAGCGCTTTTGGGAAGCAGTGCGCGAAAACGGTTACGTCTACGCAGCGCCTTACGAAGGTCCGTACTGCGTGGGTTGCGAAGAGTTCAAACTTCCAGGTGATCTCGTTGCTGGCGCCGGTGAATTTGAAGGGCAGCAAGTGTGCCCCGTTCACGGCCGCCCAGCTGAGCAATTGCAGGAAGAAAACTGGTTCTTTAAGCTCTCGGCTTTCGCAGATCAATTGATCGCGCATTACCAAGCACATCCGGAAGCTATACAACCGCCAAGTGCATACAACGAAGTCATGAGCTTCTTGCGCAGTGGCTTGGTTGATATCTCAATGTCGCGATCAAGCGTGGGCTGGGGAATTCCACTTCCTTGGGATGAAAAACAAACGGTGTACGTCTGGTTTGACGCACTCTTGAACTACATCACCGCAATCGGATACGGCCAACCAGCGGATAGCGATGCAGGAAAGCGCTTTGCTGAAATTTGGCCAGCAAATGTTCACCTCGTCGGTAAAGACATTCTGCGTTTCCACGCGGTCTACTGGCCGGCGATGCTGATGGCGGCAAACCTTCCGTTGCCAGGCAAGGTATTTGCCCACGGTTGGTTGCTCGTCGGTGGCGAGAAGATGTCAAAGACCAAACTCACCGGCATCGCCCCTTCGCAGATCATTGATCACTTTGGTTCGGATGCATTCCGTTATTACTTCTTGCGTGCAATTTCCTTTGGTAGTGATGGCTCTTTCTCATGGGAAGACATGAGTGCGCGCTACGTTGCTGAATTGGCAAACGGACTTGGCAACTTGGCATCACGTGGCACTGCGATGGTTAACCGCTATTGCGAGGGCAAGTTGCCAGCAGCCGGAGTTGCAACGGCAGCAGAAACAGCGCTGTCAGATCAACTCGCAACTGTTGTTGCGGATGCAGAAGCTGCGATGGATCAGCTGGATTTCTCAACAGCCATTGTTGCCGTTAAGGGTTTTGTTGATGCGGTGAATATGTATGTCACAGAGCAAGAGCCCTGGGTTCTGGCGAAAGACGAAGCACAAACAGAGCGTCTTCATACCGTGCTGTACACAATCTGTGAATCGCTGCGGGCAATGTCAGTGCTCTATTACCCATTGATGCCAAACACCATGGGCGAACTATGGAATGACCTGGGTGCAGCAGCGACCCTTGGCGCGATTGATGATCAGCGCATTGGAGATGTTGCCCGGTGGGGTCAATTGCCTGTTGGCGCACCAGTTACTAAGGGGGCGGGCTTGTTCCCACGCCTGGAGGAAGTTGCCGAATGAGCATTGCGTCGCCCGTGGCATTAGTTGCACCGGTTATTGATACGCATTGCCATTTAGATATTCATGACCGCCATCTTCATGGCGGGTCAATGCCCGACCCTGACACGTTGATTGCACTGGCTGCTTCGGTTGGTGTCACACGAATCGTGCAAATCGGTTGCGATCTTGAAGCAGCACGCCTTTCTATCGAGCTTGCAAAAACACGACCAGCACTCGTGGTGGGTGTTGGACTGCATCCAAATGAAGCACCGCGTATTTTTGAAAAAGAAGGCCGCGTGGGGCTCGAGGCTGCATACGAGGCCATCGCATCCATGGCTCGCGAAGATGTAGTACGAGCTGTTGGTGAAACGGGGCTCGACTACTTCCGTAGCTCAGAAGAGTTGCGCCCAATTCAGCAAGAGTCATTCCGTCGACACATTGCGATTGCCAAAGAAGTAGGAAAAACCTTGGTGATTCACGATCGCGAATCACACCAAGACGTCATGGACATCTTGATTGAAGAAGGTGCGCCAGAACGAGTGATCTTCCATTGTTTTAGTGGCGATGCAGCCATGGCGAAGTTCTGTGCTGATCAAGGTTGGTATCTCTCCTTTGCTGGCGTGGTGACGTTCAAGAATGCGACTGATCTCCATGAAGCAGCAACCGTGGTGCCGGATGAGTTGATCCTGGTAGAAACAGATGCTCCGTATCTGACTCCCGTACCAAACCGCGGCAAACCAAACGCCTCGTATCTCATGCCATTCACAGTGCGCGCGCTTGCTTCGTTGCGCGGCGTATCTGAAGAAGTGATGGCTGGGCATTTGTGGGCTAATGCGCAACGTGTGTTCGGTGAATGGTGAGCGGCTTGCTTGGCGCTCGCGAAATTCGAGAATTGGCGCAGGCCCTAGATATTCGGCCAACAAAAAAACGTGGGCAGAACTTTGTTATTGATCCCAACACGGTTGAACGCATTGTGCGACGTGCGCAACTTCCTGATGGTTGTCGGGTTCTTGAGATTGGCCCCGGGTTGGGAAGCTTGACTTTGGCACTTCTCCAAGCCGACCACGATGTGGTTGCTGTAGAGATTGAAACGCAATTTGCTGAGCAATTGCCAAAGACTGTTGCCGCGCATCTACCTGAATCCGCATCACGGATCACGGTTATTGAAGCTGATGCGCTCACTGTGACGTCGCTTCCTAGTGAAGTTACGGCCCTTGTTGCCAACCTTCCCTACAACATTTCAGTTCCAGTGCTCCTTCACTTCTTGGAGCTTTTCCCCAAGATTGAAAGCATGCTGGTGATGGTGCAAAAGGAAGTGGCCGATCGACTGGCCGCGGGCCCGGGCAGTCGGGTTTATGGAGTACCAAGCGTGAAGGCTCGCTGGTTTGGTGACGTTGAGTTGGTCGGAACAGTTGGACGAACAGTGTTTTGGCCAGAACCCAATATTGATTCTGGGTTAGTGCGACTGGTGCGTACTGCGCCACCTCAGTGCCAAGCCCCACGCGAGTATGTGTTTTCGGTTGTCGACGCAGCCTTTAGTCAGCGCCGCAAAGCACTGCGTGGAGCTCTGGCGCAATTTGCCGGTGGGCCAGATCGATCCGAAACGGCATTGCGTGCAGCAGGAATTGATCCTGGCGCTCGGGGTGAAACATTGACCGTTGTTGAATTCGCCCGCCTGGCAGATGCACTGGCGCGCGGCTGACTGCGCGTCAGTATCGCCGAGGACTTAGCCTTCACATATGCCAGCACATGAAGTAACTGTTCGCGTTCCCGCGAAAGTGAACCTGCAGCTTTCTGTAGGGCCGCGTCGTGAAGACGGCTTTCACGAACTGGCAACGGTTTTCCACTCTGTTGCGCTCCATGACGACGTCACAGCAGTGCGCATGCCAGCAGGTTCTGGAATTTCCTTGACCTGTGATGGGGAAGGCCAGGGCGATGTTCCACTGGACTCATCTAATTTGGCATGGCGGGCAGCTCAATTACTCGCTGAGGCGTCAGGTGTGAGCGCTGATGTTGCGATTCGTATTCACAAGCAGATCCCGGTCGCAGGTGGCATGGCCGGTGGGAGCGCGGATGCAGCGGGTGCTCTCGTTGCTTGCGATGCATTGTGGGGGTTACACACACCAAAGGCCGAACTTCACGAACTTGCAGCGGTGCTCGGCAGTGATGTGCCGTTCTCTCTTCATGGTGGTACGGCGATTGGTAGTGGTCGAGGCGAGCAGCTCACTCCGGTGTTGGCTAAGGGTTCATTTCATTGGGTTTTTGCCCTTGCGTCCGAGGGTCTCTCGACTGCTGCCGTGTACCAAGAGTGCGATCGTTTGCGTGAAGGAAAGCACGTGCCGGATCCGTACGTGTCAGACAACCTGATGCATGCGTTGCGAGTGGGTGACCCAGTGTTACTGGGCAAGTCATTAGATAACGATCTCCAGCAAGCTGCGTTTTCGTTGCGCCCATCACTTCAGCGGGTGATCGAAGCAGGGGATGAAGCAGGAGCACTCGGAGGAATTGTGTCGGGGAGTGGACCAACGTGCGCTTTTGTTGCACGTGACGGCGACCATGCACTCGACATAGCCGTAGCGCTGACATCAAGTGGACTCGTGCGATCAGTGAAACGATCCTTCGGGCCAGCGCATGGAGCGCGAATTATTTAGCGCGATTTACTGATGAGCTTGGGCTTGGAATCCATATTGCCCAAACCATTCCAGGCCAAGTTAATCAAGTTAGCAACCACTTCGTCCTTTTTCGGCTTGCGCTCTTCCAGCCACCATTGCCCAGTGAGCGCAACCATGCCAACCAACATTTGCGCATACATCGGTGCAAGTTTGGTGTTGATCTTGTGTGCCTTGAATTGCACAGCAAGTAATTCTTGAACATGCGCTGCAATGTCACTGATCACGCTGGCAAAAGATGGTGAGTGCTGGAAGCCAACGATGGCAGAGTCTGAATCACTCATAGTTGGAGCATCGCGAACCAAAATACGGAAACCATCTGGGTCGGCGTCGATGTAATCGAATAACGCCATTGCTGCGCGCTCTAATAAAATTCGTGCACTAGAAATTTCTTCCGGTTGCACAGTAAGAGCCTTGGTAATCGCAAGCAGGAGGTCATTCATTTCGCGATCAACGATCACTGCATAAAGGCCTTCCTTGCCTCCAAAGTGTTCGTACACCACAGGTTTTGAAACGTCGGCCTTTGCCGCGATTTCTTCAACGCTGACAGATTCAAAACCCTTAGCGGCAAAGAGCTTGCGTCCAATAGTGATGAGTTGTTCGCGTCGTTCATGCCCTGTCATACGTACGCGCTCACGCGGCACTGATTTAGGAACAGGATGTAACTGAGTTACGGAGTCGCGCGTAATTTCAGAAGTAGTCATGCTTATGCGGCCTTCTTGTACCCACGAATCCGTGGCGCCATAGAGGGATCAACGAGTTTGCGTTCAAGGCGTTCTACTTTTGGCCAGCGCACGTCATTTGCAAGGTGCAGCACTTCAAGGGTGCGAATAAATACCGCACTGAGATCAATTTGGCCTTTGAGAACACCATGCCGAGCTGAGGTTGGTTCCGCGTGATGCAGGCTGTGCCAAGACTCGCCAAAGGATGGAATTGCCAGCCACCACACGTTGGTTGACTTATCGCGCGACTTAAACGTGCGCTTTCCCCAGATGTGACAAACAGAGTTAATTGACCAAGTTACGTGGTGAATAAATGCAGCGCGGAATAGGCCTGCCCAGAAAAAGGCAGTTACAGCTCCCCAAAATGACCAGGTAATCAGTCCGCCAAGGATCGCTGGGATCAAGAGTGAACCTACGACGAGTGCTGGGTACCACTTGCTTAACAGGCGTAGGTCATCGTCTGCATCAATATCTGGCGCGTATTGCGTGACAGGTGTTTGTTGTTCATCAAACAACCATCCAGTGTGCGCATGCCAAAAACCCTTAAGCAATGGGAACTTCACATCACCTTCTAGCCAAGGTGAATGTGGGTCGCCTGGTGCATCAGAAAACTTGTGGTGCTTGCGGTGGTCAGCAACCCATTGTGCAACTGAACCTTCAAGTGCGTAGGAGCCCATGACGGCAAGAGCGATCTTTACACCGCGCCCAGCTTTGAATGATCCATGTGTGAAAAAGCGGTGATAGCCAACAGTGATGCCTAAGCCGGTGATTGCCCAGAACAAGACAAACAGAGCGATGTCGACCCATGAAAGGAATCCACCCCACGCAACCGGAATCGCTGCAAGCACCGCAAGGAAGGGAATGACGACAAAAACACCGACCGTGATCCGCATGGACAGCGGCTGGAGTTGAATTTGATCAGGCGCACCTTCGGGCGGCAACTGGTCAATGGGATCGACAGCGGGGGAAATGGTCACAAATACTCCTTAGCGCCAGTCGTAAATCTCAAGACCTACGGTTGCGTAACTTACGGTAGCGTAACCAAGTCGCTTTCGCAACGCGAGGGCCTAGCCAATATCGTTTGCTGCTCAAACAATCCCGGGTCGTCTAGCGGCAGGACAGCGGACTTTGAATCCGTCAACGGAGGTTCGATCCCTCCCCCGGGAGCTCTCGCTCTAGCGAAGGGTGTCCATATGGACCAGCACGATCATGTTGTTGAAGTGGCTGGGGCGCCAATTCATTACTCGGTCACCGGCAACGGCGATACTGCGGTGGTCCTTACCCACGGCTTCAGAGCTCACCATGTGTGGTGGGCCAAGGTAGTTCCGCTTCTTGCTGAGAAATACACGGTCGTGGCCTTGGATCTCAGCGGTAGTGGCGATAGCGGGCACCGTGATGCCTATGGCATCGATATCTGGGGCCAGGAAGTCAACGCAGTGCTCGACGATGCTGGCATTGACAAGGCACTGATGGTTGGGCACAGCTTGGGTGGAACCTCAGTGGTGATGGCGGCAACCCAAGCTCCGGAGCGGGCCCTTGGAGTGATTGCCATGGATACCTTCATTCAAGGTGAAGGACGCATGCGACCAATTGGTGCCGCCGCGGCCAGCCCTGTTCGGTATTACGAAACCAAGGAAGACGCTGTGGGTCGCTTTCGGTTGATGCCACCACAAGAGGGTGACGATCCAGCATTGCTCGAACGCTTGGCCCATTACGGGGTCAAAGCTGTTGATGAGCGATGGACCTGGAAGTTCGACCAGGTGGTCGCTCCTCAAATCGACGAAGAGCGACTCAATGCCAGCATCGCGGCGCTCCAAGTGCCGTTCCACTATGTGCACGCAATGGAAAGCACCGTTGTCGTCCCAGAAGTTGTGACGTTCATCTTGAGTTTTGCCCCAGAAGGAACATCTGTCACTTATGTTCCAGAAGCCAAGCATCATTTGACCGTCTCGCACCCTGAAATCTGCGCTGAAGTGATTGATCGTTTTGCTCAGGAGTGGAGCGCTGCGCGCTGATCTTTGGGGGAATCACGCTTCACGGTTCCCGAGCCGATAGTCTCAGTTCTCGTGACGCGACCTGCAGCCGTAGTGATTCTTGCTGCTGGCGAGGGCAAGCGGATGCGCTCGGCCACTCCGAAGGTTTTGCACCATGTTGCTGGACGTTCACTACTTGGCCACGTCCTTGAAGCTGCGGCCACCCTTGAACCTGAGCATGTGATCGTTGTTGTGGGCCATGGACGCGAACTGGTCGCGGCTCATGTGGAAGAAATCGCACCGTGGGCCTCAACTGTTGTGCAAGAAGAACAACGAGGCACGGGGCATGCAGTGCGCATTGCTCTGACAGAGATGCAGGCTCGAGGAGTTTCACTTGATGGCGGGCCAGTTGTTGTACTGACTGGTGACACTCCATTGCTCACAGGCGCGTCATTGGTTGCGCTCGTCAATGAACATGATGCAACGCAGGCACATGCAACCGTGTTGACGGCGAAGCTTGACGACGCGTCTGGTTACGGTCGCATTGTTCGCGATGCGGCAGGTGGCGTACTTCGCATAGTGGAGCACAAAGATGCTTCGTCAGATGAATTGTTCATTGATGAAATCAATTCAGGCATGTACTGCTTTGCTGCAAGTGACCTGACTCGACTCCTTGCAAACATCACTACTGACAACTCGCAAGGTGAGGAGTACCTCACCGACGTGATTGGTTTCCTTCGCGATGAGAACGCTGTAGTTGCTGGATCTATGTGCGCTGACTCAAGCGAAATTCTTGGTGTGAACGATCGGTACCAGCTCGCCGAAGCAGCAGCCATCATGCGCGATCGCATTAATGCGCAGTGGATGCGTAGCGGTGTAGCAATTCTTGATTCAGCCACAACGTGGCTTGATGTTGACGTTGAACTTGAGCCCGATGTAACAATCCTTCCGAACTGCACTTTGCTTGGCCCAACATCAGTTGCTGCTGGCGCAAAAATTGGCCCGGGCACAACCTTGAATTCATGTGAAGTGGGCGCGAATGCTTCAGTCATTCACACGTGGGCCCAGCTCGCAGTGATTGGCGATGAAGCAACTGTTGGTCCGTTCTCGTACTTGCGCCCAGGAACAGTGATGGGCACCCATAGCAAGGCTGGGGCCTTCGTAGAAATCAAAAACTCAAACATTGGCGACGATGCCAAAGTGCCGCACCTGAGTTATGTCGGCGACGGCGATATCGGTGAAGGTTCAAATATCGGTGCCTCCACCGTATTTGTGAACTACGACGGCGTTGCCAAGCACCGCACTACCGTGGGAAAGCACGTACGTATCGGCAGCGACACCATGTTGGTAGCCCCAGTCACCGTGGGTGACGGGGCCTACACCGCAGCGGGATCAGTCATCACCGAAGATGTACCACCAGGGTCGATTGCTATTGCTCGAGGACAACAACGAAATGTGTTGGACTGGGTATTGCGTCGACGCCCTGGAACACCAGCAGCACAAGCAGCACAAGAAGCACAAAAAGCCAATGCACAGGAGGAAAAGTGAACCTGCAAGAGTTTCCAAACCGCAAGCGGATGGTGTTGCTTGCGGGCAGGTCACATCCCGAGCTCGCACAAGAGGTAGCTGAGCAACTCGGTATTCCACTGTCACGCACCCTGGCCTATGACTTCGCCAACGGTGAGATCTTCGTGCGCTTCCAGGAATCTGTTCGTGGTGCTGATGTGTTTGTGCTGCAAAGTCACACCACGC
Source organism: Candidatus Nanopelagicales bacterium (assembly GCA_028687755.1). Classification (NCBI taxonomy): domain Bacteria; kingdom Bacillati; phylum Actinomycetota; class Actinomycetes; order Candidatus Nanopelagicales; species Candidatus Nanopelagicales bacterium. Next base: position 20,716 of record JAQTZL010000002.1, read on the forward strand.
CAATCAATAAGTGGATCATGGAGCACCTGATCATGGTGGATGCGTTGAAGCGTGCATCCGCAAAGCGCATCACGGTGATCATGCCCTTCTACGGATATGCCCGCCAAGACAAGAAGCACCGCGGACGTGAGCCAATCTCGGCACGCCTCATTGCTGATCTCTTCAAGACAGCTGGTGCGGATCGCCTCATGACTGTGGACCTGCACACCTCGCAGATTCAAGGTTTCTTTGATGGCCCTGTTGATCACCTATTCTCACTGCCACTGCTGGCCAAGTACGTGGGCAATCACATTGACCGCGATCGCATCACGGTGGTGTCACCAGATGCTGGTCGTGTGCGCGTAGCCGAGCGCTGGACCGACGAGCTCGGCGCACCGCTTGCCATCATTCACAAGCGCCGCGACCCAGACGTACCAAACCAGGTCAAGGTCTTCGAAGTCGTGGGTGACGTGAAGGGCCGCGTGTGCGTGGTCGTCGACGACATGATCGACACAGGTGGAACCATCGTGAAGGCTGCAGAAACCCTCTTTGAGAATGGCGCAACTGAAGTCATCGTGGCGGCAACCCACGCGATTTTGAGTGATCCGGCCCGTGAGCGTTTGCAGAATTCGAATATCACCGAAGTCGTGGTCACCGACACCTTGCCGATCCCTGAAGATCGTAAGTTCCCCAAGCTCAAGGTGCTCTCAATTGCGCCGATATTGGCTCAGGCAATTAATGAGGTCTTTACCGACGGATCGGTCACCAGCCTGTTTGAGGGAAGCCCTGATTCGGAAGATGCCTCCTCTCACTGATAGTGTCCTCATCTCTCCTCGGCGAGGGTTCGCATGAACCGTGATCGACGAAGGTCAGCGCTATCCGCGCTCTGCCGAGGCTGACTTACGAGTAAACGAGGAGTTTCACAGTGTCAACGATCGCCATTTCTGCCCAAGAGCGTTCCGACTTCGGCAAGGGTGCAGCACGTCGCCTGCGCCGCGAAGGCTTGGTCCCTGCAGTGATCTACGGCCACGGCACTGAACTTCTGCACGTTTCACTTCCAAACCATGATCTTGATCTTGCACTTCGCAAGTCATACATCGTGTTGTCAGTGTCGTTGAACGGCAAGACCATTTTGGCTATGCCACGTGACATTCAGCGCGAACCGGTCAAGCGCTACCTCGAGCATGTTGACCTCATCGTCATCACGCCAGAAGAAGCAACCGCTCGTACCGCATTCGGTGTCAAGGCAACTGCTGATGCAGCCGAAGCGCTTGCAGCAAATGAAGCAGCACGCGCTGCTGAAGCACCTGCAGCTCCAGCAGCTGAGGCCGAAGCTCAGTAAGGCCTGTTGCCGATGACCTGGATGATCGTTGGGCTCGGCAACCCTGGTCCGGAGTACGCAACCACCCGCCACAACGTTGGCTTCATGGTTGTCGATGAACTTGCTGCGCGAATGCGTGGCACGCTGAGTCGTCATAAGCGCGCTGTTGCTGGTGTAGTTGAAGGTCGAATCGGAAACCCGGGTGCAGATGCGCGGGTAGTTCTCGTAGAGCCGTGGTCATTCATGAACACCTCTGGTGGACCAGTCAAGGCACTCATGCAGTTCTACGACGTTGCAGAAGATCATCTTGTGGTGATTCATGATGAGCTTGACCTTCCGCTCGACACCGTGCGTATCAAAATAGGTGGCGGCGACAACGGTCACAATGGTTTGAAGAGCATTCGTAAATCTCTTGGCAATGGTGATTACGCACGCGTGCGAATTGGGATTGGCCGCCCAGTTGGTCGCCAAGATCCCGCTGACTTCGTATTGAAGTCTTTTGCTGGAACTGAACGCGATGTCATCCCGAATGTGATTCAACGAAGTGCTGACGCAGTTGAAACGCTTGTACTACATGGAATTGAACGAGCTCAAAACGAATTCAACGGAGGCTGAGATGTCCACCCGCACAGATCAAGAACTCTCGAGTCATATCGCCAAACTTGCTGGCCAGTTGTTACTTGAATTGCGTGAATCCTATGGAGATCCCACAACCTGGGATAAAGAAAAGGCCACGCAATTGCGCAAGCAGGGCGATCGACTTGCACATGAGCTGTTGGCCAAAGAGCTGGCAACGCATCGTCCCGCTGACGCACTCTTGAGCGAAGAAGGCGCGGACAACGCAGATCGTCTTGATGCGGATCGACTGTGGATTGTTGATCCACTTGATGGAACCTGGGAGTACGGTCAGGGCCGCATCGACTTCGCAGTGCATGTTGCTCTGTGGGAGCCGAAACTAAAGAGGCTTTCTGCGTGCACTGTGGACCTTCCGGCACAAAAGCTTGCACGATCGATGGGCGACAAAGTTCCAAGTGCACCAGCCTTCCCAACAGATCGACCAGTGCGTGTAGTGGCATCACGCACACGTCCACCCGTATTCCTTGGCCCGGCTTTGGAAATTCTGGGAGCGAAGATGAAAGCCGCCGGCATTAGCGAGCATGGTTGCGAACTGATCGATGTTGGTTCTGTGGGCGCGAAGGTAAATGAGCTGGTTTCTGGTCGCGCTGAGTTGTACGTCCATGAGAGCGGCTTTTATGAGTGGGATGTTGCCGCCCCGTATGGCGTTGCTCGTCACTACGGATTTATTCCGGGGCACATTGACGGCGAAGAAATTGAGTTCAACCACATGCCGCCTTGGGTTCAAAACCTCATGGTTGCGCATCCATTGATTGTCGATCTGGCGCGCGATGCGCTTGCGGAGGCGGCACGAGGGTGAACCTCAGCGGATTGCTTGATGTCGTAGGGAAAGCCGATTCATTTCGGGTTGCCCGCGATCAGGCATTCTCCGGTGGACGAATTGCGTCACCGAGGGCAGTGCAGTCACTGATCACCTCTTTACTTGCAGCACCAACGGAGCTTGGCTCCGGGCGGCAACTGCTAGTGGTAACCGCGACTGGGCAAGAGGCTGAAGACCTTGCATCAGCAGTTCATAGTTATTGCCCGAGCCTGCGCATCGCGGTGCTGCCTTCGTGGGAGACCTTGCCGCATGAACGGCTCTCGCCATCGTCAGACACCATTGGTCGGCGCGTCAGTGTGATTCGTCGCCTGGCTCACCCTGATGTCAACGATGCACTGCTGCAGCCGATCGATGTTTTGGTGGCCTCAGTGCGCGCCGTTGTCCAACCAATTGCGGGAGGTCTTGGCGAGATTGAACCGGTGCGTTTGCGAGTTGGCGACACCTACGACCTATCGCAGTTAGTCAATCGCCTAGTTGAACTGGGTTATGAGCGTCTAGACCTTGTCGAACGCAGAGGCCAAATCGCTGTGCGTGGCGGCATCTTGGATGTGTTTCCACCGAATGCCGAGCATCCATTGCGCGTTGAATTCTGGGGCGACGCTGTTGAAGAGATTCGTTCCTTCACGGTTACTGATCAGCGCTCACTTGAAAATGTTCCTGATGGTTTATTTGCGCCAGCTGTTCGAGAACTGTTACTTACTCCGGAAGTGCGTGCCCGTGCTGCGAAACTTGCAGCTGAAAATCCCGTCGTGGAAGAGATCTGCGCAAAACTTGCCGAAGGCATTCCGGTCGAGGGCATGGAAGCGCTCATTCCCGTGCTGGTCCAATCCGTCGACCCACTCGTATCCTTCTTGCCAAAGGAAACGTCGGTGCTGGTTATTGATCCAGAACGCGTACGTACGCGTGCTTATGACCTCACCCGAACTGCAGACGAGTTCCTTGCTGCTTCATGGCACAACGCATCTGTCGGCAATAAAGCACCGATTGATCTTTCAGGATCGAATTTCTTTTCGCTTGAAGAAGTCAAAGATCAGTGTGAGGCACGCGGTTTACCGTGGTGTGAACTTAATCCACTGTACGCAGATGAAAGCATTGATCCCAATGCAGGTGTGGCGGTTGATGCGATTGGAATTGATGCATATCGCGGTGACATTGCGCAGGCGATTGAACACATGCGCGCTTGGGCAGCGGATAACCGCGCCGTGGTGTTGGTCAGTGAGGGCCATGGATCCGCTGAGCGTTTAGCGGAGTCACTCAGAAATGAGGGAGTACCTACGGCCTTTGTCGAGTCATTGAACGAAGCGCCGCGCGCAGGCGTGGTGACTGTTGCCGTGGGATCTATTGAACACGGTTTTGTGTTGAATGAATGTGCACTAGCGGTGATTACTGAACGCGATCTCCTTGGGCAACGAGCGTCCACGAAAGACATGCGCAAGCTTCCTTCACGTCGAAAGCGTGCAATTGATCCGCTGACTTTGAAAACTGGCGACTTTGTTGTGCATGAACAGCATGGTGTTGGGCGCTATGTAGAAATGGTGCAGCGAGATATCGCGGGCGCAACGCGCGAATACTTGGTATTGGAATATGCAGCAAGCAAGCGCGGCCAACCTGCTGATCGATTGTTCGTCCCAACGGATCAGTTGGATCTTGTGACGAAATATGTTGGTGGCGAAATGCCAAGTGTGCATCGTCTCGGCGGTGCTGATTGGCAGAAGGCTAAAGGCAAAGCACGCAAAGCAGTCAAAGAAATTGCTGGCGAACTCATCAAGCTCTATGCCGCGCGTAAAGCAACCAAGGGCTACGCCTTTGGTCCAGACACACCTTGGCAACATGAGCTTGAAGATGCCTTCGCTTATGTTGAAACGCCTGACCAAATGATGTGCATCGATGAAGTCAAGCGCGATATGGAAAGCACCATTCCGATGGATCGCTTGATTTGTGGCGACGTTGGCTACGGCAAGACTGAAATCGCAGTGCGCGCAGCCTTCAAGGCTGTTCAAGATGGCAAGCAAGTTGCGGTGCTTGTGCCCACCACGCTGCTCGTGCAGCAGCACGCCTCAACCTTTGCTGAACGCTATGGCTCATTCCCGATCAAGATCGGTTCACTCTCACGCTTCAACACCGATAAAGAAGCCAAAGCAGTGTTGGCTGGTGTTGCTGAAGGATCTGTTGATGTGGTGATTGGCACGCATCGCCTACTAACACCTGATGTGCGCTTCAAGGATCTTGGTTTAGTGATCCTCGACGAAGAGCAGCGTTTTGGTGTTGAACATAAAGAGCATTTGAAGGCACTACGCACCAACGTTGATGTGCTGGCAATGTCAGCCACGCCAATTCCGCGCACCCTAGAAATGGCTGTCACGGGTATTCGCGAGATGTCTGTGATTCAAACGCCACCTGAAGAACGCCATCCAGTGCTGACTTTTGTCGGGCCTTATGAAGACAAGCAGATTGGCGCAGCAATTCGTCGAGAGTTGCTTCGCGATGGTCAAGTCTTCTTTGTCCACAACCGTGTTGAATCTATTGAGCGTGTTGCTTCACGGTTGCGTGATCTTGTTCCTGAAGCGCGCATTGCTATCGCCCACGGGCAAATGGGCGAGCAAGCTCTTGAAAGCGTGATCGTTGACTTCTGGGAAAAAAACGTTGATGTACTGGTGTGCACCACAATTGTTGAGTCGGGAATCGATATTGCCAACGCAAACACCTTGATTGTGGATCGTGCCGACATGTTCGGGCTGTCGCAGTTGCATCAATTGCGTGGGCGAGTGGGTCGTGGTCGCGAGCGTGCCTACGCGTATTTCTTGTACAACCCTGAAAAGCCACTGACTGAAACTGCGCATGAACGCCTTGCCACGATTGCTCAGCACACTGACTTAGGTTCGGGCATGCAGATTGCAATGAAAGATTTGGAAATTCGCGGAGCCGGCAACCTTCTGGGCGGTGAGCAAAGTGGCCATATCGCTGATGTGGGTTTTGACCTCTATGTGCGTCTGGTGGGCGAGGCGCTTGCTGAATTCAAGGGTGACGAGGGTGAAACCCATGCGGAAATGAAAGTGGAGCTTCCTGTTGAAGCCCATATTCCACATGAGTACATCCCGCATGAACGTTTGCGACTCGAGGCTTATAAGCGATTGGCGGATGCCTCAACTGAAGGTGCGGTGGACGAGGTCTATGCCGAGCTCACCGACAGGTACGGACCAGTGCCCGCTCCGGTGGAGACTCTGCTGGCAGTTGCTCGGCTGAGGGTCTTGGCTCGTCGAGCTGGATTGACCGAAATTGTGGCTACTGGCCCAGGGATCCGATTCCAGCCCGTCAATCTGCCCGAATCTGCCCAGATGCGCCTGACGCGGCTGTACCCACGCACGCTGATCAAGGCTGCAGTCAATACGATCGTGGTACCGAGGCCGACGACCTCCCTGGTGGGTGGCGCGCCGGTTGTTGGGAACGACCTGCTTGATTGGGTAACGGAGTTCATTCATGCTTCGCTGCCCGTGACACCTGAACTGATGGAGAGCAATTCATGACCACTGCACGCCGCGCCCTCATTCCTGCAGCAGTCCTTGCGCTAGGTCTCGCGCTGACTGCCTGCACAGGCTCAGCTGGCGATGCCGCAGTTGTAGGTGAAAGCCAGGTCACCGAGGCTTCACTTAATTCCAATGTCAGTGAAGTACTCGTCGCACAAGGTTTTGCGACAGACAAGTCCGACCCCCAATTGGTAAAGAACACCTTGAACTGGCTTGTAGTGATGAATCTGCTTGATCAAGTTGCGGCCGATAACAATGTTGCGGTGACTCAGGGTGAGATTGATCGCGAGCATGCAGCTGAAGTGAAGTCGGCAGGCAGCGAAGAAGCACTTGAAGCCGCGTACCTCAAGCAATCAGTGGCCCCAAGTCAGATTTCAGAACGCATTCGTTTCGCGTTAACTGCGCAAAAGGTAGCCAAGGCGGTTGCTCCAAACGCAACGCCAGAACAAGCAACTGCTGCACTTGTTGCCGCAGTTGTTGCCAAAAGCAAGGCGGTGAATCCAGAAGTGAACCCACGTTTTGGAACCTGGGATTCACAAAACCTGCAGCTGGGCGCTGATTCATCCGATCTTTCAACTGTGCTTCCTGCGCAGTAGTTCAAGAATCGAAGCCACCTAAACGCAAGCTGCCTGAACCCACAGTGAGAGGGGAGCGTTGTGAGTACTGAAAGTTATTTACTTCAACTTGTTGCCGTCATGGATCAGTTGCGTTCACCGGGCGGGTGCGCGTGGGATGCTGAGCAAACGCATGAGTCATTACTTGAATATCTAGTTGAAGAAACTTACGAAACAGTTGAGGCTATTGAGTTAGCAGATCGTGCCGGGCTGCGCGAAGAACTGGGCGATGTTCTACTTCAGGTTGTCTTTCATTCACGCATCGCGCAAGAAGACCCCATCGATCCATGGAATATTGAAGATGTTGCCCAAGGCATCGTAGAAAAGCTCATTCGTCGACACCCACATGTATTCCTAGAAGGCGACAACCCAGATGCCAATCTGAATTGGCATGAGAGTAAGGCTAAAGAAAAAGGTCGAGAGTCGGTCACCGACGGTATCCCTGCTCAACTTCCTGCACTGCTCTATGCGGCGAAAGTTATTGCTCGATCAAAGCGTTACAAGGAAGTTGTTGCCCCGACCGCTCAACGCGAGCGCGCTGAGCAGCTTGCCGCACATCTTTCAAGCGAAGAGCAACTTGGTGATTTCTTACTAGAGCTCACGTCACTGATGCGCGACCGCAAATGGGATTCAGAAGCAGCCCTTCGCCAATCGGCGCGGCGACGAGTCACTGAAGTTCGCTCCCTTGAAGGATTGACCTCATGAAGCGAACATTTGATCGGATCGCACAAAGCGTGATGACCACGATGCTCAGTGCTGAACCAATTCGAGCCACGGGCATGGGCGAACATGCTTTTGATCAGTTCCTGCCTGACTACACGCGGGCAGGCCGCGAGTCGTTGGCGTTAACTTTGGATGAGTTTTTAACCGATCTCGATGCTGTTGATGATCTGGAGTTAGATCTCGAAGATCAAGTTGATTTAGAAATTCTGCGGGCAGCAATTACCCGAACGCTTTTTGAACTTCGCGAAGTGAAGTCAGTGACCTGGAATCCGATGATGTGGAATCCAGGCACTGGGCTACACCTGCTGCTCTCGCGTGATTTCGCTCCGCTTTCGGATCGCTTGATCTGCGTCAGCGCACGGCTGGAAGCGATTCCGCGCTTCTTAGCTGATGCACAAGCTGAACTTGGTGAGATGCCTCGGGTACATGTAGAAACGGCCATCGGTCAGTTTCATGGAACTTTGGCACTTGTTCAAGGTGAGATTTCAGAGCAATTGGGATCGAATTCACCAGTAGTGATGGCCGCGCAAGCATCTCTCACTACTTTCATTAACTGGCTTCAGGAGCAGCTACCGATCGCTAATCGAGATCCTCGGTTAGGTGCGCATGTCTATTCATCCCTGTTATGGCACGCTCTTGATTCAGATACCCAAGCTGGGGATCTACTCGCATCAGCGAATACACATCTGATGAAGACTGAACAGGCATTGATCCAAGCCGCCGCTTCATATCTCGATGAATCCATCGATGCACCGAACCTTGTTGCTCGAGCCCTTGATGATGTTGCATTGAAATTTCCCGTCACGAATGACGATGTGCTGCAGCAAGTTTCGAATGCGCTGGCTCGTTCAATCGCCTTTCTTGAAGAAGTGCCGCTGGTCTCCATTCCAGTGACCGAAGTCCAGGTGATTGAAATGCCAGAGATCCATCGCGGCGTTGCCGTTGCATACTGTGATTCACCGGGACCATTGGAAACAACAGTGTTACCAACATTTGTCGCTGTTGCACCAACGCCAGCATCTTGGGATCCGGAACGCATTGATTCGTTCTTCCGTGAGTACAACGGTGTGCAGTTACACGACCTCACTATCCATGAAGCCTTCCCTGGGCATGTCCTTCAACTGGCTCATTCCCGGGTAGCTGAAAAGGCCACACGGGTGCGGGCCTTTGGGCGCAGCAGTGTGTTTATCGAAGGCTGGGCGGTCTACGCCGAGGAGTTGATGATCAACTCTGGGTATCTTCCAGTAGATGACCAGCGGTCTGCATATGCATTGCGGTTACAGCAATTGAAGATGCAAGCACGAATGATTATCAACGCCATACTTGATGTGCGCGTGCACACACATGACATAGAAGAAGATGAAGCACTCGATTTGATGATGCGCCGCGGATTCCAAGAAGAAGGCGAAGCCGTTGGAAAATGGCGTAGAGCTCTGCTGACGGCTGGTCAGCTACCTACCTATTTTGTGGGTTACCTCGCGGTGAGCGAGATCGCGGCAGACCTCATGGTGCTGCATCCTCAATGGTCACCGCTAGAACTCCATGACTTTATGCTCGCGCATGGATCACCTGCTCCACGGCATCTGCGCACCTTGCTTGGGTTGTAGCGATGCGATTGCTCCACACATCTGATTGGCATCTTGGACGCACATTGTTCTCAGTGCCACTAATCGATCATCAACGAGTATTTCTTGAATGGCTTGTAGGGCAAGTTGATGAGCGGAACATTGACGCCGTACTTATCAGTGGCGACGTGTACGACCGATCAGTGCCATCGGTTGAATCAATTGCCCTGTTTGAGTGGGTACTTATTGAGTTGGCAAAACGAACTGCTGTCGTACTGATTCCCGGTAATCATGATTCGGCGACCAGGCTGGGATTTGCTGGGCCGTTACTTGAATCGGCCAATGTGCATGTGCGTGCAAGTATCAATGAGGTCGATCGACCAATCGTCATTGCGGCTAAGGGCCAGTCCGTTCAAATTTTCGGTATTCCGTATCTGGAACCGATGTTCCATGCTGATCGCCTGGATTGCGATCGCACGCATGCGGCGGTATTGAAAGCGGCAATGGGAAGGATTCGTCAGGCGGCGATTCCTGATCTCCCAATTGTGGTTGTTGCACATGCTTTTGTTACGGGTGGCGTTGCAAGTGATTCCGAGCGTGATGTACGCGTCGGCGGCGTACCTGATGCTCCGGTCTCGGTATTTGACGGAGCTCATTACGTGGCACTTGGGCATCTGCACCGGCCTCAGGAGCTGAAAACGAATGAAGGAATGCAGGCACGTTACTCGGGGTCACCTATCGCCTATTCATTCTCCGAAGAAGGTCAAGAAAAATCAGTTGTGCTCCTTGAGGTCACTGAAAATGAAATAGACGTCACCCTGATCTCAACTCCGCAACCGCGTCCATTGGCCACTATTCAAGGGCAACTCGATCATTTATTGACCAGTGAAGTGTTCACTGGCGTCGAAGAGCACTGGATTCGCGCGGTAATCACGGATGAACGGCGCCCTGAACGTCCGATGGAACGATTGCGTGAACGGTTTCCGCACGCCTTGCAGCTTGATTTCATGCCAGCTTCAGGCGGCATTAACCCAGCAATCCGAGCAGTTGATATTTCTCGGTTGAATCCAGTCGAGGTTACACACGCCTTTATTGAATATGTATCTGGCAGTGAACCCAATGAAAAAGAAGCAGCGCTCATCGAAGAGGCTGTGGAGCGCGTTCGCCAAAGTGCGGTGAAGTAACGTGCGCGTTCACACACTTGAGTTTGAAGGCATCGGCCCTTTTCGAGATCGACAGATCATTGATTTCGATTCCTTAGGTCAGTCCGGAATCTTCCTGATTGATGGACCCACAGGTGCAGGCAAAACCACGATCATCGACGCGATCGTGTTTGCACTCTATGGCGATGTTTCAGGTAGGGAAGCCGATAGTTCACGTTTGCGCAGTGCCTTTTCGTTGCCACAAGAACCAAGCGAAGTCGCGATTGAATTTTCCGTCGGCGGTCGAAAAGTTTGGCTGAAACGTACGCCGAGATACCAGCGGGCCAAGAAGAGTGGTGAAGGAACAACGGATGCTGCAGCTACTCAACTCCTTCGCGAAATGGCACAGGATGGCTCAGTTACAGCAGAGTTGACTACAGCTCATGAAATTGGCATCCACATCAATCAACTGCTTGGGATGAATGCGCAGCAATTCCGACAGCTTGTGGTGCTCCCTCAGGGAGAATTTGCGGAACTCTTAAGAATGAAACCGTCAGAGCGTTTTGCGGCGTTGGGCCCACTGCTCGGGGATGTGTTTTATAAGCAGCTTCAAGACGATTTGGATAGCCAAGGCGCCTTGGCCAAAGGGCAGCGAAGCGCTGCGGATCTCGCTGTCGCTAATGCAATTCAACAAATCATGGGGGCCTTAGGTGATTTGTCTCTCGATCCAGAGTTGATTGAGGCAACCGAATTGCTCATGAGCGGCACCCCGACAACTGAAATCATGGGTGGATGCCTTGTGCGCATCGAGGAATGGCTCGCTACGCGCAATAAGCAACTAAAAAAGGAACTTGCTGTTGCAAAGAAGAAAGCCACAGAAGCACAAGTTCAGGCGCAGAGAGCCAATGAATACCAGGCAGGTGTGCTCGCTGTCATTGCGGCAACTCAAGCGTGCGCGGCGGCACTAGAAAAACTGGAAACGATCCAAGACCACTTCACTCGCGAGGATGCACAATCAGAGCAAGAAGAACTCATTCAATTGCTCGCACGACTTGAACCGATTCTGGAACGCGAACTCAATCTCGAAACCTGGATAACTCAGGTACAAGAATTGAATGACCAGATCGATGTTCAGCAATCAAAGTTGAAGGAATTCTCGGAATTAACGCAGAATGCACCAGCAGAGCGTTCGCGGTTAGAGCAAACAATTGCTGCGTATGAGGTTCTTGCTGCAATGGTTAATCAGCGAGAAAGCGACGTACTCATCCTTCAGGGGAAGGCGGCATCCCTGAAGAAACTCGAGATACTTGAACTCGAACTCGCCGGTATTGCACGTGATGCAGTGAATGCTCATGAACAAGTAGGCCAACTTGAGCAGGGATTACTCGATTCCCGTTCCGAGCTGGATGCGCTCTTGCGTCAGCAGTTGCATGACCGAGCCGCATTTCTCGCTAGCGCCCTTAACGATGATCAACGTTGCCCTGTGTGTGGATCCCACGAACATCCAAACCCTGCTGTGTTCAGCGGTGAGCCTGTCAGTGATGAATCCATTGAAGAATTGCGAATATCTTTGGAAACTCTTCAGGAGCAATTGGATGCAGCAAAGGCGCAATCTGCGAAGGTGGCAACTGATGAGCAAGCATTGGTTGTTAACGTTGCAGAGCTACGCGGCTCAGTGATGGGCGAAACTTCCGAGTCAATCACTGAGGCCCTTGAGGCGGCTCAAATTGCGCTCAACCAAACCAAGACCGCATCGGATGCATTGCCTGCATTGCGCGAAGAAATTGAGGAGTTAAAGACGCGCGAAGAAACCATTGATGAATCCATGCAGCAGGTGCGTAACGAGATCACCAAACTGACCACACAACTTGAGCAATTAGTGGCAAGCCATCAACAGCAGGAACAGGCCGATCGCGAGGTCTTAGGCAGTGCAGCAACTGCCGCTGATTTGTCCCGGTCAACTCAAGATCGCATAGAAGCCCTGGGCGCATTCCGCAAGGCCGATGAGCAATTGGCTTTAGCCAAAGCAGGTTTGCCGGCACTGGATGAGAATTTAGATGTTGAATTTTGGCTCGAGCAGGTTGCGATCACGGACAAAGAGGCGACGAGTGCGCTCAGTGCAGTTGAACAAAAATCCGGCCTCGTTCTTCACGCCGCTGCGCTATTCACCAATCCAAAGAATCAATTGTTGACCGCAATGAGTGAGCACCAGGAACTTTTTGACCGCACTTCGCCTGCAATTGCTTTGGCCGAAGCCGTAACCGCGGGAAAAACATCGTTCAATCTCAGACGTATAACTCTTCAAAGTTATGCAGTTCAGCGACGCTTTGAGTCCGTTCTTGATGCCGCGAGTATTCATTTGAGCCGGATGAGCGGGGGAAAGTACTCATTGGAGTTGGACGACGTTGCGAAAGGAAATGCCCAGTCGGGTTTAGGGATCAAAGTGAGCGATGCCTGGAGTGGGCAATCACGAGATCCACGATCCCTCTCGGGTGGCGAAACCTTTTATACGGCGCTTTCCCTGGCCTTGGGCTTGGCTGATGTCGTGCGCGATGAGGCAGGCGGGTCGCAATTGGAGACCCTTTTTGTCGATGAAGGCTTTGGCTCATTGGACCAGGAATCCCTGCAGTTGGTGCTCGAACAGTTGGACGCTTTGCGCTCTGGTGGGCGAATTGTCGGTGTGGTGAGCCATGTAACAGAGATGAAGGATTGGGTGCACGATCGCATCGAGGTCCAAGTGACTGCGGACCGGACGAGCAAGGTCAAAACTTTGCTCTAGGCTGTGCCCATGGCTTCTATCGAATCAGTCATTGCCCGCGAAATTCTTGATTCCCGTGGTAACCCCACGGTCGAGGTTGAGATTCTTCTGGAAGACGACACTGTTGCTCGTGCAGCTGTGCCATCAGGTGCGTCCACCGGTGCGTTTGAAGCCGCTGAACGTCGCGATGGCGAAAAGCGCTATGGCGGCAAGGGCGTGCAACAAGCTGTTGACGCTATTGAAGATGAAATTGCGCCAGCAATTATTGGCATGGATGCTGACGACCAGCGCCTCATCGATCAGGTGATGATCGATCTTGACGGAACTGCGAATAAGTCTCGCTTGGGTGCTAATGCAATTCTCGGCGTCTCACTTGCTGCCGCTCGAGCAGCTGCACAGTCAGCAGAGCTGCCGCTGTTCCGTTACGTCGGTGGTCCAAACGCACACGTACTCCCAGTGCCAATGATGAACATTCTCAACGGTGGCGCACATGCTGACACTGGCGTTGACATCCAAGAGTTCATGATCGCGCCAATTGGTGCAGCAAGCTTCAAGGAAGCATTGCGTGAAGGCACTGAGGTGTATCACGCATTGAAGAGTGTGTTGAAGAAGGCCGGTTACTCAACTGGTCTTGGTGACGAAGGCGGCTTTGCCCCTGACCTTCCAAATAACCGTGCAGCACTTGAGCTCATTGCTCAAGCAGTTGAACTTGCCGGTTTGAAGCTTGGCAAGGATGTTGCGTTGGCACTTGACGTGGCATCAACTGAATTCTTCGAGAATGGCGCGTACCAATTCGAAGGTAAGTCACGCACCGCTGAAGAAATGACGGACTACTACGCAGCCCTTCTTGCTGACTTCCCAATGGTGTCGATTGAAGATCCTTTGGCTGAAGATGACTGGGCTGGTTACCGTCACATCACCGAAGCAATTGGCAGCAAGGTGCAGTTGGTTGGCGATGATCTCTTCGTGACCAACCCAGAGCGCCTTGCTCGCGGTATCAAGGAAAACGTTGCCAACGCACTTCTGGTGAAGGTGAATCAAATTGGTTCGCTTACCGAAACCCTTGATGCAGTTACCTTGGCTCAAACCAATGGTTACCGCTGCATGATGAGCCATCGTTCAGGTGAAACTGAAGACACCACCATTGCTGACTTGGCAGTTGCCACCAACTGTGGGCAGATCAAGACGGGTGCTCCAGCCCGCTCTGAGCGCGTTGCGAAGTACAACCAGTTGCTTCGAATCGAAGAAGAGCTTGACGATGCAGCACGCTACGCAGGTGCAGCAGCCTTCCCGCGTTTCGCTCGCTAATTCTGCTCTCAAAGTCTGCGACGATCGAGAGGTGAGTGCTCCCCTCCTCGCGCCTCGGCGTCGTGCTGCCTTAACAGGCCGTGCGTTGATCTTGGCTCTTGTGCTGGGAGCGCTGATTTTCACGCTCATCGTCCCGGTGAAATCCTGGCTGGCTCAGCGGGCTGAACTTTCAAGCCTTGATGCGCAAGTGCAAGCTGCACAACAGCGCGTTGCCGATCTGACCATTCAAGCCCAACGCTGGCAAGACCCAGCCTTTGTTGCGGCTGAGGCTCGTCGCCGTTTGCACTTTGTTCGCCCTGGCGAAATTGGTTACACAACCTTGGGCGCGGATGGTCGCCCAGCAGCAGAATCCCTGGCCGAGGCCGCGGCCCACCGCACTTGGGTAGACAAGATGTGGGGCACCTTGCAAGAAGCCGATAACGGCGCCCCGGAACCTGGCTCCCTGAGTGTGCTGACCCCTGGAGCCAAGGTTGCTTCCTGACGATCTGCTCATCATTGAAAGTCAGCTCGGTCGCGTGCCTCGCGGTGTCGTGGAGATTGCGCATCGGTGTGCCTGCGGCGCACCAGACGTTGTGCGCACAGAACCTCGACTGCCTGATGGCACACCCTTTCCCACTTCGTACTACCTGACCTGCCCACGTCTTGCATCAGCCATTGGCACACTGGAAAGTCAAGGTGTGATGCGCGAGATGGAAGCCAGACTGCACACAGACGAAGATCTCGCTACTCGTTATCGCCAAGCACATGAACACTATTTAGCAAAGCGTGCAGAGTTAGGTGATGTTGCAGAGATCGCAGGCATTAGTGCTGGCGGTATGCCCGACCGCGTGAAGTGTCTGCATGTTCTTGCTGGTCACGCCTTAGCGGCTGGACCAGGAGTGAATCCCTTTGGCGATGAAGTTCTTGAACTTGTTGGCCAGTATTGGAAGGGTAATTCTTGCGCGCCCGGCCCGGTTGCGGCCATTGACTGCGGAACAAATTCCATTCGTATATTGATTGCAGATGTCGATGCGAATGGCGCGCTCATAGAGCACGCCCGTGAAATGCGCATCGTTCGCCTAGGCGAAGGCGTTGATAGCACCGGTGAATTCTCACAAGCTGCGCTAGATCGAACATTCGCAGCATGTGAGGAATACAAAACTCTGATCGATGCTTACGGTGTGAAATCTGTTCGATTTGTTGCTACATCCGCGAGTCGCGATGTGAAAAATCGCGCTGCCTTTGTGCAAGGAGTGCATCAGCGCCTTGGTGTTACGCCCGAAGTCATTACTGGCAATGAAGAAGCTGAGCTCTCATTTCTCGGTGCTGTCCGTGGCCTAAAGAATCTTGAATCTCCGGTTCTCGTCGTTGACATTGGCGGCGGATCAACTGAGTTTGTACTGGGCGATGTTTCTCATGGCGTGCACATTGCCGCTTCTGTCAGTACGAATGTGGGCTGTGTACGCATGACAGAACGCCATCTGGTGACTGACCCGCCAACCCCAGCCCAGATTGCGGCCGTGGAATTAGACGTCGCGACAGCCTTCAATGATGCTGCGCAGGTGGTCGACTTCAGCCAGGCTAAGTCGGTCGTAGGAGTGGCCGGCACCGTCACCACAGTTTCGGCCATGGCCCTTGGGCTAGAGGCCTATGAGCCCGATGTGATCCACGGTTCCAGTCTGGATGTAGAACAGGTCGAAGCCTTGACCTCGGCCTTGCTACAGATGACCCGAGCCGAGCGTGCTGCTCTGCCATTTATGCACGAGGGCAGGGTTGATGTGATCGGCGGGGGAGCCCTGGTCTTGAGGGAATTGGCCCGTAGAACCAGCCCGGTTTCCATCCAAGTCTCTGAATATGACATCCTCGATGGCATCGTTTACAGGTTGGCAGGCACGGGTTCTTGACCCATAACCTCGCATAGCGTGTAATCGCTTTAGTTCGGCAACGAGGGGAGGGCACGTGGGCATCACGATTCGCGATGTTGCGCAAGCCGCTGGGGTGTCAACAGCGACAGTGTCGCGCGCTTTGCGTGGCCTAGCCAACGTCGATGAGCAAACGCGTACTCGAGTTGAACGAGCCGCAGCCGAGCTCGATTATGTGATTTCACCAAGTGCTTCGCGGCTGGCAAGTGGACGCACTGGCAGCGTTGCCGTGATTACGCCATATATCGCCCGCTGGTTCTTTTCCACCGTTCTTTCAGGTGTTGAGTCAACCTTGCAAGGTGCCGGCATGGACTTGCTGCTCATGACAGTCAGTAATCCTGATGCTCAGCATCGCCTTCCTCCTGCACCGCGCCTTCGCCGCCGTGTTGATGGGACCTTGGTGATTGCAATTCCACCCGATGATCCACAACTCAATGATGTGCTGAAGCTCGACATGCCTACCTCACTTATCGGTGTCTCCGTTGGCGATGTTCCAAGTGTCACTATCGACGATGTGCACGCTGCGCGAATGGCTACCCAGCATTTGATCAATCTTGGGCATCAGCGCATCGGTCTCATTTCAGGTTCTTTCGCGGGCAGATCTCATTACACCGCCGAGTATGACCGGCACCGTGGATACGTTGAAGCAATGAATGAAGCAAAGCTGCCTATTCATTCGGATTTTGAAGCACATGGCTACTTCACCTCGCCTGGCGGAGAACAAGCGATGACCGAACTTCTGGCTCAGCGCGAACGGCCAACAGCAGTGTTTTGCATGTCAGATGAAATGGCCTTTGGTGCGATGCGTGCACTTCGCAGCCATGGCCTACAGCCAGGTCGCGATGTTTCACTTATTGGCGTCGATGGCCACGATATGTCTGAGTTGCTTGAACTCACCACAGTTGAACAGCCAGTTCACGATATGGGCCGCATTGCCGCAGAGGCACTTCTTGTGCAATTGAATTCCGAGGTTCAGGCACAAGCGCATTCCATCGTGCTGCCAACCCGCTTGGTTGTTCGGTCATCGACGGCACCAGTAGGTGGTGGCGAGTAAGCAGGCCTAGAGCCCCCGTAGGCTTAGGCCGCTTCGCCCCTGTAGTCCAACCGGCAGAGACACCCGGCTTAAACCCGGCACAGTATGGGTTCAAATCCCATTGGGGGCACTGAGTACGTTGATGTGTTACTGAATCTGAGCCCATCGTGACAACTTCGCCGTAGGTTGCCACACTTAGATGTATGGCGCTCGCAGTAGTTACAGGTGGATCTCGAGGACTTGGTTTTGAATGCGCAAGAGCGCTTCGAAGGTTGGGACATAACGTCGTATTAGTTGCTCAAGACCACGATCGTTTGGCCGCGGCCGCGGCTGCGTTGAATTGTGATTTTCGATCAGTGGATCTTGAAGACATTGACGCTGCAAAACATTGCTTTGATGAAATTTTACAAAGTTTTGGTGTTCCGCAAATACTGATCCTTGCCCACGGTGTCATGAGCGCAAGAGACGCAAAGACGTTGAGAACAGATAACTCAGAGTGGCGTCGAGTAATGGCCATCAATCTTGACTCTGTTTTTTGCGCCGTAAACACCTTGGCAGCTCCAATGGCGAAAGCACGAGACGGTCGGGTAGTCATATTTTCAGCTTGCCTTGGCCGTATGTCTGGACCTGGGAATGCTGGGGGCTTGGCGCCATATCGCATTAGTAAGGCTGGTGTTAATGCGCTAGTTCGAAACTTGGCCCATGAAACTGGATTAGGCAGCCGAGGGTTCTTTGTTGATGCGGTCTGCCCGGGCCATTCGCGCACGGATATGGGTGGGCCTAGTGCGCCTCTATCCGTGGAGGAGGGTGCTGCAACCGCAATCTGGTTAGCGACCCGCACTATCGATCCCACAGGGATCACTGTGCAAGAGAAATCAACCGGATTGTTGTGGGAAAACATGCAAGTAGTTGAATGGTGATCCAGAGTCTTCGACACGCATGTGGATTCAGGTTTGCGAGAATCGGCACACTTCGCTTACCGTTTCTCCATGGCTGAAAACTCGCGCTTCAATTCCTCAAATAACCCTGTGCTGTCTCGCTATGAGAAGCCAGAAACCCCAGGTCAACCAGGGTTTGCCTATCAAGAGGGGCAGAACGCACTCGCCACAGCATCAGGTGGCACCGCCACCCCAGATCAGCAATTTGACCAGGTCATTGCAGGCGGTGGTGCTCGCATCACGATCGCTGACGTGATCATCAAGACCACCTTCATTTTCGCCATAGTCGTGGTGTTCGCCATTGTTGGCTGGAACACCTATGAAGCCAATCCATGGATGCTGTTCGTTTCACTCTTTGCAGGTTTAGGGCTTGGTTTTGCCAATGCACTCAAGAAGAAGGTTTCGCCGCTGCTCGTGATGTTGTATGCAGTGTTCGAGGGCTACCTCCTTGGCGCAATCAGTTTTGCCTACAACGACTACGCCGAATCAATTGAGTACTACGGATTGATTCAACAGGCTGTACTTGGCACGTTCACGGCTTTTGCGGTGATGCTGTTCCTGTACGGAACGGGAATCGTCAAGGTCACGGGCAAGTTCATGCGCGTGATGATGATTGCGCTCATTAGCTACGCACTCATTGGCTTGGTTTCACTCTTCGGTGCAATCTTTGGCCTGGGCGATGGCTGGGGCTTCTACGGCGTTGGCACGTTGGGTCTGATCCTTTGCCTCGTCGGTGTGGCACTTGCTGCGCTGACTTTGATGCTGGACTTTGAAGCGATCAAGCAAGGCATCGCAATGGGTGCTCCTGAGCGCGAATCTTGGCGCATGGCCTTTGGTCTTCTGGTGACCTTGATCTGGTTGTACTTGGAGATTCTGCGCTTCCTTGCGATTTTTGCTGGTCGCGACTAATCGCTAGGGCAGCGCTCGTCGCGCAGCGGTGAGTGCAGAAGTTGCTGGCACCAGTAGGTTTTCGTCGGTCGCTGCTTTGCGAACATCCTGTGCCAGAACTGTAATTACATCTGCGTAAGCACGCGGTTCAATCGCAGGAAGCGCTACGGGGGCAGCGTCCCCAAGTGCTGCCGAACATGCCAAGAGGGCTTCAGTGAGGGCGATGAATGTTTCTTGAACATCGCCAATCTTGTCTATAGGTAATGAACGCAATCGAATGACAACGCGGTTGAGCTCAGCATCGAATTCTTCAATGGGAGTTTGTGGCAGCATCGTTATACGAGTTCAGGCAACGGCACACCTGTGAGGGCGTGGCACCGGTAACCATTTGGATGTACTTCTAGATAGCGCTGATGATGAGGCTCGGCTGGGTAGTAAGTGAAGTCGTCAGCTGGGAAAATCTCGGTGGTAATTTCTTCGTATCCCTTGGCAATTAGTACATCGTTATATAGCGAACGTGTGCGCTTTGCGAGATCAAGTTGCTCGGCATTCGTAGTGAAAATAGCGCTGCGATATTGAGTACCGATGTCATTTCCTTGACGCATACCTTGAGTTGGGTCGTGACGCTCCCAAAAGATTCGCAAAATTTCGAGCGTTGAAATTTCGGCGGGGTCATACTCCACTCGAACAGTTTCGGTGTGACCTGTGCGCCCAGTGCACACTTCCTCGTAACTTGGATTGGGGTATATCCCGCCCATGTAGCCAACATTGGTGCTTTGAACCCCAGGTGTGAGCCAGTAAATTTCTTCAGCACCCCAGAAGCAACCCATTGCAACGTAAAGGGTTTCTGAGTTTGTTGTTGTGGTCATTGGCTAAGCGTACGTGTAATTAGGCAGTTGCTGGTGCGCTCTGGCGAACGCGACCCAAGGTTTCTGGCATAACCCAGACCACCATTAAAGCAATGAGGGAAAGCAGCGTTCCGACGCCGAAGGCCCAGTCGTAATCGAGCATATCTACGAGTAAACCAGCTGCGAGTGGGCCAAGAATCATGCCAAGGTCGGAAGTCATCTGGAAGGTAGCAACCACGATGCCCCCGCGTTTGCCCCCAACAATGTCGCCAACAACCGCAGCTGGTGCTGAACCAAGGAATGCAGCTGAGACACCTTGAATTGCCATTGAGGCGAAGAAGAGTGCTGGTCCAATCAGTGATGCCGTACCAAAACCATTGGTGAGGATGTCCGATGCAGTGAGCACCAACATGCCAAGAGTGAGCGTGGCAGTGCCGATGCGCATGGCCTTGCGTCGGCCAACGGTGTCCGCCATTCGGCCTGCAGGCATCAACAAAAAGGCTTGAACCACGGCTGCGATCAAGAACCCGAAGCCAGCAAGGGAGGCACCTCGATCGAGGGCTTCCGTGATGAACAACGGAACGATGGAAATCCGCAGACCAAAAGAGACAAAACCAGTCACGAGGTTGACCATTAGCGCTGCTCGATAGGCGCCATCGCCGAGCGCATCGCGTAACGATTCCTTTTTCTCCTCTTGACCATTGGAAACTGCCGTTTCCAATGCTTCAAGTTTTGCTTTTGCGAGGAATACCCAGCTGACGATCGCGGCAACAAGCAAGCTCGCTGCGTACACAAAGAATGGGGCACGGATCGACCAGGCGACGATGATGCCGCCAAAGGCTGGACCGGCGACGCCACCCAGAAGGAAGCCGCCTTGGAAGGCACTTGCAGCCCTGCCGCGTTGGTCGGGCTTGGACACTCGAAGCAGCAATGCGAGTGCGGAAACGGTGAACATCGATGAACCCACACCGGTGATGCCTCGCCAAAACAGCAGTTGCCAGTAGTCCTGGCTCATGCCTGCTGCCAAGCTCGTCAGCGCTACGAGGAATAAGCCTGTGGTCAAAATGACGCGTTCACCAAAGCGGTTACCCAACATGCCCGAAAACGGAGACATGATGAGTCGGGCTAGGGCCATGCCGGAAATCACGGCACTTGCTTCGAGCGCAGTGACACCAAAGGAGCGGGCGAATACAGGTATTGAGGGTGCCAGGATGCCAAAGCCGATAGATACGCAAAAAGCAATGGCTGACAGCACCGCAACTTCAGGAGGGAGATCTCGAAGCCACGGCGATCGTTGCACCATATGGTGCGGGCGCCAGGAAGTCATCGGGATGGACTCTATCCTCGTTGGGTGGCTGCTCGTGGAGGTTCAAAGATCAAAGATCGCGATCGATCGTTGGTCTATGGCGCAGAGGATCTTTGGTCCAAGGCTTTGGATCGAGGCGGTGTTGTGAATTTCTTTGGTTCTACCTTCACGTTGCCGCAACAGAAAGTCTTCGGCGATCTCACCGCGATGCAACGAACCGTTGATTTCTGGCTACAGGCCAAGCCCTTGCAATCTCAGTATCCAAATCTGGCTCCACTTGTGGTGCGAGGGCGTCAAGGTGAACGCAAGGCGCACTACGAACCTGATGGCGTCATTGCAATCCCACTTGAACAATCTTGGGCCTGTCGGGAGGCAGTGCTCGCACATGAATTCGCGCATCACTGTTCGTGGGATGCACGTACTCCCGCGCATGGACCAGCATTTCGTCGCGCGCTTGTTGGTGTCGCTGAGTTTGCCTTTGGTGTTGAAGCCGCCCTGCTGCTGAGAGCCGCCTATGACGGTGTGGGTCTTGAGGTAACCGATGCCCCTTGAGCGTATTAGTGCACTGCTAGCAAAAGCTGAACGCACGGATAACGAACATGAAGCTGATGCGTACTTGATGAAAGCTCAGGCGCTTGCAACAGCAGCGAGCATTGATCTCGCGCTTGCTCAGGCACACATCAAGCAGAAAGAAGAGCGTACAAATCCAGAGATGCGTACGGTGATTATTGGTGAAAAAGGTAAGCGCGCGAATCAGCATTTAATCGCACTTTTTGTTGCTGCTGCGCATGCAAACGATGCTCAAGTTGATATTGCCTCGAATTCAACTTTCGTCATTGCTTATGGCATGCCTAGTGATTTAGATGTTATTGAAACGTTGTTCACTTCGCTTGCAATACAGATGGTTACTGCGGGCCAACGCTGGGTGAAAAACGATTCATGGCGCGGTGAAACCTATGTTGCGGTTACTCGTGAGCGTGGTCGGTCAGTACGTAAAGTCAAACCACACACGGCGCACACCGTTCGTGTTGCGTTTTATAAGGCTTACATCGAGCGCATCGCTGAGCGCCTACAAGAAGCGCGCGCAACAGTGGTGCAAGAGGTGCAGGTGACTTCCACCCAAGGCGCGTTGGTGTTGCGTGCTAAATCAAAGGAAGTGTCAGAGTTTCATCGAGGTCAAAGTAAAGCTCGAGGTTCTTGGCAAGGCTATTCAGGTCAAATGCGAAGCGACCGCGGGAGTGCATCTAGCGCAGGTCGGACTGCCGCAAATAGTGCGAGGCTAGGTCAGCAATCAGGTATTGCGGGCAAGGGCGAACTTAACGCTTAGTGGGCGTACGTCTCGACCTTGCGAATCTCCACCGACATTTCCTTGCCGTTTGCTAATTCGTAGGTCGCAGTTTGGCCAACGCGCTTACCCAGCACTGCTGCTCCAAGTGGCGAAGTCGGTGAGTACACCTCAACTGATGCCAATGCAGCTTCTTCGCGAGAGCCCAACAGGAAGGTTTCCTCGTCGCCAAAGGCTGTGAACAAGATTGTGACGACTTTGCCAGGGGCTACTTCGTCTTCTTCGGACTCTGGGGCGCCGATCTTGGAATTCTCAAGTAACTGCTTGAGCTGGCGAACGCGAGCTTCGTTCTTGCCCTGTTCTTCTCGGGCTGCGTGATAGCCACCGTTTTCCTTGAGGTCACCTTCTTCACGCGCCAACTCGATGCGCTTGGTGATTTCCGTGCGCTTTGGCCCGGTCAGGTGGTCGTATTCCTCCTGAAGGCGGTCAAAGGCAGCTTGGGTTAACCAGGTGGTCGGGATGGCGCTCATGATGGTCAAGGGTAGTGGCCACATGACGATCTGCGAAGTGGCTAGGGAGTCCAGGGCTGGCTTGGTGGTGCTACGCCATATGGAAATTGCGGCCCGGGAATCGTCGCATCTCCACATCCCAGCACCTCAGCGGTGTAGGCGGGGATTGCTGTGCGCAGTGAGTACGTCGTGGCAAGTTCGCCATTAATGGGCTTGATTTGGACACTGGCATAGCCCACATCCGCTCGTGATTGATCCTGAGCTCGCAGGATGCAGGTCAGTGGATCGTCATTTCCAGTTTTGACTTGGAAGGTGATGTCAGTGCGGTCAGGTGCCATGACCTTCCAAGAAATGAGTGCAACTTCAGCGCTTGGCCGGGTGATCTGGAACGCGACAAAACCCAACACAAGTGCGAAGCACAGAGCCAAGGTGTAAGTGACAATCCGAGAAATGACGGATTTCTGATTGAGGCCGTAACGCTCCACCATCTCTGGAGAGAGGTGACTTGGCTGAAATGGCGTTGGCATGGTGACTCCATTGTGCCCGGGTGGTAGCCGCTCATTGCGCTGGGTAGGCCAGTTGGGACAATAGGGAGGTGAGTTCCTCCCTGCGCCTGATGGCCGTCCACGCACATCCAGACGATGAGGCGAGTAAGGGAGCAGCAACCACCGCCAAATATGTGGCCGAAGGCGTTGAAGTCATGGTCGTTACCTGCACCGGTGGAGAACGCGGCGACGTCCTCCACAGCGCGGCTGATGAAGATGTTGCCAAGTGGGGGATTGCTGAAGTACGCCGTCGCGAAATGGCTGACGCTGCACGGATTTTAGGTGTAAAGCATGAGTGGTTGGGGTTTGAGGATTCAGGTTTTCCAGATCCCGAATCTCCGCAACCACTACCTGTGGGCTGTTTCGCTGATTTGCCATTAGAGCTCGCAACGGCGCCCTTAGTGAAACTTATCCGCGCATTTCGCCCACAGGTGATCACGACGTACGACGAAGAGGGTGGTTATCCGCATCCTGATCACATTCGTACGCATGAAATCACGATGGCTGCTGTCACTGCAGCCGCCGATCCTGATTACCCATGTGAAGGTGCACCGTGGGAAGTATCAAAGATTTACTACAACATGCAATTCATTCGTGCGCGTGTATACGCATTGCATGAAGCAATGTTGGAAGCTGGCCTCGAATCTCCTTATCTTGATTGGATTGAACGTATGGAGAAACGTCCTGATGTTTCAAATCGAGTAACCACCAGTATTGAATGCGCTGACTTCCTACATATCCGCGATGCGGCACTCATCGCGCATCGCACTCAAATTGATCCTGATGGATTCTTCTTTAAAGTGCCTTTGGAAATGCAAAAGCAAGTGTGGCCAACGGAAGAATTTGAATTGGCCAAATCCCTTGTGCCAAAAGAACTTCCGGAGACTGACCTATTTGCAGGATTGAGGAACTGATGTTTTTGCTGGCTGCAGAAGAACAAATGAAGAGCGTTATCGATAAGGCAGGCCCTATTGCGCTGCTTTTCGTGCTGGCGCTCGGGGTTGCGTTGTATTTCTTGATTCGCTCAATGAACAAGCAACTCAAGCGAGCTGATGCCAACCTCGCAGATCACCCAGTTGAAGCAGTTGCTGATGAAACAACTCAGGCAGATGGCCAAACCAACAGCGAATGATTTGGTACGCCTAGCGTTCACGCCACAGTGGTTGTTACGCGCGGGATTAGGCGTACTCATCATCGTTGGCTTTACATTTCTTGGGCGATGGCAGTGGGATCGTTCACAAGATGTGCTCGCGCAAGAACAAGCAGCACTTGCGCAACCCGTTGCTATTGATTCGCTGAATCCAATTGGCTCTGACGTCACGAGTGACACTGTTGGTCGCGCAGTTACCGCGCGAGGCACGTACGTCAGCGATCAACAACGTTTTGTGTTGCACCGCGAATCAGATGGAAAAGCTGGTGTCTGGGTTGTCACGCCATTGCGACTTTCTGATGGGTCACTCATTGCCGTGATGCGAGGGTGGCTGCCGAGTGAAACTTCATTAGGAGTAGATGCACCTACAGGGCCAGTGGCTTTGCGGGGCACCCTGCAAGCAGATGAGTCCTTTTATAAGGGTGCTGTCGGCAGTGGAAATTCGATTCCCGCCATTTCCCAAGACACGCTGAAATTTGGGCCGACGGCTCGCTGGGGCTATCTGCGCCTGACAAGCCAGCAACCTGAAGTTGCACCGGCACCCATTCCCGTGCCAGTTCCGCCAGTGCAAGGACAGGCGCCTTTCCCGCTACAGAATTTCTTCTACGCCATTCAATGGTGGGTATTTGCACTGTTTGTCGTAGGCGCCTACCTGCGATGGCTCTGGTTGACGGCCAAGGAGTCAGCGGATTCTGTGCCTGATAGCGCGGTCGGCTAGGTTTTCGCTCATGATTACCGTGATGGGTGAAAACCTCATCGACATCATCGTGTCGCCGGCAGGCGAGGTGGCGTCGGTTGTGGGCGGTGCGCCGCTGAATACCGCTCGCACCTTGGCCCGCCTTGGGCACCAGGTGACCTTCTTGGGCGGCGTTTCACACGACTCCTTCGGGAAACGCATCAAGCGCCAGCTGGATGCCGATGGCGTTGGTTATGCACTTGGTGAACTCACTGCTCAATCGACAACGTTGGCCATCGCAGAACTTGATGATGGTGGCGCTGCGACCTATCGCTTCATGTTCGAAGGCACTGCTGCAGCATCCATGACTCCAGAAGTTGCCGTTGCTGCACTAGATAGGGACACCACAGTTCTCCACGTTGGCACACTTGCTCTTGTCTTTAATCCATTAGCGCACGCAACTCAGGCAGTGGTTCAGGCAGTGTCCACTGATTGCACCGTGATGGTTGATCCAAACTGTCGACCATCGGTGATGACCGATTCAACATTGTTTAACGAAACTCTCAAGATTGCACTTGATCGAGCCGACCTCGTGAAAGTCAGTGGCGACGATCTTGAATTCCTGTGGCCCGAAATTCCTGCGATTGATGCGGCCAAGAATTTGCAGCGCGAGTCGGGTGCAGTGGTGCTCTTTACTGATGGCGCGCAGGCCGTTCGTGTGATTACGGGTAATGGTGAAGTTGTTCTCGAAGTTCCTAAGGTCAGTGTTGTTGACACGGTTGGCGCGGGTGATTCATTTAGCGGAGGTTTCTTGGCCGCATGGCTTGACGCCGGGCGCACTCGTGCAGATTTACAGAACATTGATGCCATTGTTGAAGCAGCGAAGTTCGGCATTCGCGTTGCAGGTTTAACCTGCCAGCGCGCTGGAGCAGAGCCACCATTTCCAGCAGATCTTGAGATTGGCTAGGTTGATCACGTGAATTCAATTGCAGGCGCCGCAGTTCGTTACCGGATCATGGCCTACGTCACAGGTGTAGTGCTCGCAACCGCCTTCACTTGGATGGTGGTGCTGCTTATTGCTTGGATGGCAGACGGGAATTCGTTCTCAACATACTTCTCCGGAGACAGCAGTAAGCCAGGTCTTTATGGAGCACTGTGGATCATTCACGGCTGGGCGTATTTCCTCTACCTCATCGTGGGCGTAGATCTGGCATTCCGTTTGCGTTACTCAATCGGCCGAACTGTATTAATTCTGCTTGCGGGCACGATTCCGTTTATGTCATTTGTCGCAGAGCGTTATGTGCATCAGGATCTCGCCAAGCGTGCAGAGCCAACGTCAATTAGCTAGGTAATTCCCAGCGAATTGGTTTTGCCCCACGTTCTTCGAGTAATGCATTTGCTCGGCTAAATGGCCGCGACCCAAAAAACCCACGCGATGCTGACAATGGGCTTGGGTGCGCCGATGAGATCACAGGCACGTCGCCTAGAAAAGGCGCAATGGTCTGCGCATCGTTACCCCATAAAATTGCAACCAGCGGTTGCTTTCTTGATGCCAGCGCGCGTATCGCAACTTCAGTTACGCGTTCCCAGCCTTTACCTCGATGGCTTCCGGCGTTACCGGCTTCAACGGTGAGTACCCGATTGAGTAGCAGCACGCCTTGGTCAGCCCAAGGTTGTAAGTCGCCATTGCGAGGAGTTGGGCAACCGATATCACTGCAAAGTTCCTTATAAATATTTGCCAGGCTTCGCGGTAGAGGCGTGACATCCGAAGCGACACTAAAAGACAGGCCGACGGCATGCCCAGGCGTTGGGTATGGATCCTGGCCCATGATCAACACGTGAAATGAATCAAAGGGCTGTGAAAATGCGCGCAGGACTACTGGCTGGCTTGGTAGCCAGGAGCGCCCAGATTCAATTTCTTGATTTAAGAATTCTTCAAGGTTGGTAAGCGTCGCTTGTTCCGAGGCAAGAACAGCCATCCAACTGGGATGCACGTGTTCGAGCAGGTGAGTCAGCACATGCAAAGCCTATGAGCCTTGTTCGGCGTGAAAGACTTCGGAGAAGTAATTGCTGTGTTCCTCATCGCATTCGGCATGATTCGCATGCGCCGCCGCGATGTCCAAGAGTAGTTTGGGCAAGTGACGAACCCCGTAATTGATGCGTATGACGCTTATGTTGATGCAGATGCCGTATTGGCATATGCGTTAGCGACCAATGATCCAAATGAGCTGTGCTTTACCGGAGTAAAGGCTTCGCCTCTGGTGACTGCTCCTCACGTCGTACGCGCGTTTATTGAAACGAACACCAAAGCAGTTCCCGAGGGAACGATTACGGGCACTCGTGCTGGCGTACATGCAATGCATGATGTTCACTACTTCCGACCAATTGAACTTGGGTCGATGGTGCGTGTTGAAGGTCGCAATCACGCGGTGAAGCAAACGTCTGCAGGTGTTTCCATCACCTCGGATTTGCGGGTCTTGAATCTTGAAGGTGAACTGCTGTTGCAGCATTTCTGGACCACGATGATGGTTGGTGGAACAACCTCAATGGAATATGGGGAAGCATCTCCTGCGCATTCTTTTCCAGACGAAGCTCGAAATTCTCCGGTTGGATCCTTCACTTTCGATGTTACGCGCGATCAAGCCTTTCGTTATGGCGGCGCATCCGGTGACCGCAATGGCCACGCGATCGACGACATGATTGCCAAGTCTGAAGGATTCCCTGGAAAAATCGTGCAAGGTCTGTGCACATTTGCAATGTGCAGTGGTGCTTCGGTCAATCTCGTTGGTGCTGGGGATCCGGATAACCTCACCAGGGTTGCTGGACGTTTCTCAAGCCCTGTTTTTCCGGGGAGCAAACTGACTGTTGATTTATTTGATGCAGGAGTTAATGAAACTGGCGGCCGAGTTATCGCATTTGAAGCGACGTCTAATGGCGTCACTGTCGTCAAGCACGGTCGAGCTGAATTTAAGGCGTAACTGATTAATGCAGATCGCCAAAGATGAGGCGCGCTGCGATCAGAAGCATGACCACGCCGATCACGGTATCGAGTACGCGCCAAGTGCTTGTACGCGACATTAATGGAGCCAGAGCGCGCGACCCAAAACCCAAACTTGTAAACCAGGCTGCACTAGCAAGCACTGCGCCTAACGCAAACCACCACCGGTCTGGCCCGTATTGATTTCCAATCGAACCAACGAGCAATACGGTGTCGAGGTACACATGTGGGTTCAGAAATGTGAATGCCAAGGTTGCGGCGATCACTGCAGAAAGTTTGCGCGAGGTTTGCTCAGATGGCACTAATGAATCAGGAAACCGAGCCTTCCAAAACGATCGGAGGGCAAAAATCACGAGATACGTCACTCCGACCCATTTCACGATTTCCAAGGCGAGATCGGACTGCTCAACGAGGACGCCCAAACCGCCGATGCCCAAGATGATCAGCAAAGCATCACTTATGGCGCAGATGGCAACCGCGGTAAAAATATGATTACGCGCAAGGCCAAGGCGAAGAAGAAAGGCGTTTTGCGCTCCGATTGCCACGATCAAACTCAGTCCTGTAAAGAAACCAGGGATCGCTGCATGCACTGCTCGACGGTAGGCCATGACCGATGAAAACCATTGATGCGACGTGCAGGAAGATGGCTGTGTGGCAAATCAGCTGATTAATTCAACCTCGCCCTATCTTCGCCAGCATGCCGATAATCCAGTGCATTGGCAGGAATGGTCGCAGGCTGCTTTCGCAGAAGCTCGTGAACGCAATGTTCCAATTTTTCTTTCGATCGGCTACTCGGCGTGCCACTGGTGCCATGTCATGGCCCACGAATCCTTCGAAGATTTAGAAGTTGCCGAACTCATCAATGCCAATTACGTCGCAATCAAGCTAGATCGTGAAGAGCGTCCAGACATTGATGCGGTTTACATGCAGGCAACTTTGGCGTTAACAGGTCACGGTGGTTGGCCAATGTCGGTCTTCCTTGATCATGATGCGCAGCCGTTCTACGCGGGCACGTATTTTCCTAAGACATCAAGAAATGGAATGCCAGGATTCATCGAGATTCTGAACGCACTGACGCAGGCGTGGAATGAACGACCTGATGAAGTTTCCTCGGTGGGCAGCCGTGTCGTTAAGGCAATGAGTGAACGGGCCGCATTCATCCTTGGTGATGCACCTACGGGTGAGATCCTTGAACGTGCAGTTGAGCGCTTGCAATTGGATTTTGATGAAGTGCACGCTGGGTTTGGTGGGGCTCCGAAATTTCCTCCATCAATGGTCTTGGAATTCCTACTTCGAGAAGCGGCTCGCACAAATAATTCGACGGCACTGTTCATGGCGGAGCGCACGCTCACTGCGATGGCTCGCGGTGGAATGTATGACCAGTTAGGCGGCGGGTTCGCCCGCTACTGCGTCGATACCTCATGGACGGTCCCGCATTTTGAAAAAATGTTGTATGACAACGCTTTGTTATTGCGTGTGTATCTTCATTGGTATCGGTTAACAGGTTCGGAACTAGGAGAACGTGTCGTTCGAGAAACTTCTACTTTCCTGATCAACGAGATGCGTACGCCAGAAGGCGGTTTTGCATCAGCCCTTGATGCAGACACCGATGGAGTTGAAGGAAAGTTCTACGCATGGACACCAGCAGAAATTATCGAAGCCCTTGGTGCCGCTGATGGGCAATGGGCAGTCGCCTTACTGGGTGTTACGGAGCAGGGCACATTCGAACATGGGTCCTCTGTTTTGCAATTACTCGCTGATCCAGATGACGCCGCTCGCTGGTTCGTGGTTCGCGAGCGTTTGTATGCATTCCGTGCTCGACGCACGCAACCCGGCCGCGACGACAAGGTTGTTGCATCGTGGAATGGTTTGGTTATCGCTGCGCTTGCAGAAGCGGGGGCGTTACTGAACGAGCCTGAATGGGTTGAATGTGCGCTGATCGCAGCGGATCTTCTCGTCGCACTTCACTTGGGTCTAAATGGTGATGATCGACTTTGTCGCACCTCGCGCGATGGTATTCCTGGAAATAACGCGGGAGTCTTGGATGACTACGGCAGCGTTGCTGAAGGCTTCCTCGCACTTTTCCAAGTGACCGGTGATGATTCCTGGTTAGCACTCAGCGGAGTGCTCATAGATGTAGCACTTTCGCATTTCAGCGATCCCAAAGGTGGATTTTTTGACACTGCCGACGATGCACCGGCGCTTGTTCAGCGCCCACAAGATCCGTCAGATAACGCGGAACCATCTGGTTGGTTTGCGATCACCAATGCTTGCGTGAGTTATAGCGCGCTCACTGGAGTCCAGGACTATCGAGTCATAGCAGAACGCGCACTTGGAGTGGTTTCAGAGCTGGGCCCACGTGCACCACGTGCTTGCGGCTGGGGATTAGCCACGGCATCCGCATTGATTGATGGACCAATGGAAATAGCAGTGATTGGTGAATTCCAGGATCCAGCAACGAGCCGATTGCGGGCAGTTGCTCTGGCGGCAACGGCCCCAGGTGCAGTGATTGCCGTAGGTGAGCCGGGAAGCGACGTTCCACTGCTCCGCGACCGGCCCCTCGTGAACGGAGCCGCTACGGCCTATGTCTGTAGGGGTTTTACCTGCCAAGCCCCGGTCATCGATCAGTTTGTCTTGGCATCTCAGGTGGGTGCGCGAAGCGGGGAGTAACCTGCGCATGTGGGCCTTGCAGACATCATCTATGGGATTTATGAGCGCAGGCTCGCCGCTCAAATCCCTCCTGATCAGATGCCACGGCACATCGGTGTCATTCTTGATGGCAATCGACGTTGGGCAGAGGCCCAAGGTTCAAGTTCTTCAGCTGGGCACCGTGCAGGTGCCGCCAAGATTGAAGAATTCCTGGGCTGGTGCGATGACGCAGGTGTCGATCATGTGACCCTGTGGCTGCTGTCAACTGACAATCTCAACCGCCCGGCAGATGAGTTGGGCCCGTTAATGGCCATCATCGAAGAGACGGTCGTTGATATGCAGGAACAAGGCCGATGGCGCTTACATGCAGTGGGTGCTTTGGACCTCCTGCCTGATCACACTTCCCGTATTTTAAAAGAAGCGGAAGCGGCAACAGCGGATGCACCAGGCGCCTTCGTCAATATTGCTGTGGGTTACGGCGGTCGACGTGAAGTAGTGGATGCGGTGCGTTCACTGATGCAAGAGCATGCAGATCAAGGCACCTCACTCGATGAGCTTGCGCAGTTCATTGATGTTGAACATATTGCGGAGCATCTTTACACCAAGGGTCAGCCGGACCCTGATCTTGTGATTCGAACATCCGGTGAACAGCGTTTGTCGGGCTTCTTGCTATGGCAAAGCGCGCACTCAGAGTTCTACTTCTGTGAGGCTTACTGGCCTGACTTCCGACATGTGGATTTTTTGCGAGCTTTGCGAGCCTATGGCGCTCGTCATCGCCGATTCGGCGCCTGAAGTTAACCAATACGCAACGTTCCGCGAACGGCGTGGCGCACTTGAATTCCAGGATTGCGTTCTACCGTCACGTTTATGCACAAGCATCCGCTTATGTAAATCCGCACCGGGCCACGGTGGTGGCCCCAACTGGAGGCCGAGCGCCCGTGTCATCTCGCCCAGCAGTCAATGCCGATATTCGTACCTACGTCCTTGATACGTCAGTTCTTCTTTCCGATCCAACTGCGCTGAAGTCTTTCGCGGAACATTCTGTTGTACTTCCGCTTGTTGTCATTAAGGAACTTGAAGCCAAACGACACGATCCGACGCTGGGATTCAACGCTCGCACGGTGCTGAGAAACCTGGAAGCCTTACGGCAGGAACCAGGCGCTGATTTACGTAAAGGCATTGAAATCAATGAACAGGGTGGCACTGTTCGAATTGAAATCAATCACGTTGACACCTCACATCTACCTGACGCAATTAAGGCTGAGCGCAGCAATGACACGCGCATCCTTTCGGTGGCAGAAGGGCTGCGTCGCGATGGCCACGATGTCGTGGTCGTCTCCAAAGACCTTCCAATGCGTCTCCTCGCTGCTGGAGCGTTGGGAATTCCAGCTGAGGAATATCGCCGCGAGCAGGTTGAAGATTCCGGGTACATGGGTCTGGTGGAAATCGAAGCCCCACGTGAAGATGTTGATGATCTCTACACACATGGATTCATTGATCTCTTCGATCATGACTTGCCAGTGAACACTGGCGTTGTTTTAGTATCGCCATCTTCATCAGGCCTGGCTCGAGTCAATGTTGATAAGCAACTTGAACAAGTGCGTGGAGATCTTGAAGCCTTTGGCATTCATGGCCGGTCTGCTGAGCAGCGCATTGCTCTTGCACATTTACTTGACTCAGAAATCGGTGTCGTGTCACTTGGCGGATCCGCAGGCACGGGTAAATCTGTGCTCGCACTTGCTGCTGCGCTTGAATTAGTACTTGAACGTCGCGAAGCAAAGAGAATCGTTGTGTTTCGACCAGTGTTTGCTGTGGGTGGTCAAGAGATTGGCTTCTTACCCGGAACGGAAGCCGAGAAAATGTCGCCATTCTCGGCAGCGACCAAAGATGCCCTGGAAGCAATTGCAAGTGAACATGTCATTGACGAAATCATGGATCGAGGACTACTCGAGGTGCTCCCACTGACGTATGTGCGTGGTCGCACGTTGGTCGACACGATCGTGATTTTGGATGAGGCACAAAACCTTGAACGCTCGACGATTCTCACGGCAATCTCACGCCTAGGTAAGAACAGTCGCGTATTCCTGACCCACGATGTTGCGCAACGCGACAATCTGCGCGTGGGCCGTCACGATGGCATCGCTGCTGTGGTGGAACGGCTCAAAGGAGAGTCACTCTTCGCCCATGTAACTCTGACGAAGTCTGAACGCAGCCCAATCGCTGCCCTGGCTACTCGCCTGATTGATGATGGAATCCTCTAGTTCTACTTGAGGGTTTGCTTCTCATCGTGTGATTCAAGCCACCTCATGGGGGATTCCTCGCCACTTTTCGGCACGATTTTGTGAGGGATTTAGGTTGTCTGGCGTATACGTGACCTGATCCACGTCTGCCAAAGATGACAGAACTCGATTCACAAGGCACGGTATTCCGAGGCTTCTAGCCAAGGAGGAGGTGTTTGTGATGCGTAAGTGCGTTGTGCTGTTGGTTGCAGCTGGACTCAGCCTTGGCCTAGCCGTGCCCGCTCATGGCGCCGAGGCTGTGACCCCTGCCCCGAGTGCGACTGCCGCGCCCGCATCATCGCCAACGCCGAACGCGCCAACGTTGACCAATCGGCTCGCCGTTGAGTCCACGTATGCCAAAGGTGCAGGCAAAGCCACCGATAAGCATGGTGTGGCCCAAAGCCTATACACCGGCAAGTGGTACTCAAAGAAAGCTGAACGCAAGCGTCGTTGCATTGTGCGTAAAGAAACCGGCGGCAACTACAACTCAGTGAGTTCCAATGGTCGGTACCGCGGCGCTTACCAAATGAGCAGGCCGCTTGCCGTAGGTGCAACATGGATGATGCAGCCGGAAGTAAAGAAAGAGCTCGGCGCCAAGGCTGCTGCTGTTGTAGCAAAGTTGCGCAAGGTACCCACGCAAAAATGGAATCGTTACTGGCAAGACCGGGCTTTTTGGACCATCTGGCGCAATGGCAGTGGTAGAAGTCATTGGCCAATCCGGGGCTGTTAGCTCTTTGGTGGTCCGACCGGAATCTTGGTCACCATTGGCTTCATTGTTTCAGCGAAAAAGTCATTGCCCTTGTCATCAACAACAACAAATGCAGGGAAGTTCACGACTTCAATCTTCCACACGGCTTCCATGCCAAGTTCAGGGAAATCCAGCACTTCAACCTTGGTGATGTTGTCTTGAGCCAAGCGAGCAGCCGGACCGCCAATTGAACCCAAGTAGAAACCGCCGTTGTCCTTGCAGGCATTTGTAACAGCCATGCTGCGGTTACCTTTAGCCAGCATCACATGTGAGCCGCCTGCTTTCTGGAATGCATCAACGTAGCCATCCATGCGTCCTGCAGTTGTTGGGCCAAATGATCCCGATGCGTAACCTTCTGGGGTTTTTGCTGGGCCTGCGTAATACACCGCGTGATTTTTAAAGTATTCAGGCATTGGCTCACCGCGATCTAGCATTGCCTTAATCCGAGCGTGAGCCAGATCGCGTGCCACGATCAATGAACCTGTCAGGGATACGCGAGTTTTCACTGGAAGCTTCGATAGTTGTTCGCGAATATTGCTCATTGGCTGGTTCAAATCGATTGAGACAACATCGTCGTCAAGGTGTTCGTCCGTGACGTCTGGGAGGTAATGCGCAGGCTCGCGCTCTAGCTGCTCCAAGAACACGCCCTCGGCGGTGATCTTTGCCTTGGCTTGGCGATCAGCTGAACATGACACAGCGATTGCTACTGGCAAAGAAGCGCCGTGACGTGGCAAGCGGATCACGCGAACGTCATGGCAGAAGTACTTGCCTCCGAATTGGGCACCGATGCCAAATTCCTGGGTCATCTTCCAGATCTCTTGTTCCATTTCAAGATCACGGAAGGCATGGCCACCTGCGGAGCCGTGTACGGGTAGTGAGTCCAGGTAGCGAGCGCTTGCGTACTTCGCCATTTTCAATGCGTACTCAGCGCTAGTGCCACCAACGACAACAGCCAAGTGGTACGGCGGGCAGGCTGCGGTACCAAGACTGCGCAAACTTTCATCAAGGAAGTTGCGAAATGCTGTGGGATTCAACAGGGCTGCCGTTTGTTGGTAGAGATAACTCTTGTTTGCACTGCCCCCACCCTTTGCCATGAAGAGGAATTCGTATTCGGCTTCGTGACCCTCATGAGTATTTGCATACAACTCAATTTGAGCAGGCAGGTTCGTTCCGGTGTTGCGTTCTTCCCACATGCTGATGGGTGCCATTTGTGAGTAACGCAAATTTAGGTTTTGATACGCATCGAAAATTCCGCGGGAGAGATGTTCTTCATCCGAACCAGTGGTCCAGACATGCTGACCCTTCTTAGCGCTGATGATTGCGGTGCCGGTGTCTTGGCACATAGGCAATACGCCGCCTGCGGCAATGTTTGCGTTTTTCAACAGGTCAAGTGCAACAAAGCGATCATTCGGGCTAGCTTCTGGGTCTTCCAGAATCTTTGCGAGCTGGGCAAGGTGACCTGGGCGCAGCAGATGTGAAATATCGCGAAGGGCCTCGTAAGCCAAGGTGCTCAGTGCAGATGGTTCAACCTTCAAAATCGTGCGACCGTCGACGACCGTGGTGCTCACACCTTCAGTGGTGACCAGTCGATATGGAGTGTCATCTGAGCCAAGGGGAAGCATTTCTTGATATTGAAAATCAACCATGTAGGCAGCGTAAGGCTCTATGGGCGACTCGTTAAGAGGGTTGGGCTGTGAGCCACCACACGGCATATGGAGCCAAGGTGATGGTTGGTTCAGTGAGGTCAACAGTGGCACCGGTAATAGCCTCACCCGCAAGTGCGCCATTGAGAGGCCAAGCACTGTGGGTTGGAACTATCTGAGGTTGGGCTGACACGTTGTAGAGCTCAACAAGATCTCCTGCAGGGTGGCGGCGACGGAATGCAACAACCGCAGGATTGTCGGTAGCAAACACCACAGGTGGCGTCGCGGCATGCAATGAAGCCAATGACTTGCGAGCAGAGATCAGCGCGCTCATGCGAGTGAATACGGTGCCCGCAACTGTTGCTCGCGAATTGCGTTGTGCGACAACCTCCCAAGGCATGTGTGGGCGATGCATCCAGCGGTTATCGCCAGCTTGTGCAGGATTCTTCAAGTATTTCTCGTCATTGAGGAGCGCAATTTCATCGCCCATGTACAGCAGTGGCAAACCGCCGAATCCAAAGATCATTGAGTAACCACACATCAAGCGATTGATCGCTAGTTCGAGGGCATGCTCGTCATTTGCTTCAATTGCCGACTCAATGCCAGCAAGTGAAGCAGCACTTCCTGAGGTGCGTCGATCACCCGTTACGGGATTGACTTGAAAGTGTGCGCCGCGCGCGGGGCTCTGTGGAAGTTCTCCGCCGTAGTAACCACTGACGTAGGCACGATGGTCGTAGCCACTCACGCCAATTGCGCCTGCGTCTGCATCGTCAATGGCCCAACCAATGTCATCGTGGCAACGCAAATAGGTTGCCCAGGCGGTCGTGGTTGGAATGGGAGCGAAGCGTTGAAGTGCTTGCGCCATAAGGCGTCCTTCGCCGGTTGCCAGAGTTGACCACGCCTGAACCATAAGCGAGTTGTGGTAGGCAAGATCGGAAACCTTTCCGGCATGTTCACCGGTGCCGAGGTACGCAACGAGATCCGTTGGGGCGACAATTGCTTCTGCCTTGAAGATGACCGAAGGTGCGGCAATCCGAAGCGCCGCGCGTAAGCCCTGGGTGAGGGCGTGCACTTCAGGTTGGTTTTGTGAGTTGGTTCCAAGACGCTTCCACAGGAACGCGATTGCATCAAGGCGGAAACAATCCACGCCTTTGTTCGCTAAGAAGGTCAAGATGTCGATGAACTCACAGAACACATCAGGATTTGCCCAGTTGAGATCCCATTGCCATGAGTTGAAGGTTGTCCAAACCCAACGCTGTGATGGTTCATCCCAGGTGAAGTTGCCAGGGGCAAAATCAGGAAAGACCTCAGGAAGGGTTGCCTCGAACTCATCGGGAATCGTGCGATCGGGATACATCAAAAAGTAGTTGCGGTATTTCTCGTCACCGCCCCGAGCTTTGACTGCCCATTCATGTTGCTCGGCAACGTGGTTGAGTACTAAGTCCAGTGTCAATGAAATGCCGTTGGCATGCAGTGATGTCGCGAGGGATTCGAGATCATCAATTGAGCCAAGGTCTGGGCGCACTGACTTGTAGTCAGCAACGGCGTATCCACCGTCGTTTTCGCCAGTGCGAGGTCGAAGGAGCGGCATGAGGTGCAAATAAGTGATGCCAAGATCGTTCAAGTAATCGATTTTGGTTGCGATGCCGTTGAGGTCGCCAGCGAAGTGATCGGTGTAGGCCACGTATCCAACAGTCTCGGGCAGCTGGAACCAATCTGGCTGCAAGAGCCGATTACGGTCCCGCTCGACGAGTGCAGTTGGGCGAGCAGTGATCGCGCTTGCAATCACGTCAATGACAGCTGGCCAGACGATTTCCACGTCATAAACAGTGGCAAGCCCATCCCAGAGATCGGGGGCATAGCGATCAAAGCGAGCAAGTGCATCAACGGCTTGTGGAGATTTCTTCAGAGCAGCAGCCAGTTGCATTCGGCCACGCTGATAGGTGGAGGCCTGTTGCCCCCCAAGCAGGAAATGCATGGACAGAATGTAAACGATTCCATGCTTAGTTGACTAGGGGGGAGGTGAAGTTAGTCAAGATCTGGCTGACCAGCTCCTGGGCTATGGAAATCAATGGCTGAGTATTGGCCGAGCTTTGCCAAGCGATGTTCGCTGGCGACCTCGCGAATCGTTCCACTCTTGCCTCGCATCACGATTGAGTGGGTGGTTGGGCCCTCGGGGCGGTAGCGGACGCCTCGTAGGAGCTCGCCATCGGTAATTCCTGTCGCGCAGAAGAAGATGTTCTCGCCCTTGACGAGGTCGTGGGTGTGGAGCACGCGGTCTAGATCGTGGCCAGCGTCGAGTGCCTTGCGGCGTTCAGCCTCGTCTTGTGGCCAGAGTTTTGCTTGAATTGCACCACCCATGCAGACCATGGCCGCCGCCGCGATGATGCCCTCAGGTGTGCCACCGATACCTGCAAGCAGGTCAACGCCGGTGCCTGCGCGAGCAGCCATGATGGCGCCAGCGACGTCACCGTCTGAAATGAACTTAATGCGAGCGCCTGCATCGCGAACTTCCTTCACGAGATCTTTGTGACGAGGTCGATCAAGGATGCAAACGGTCAGGTCAGCAATGCTTTCGCCCTTGGCCTTTGCCAATTGCGCAAGGTTCCAGGCGATCGGGAAGTTGATGTCGATCACGTCAGCACCCTCAGCACCAACGACCAGCTTCTCCATGTAAAACACGGCGCTTGGGTCATACATCGCGCCACGTTCAGCAACGGCAATCACCGCAATGGCATTAGGCATGCCTTTTGCGGCAAGAGTGGTGCCGTCAATGGGGTCAACAGCAACGTCGGCTTCGGCTCCAGTGCCATCACCAACGCGTTCACCGTTGAAAAGCATCGGGGCGTCGTCTTTTTCGCCTTCACCGATCACCACAACGCCGTTCATGCTGACACTGCCAATGAGGGAACGCATGGCATTCACCGCGGCACCGTCGGCGCCGTTCTTGTCACCTCGACCCACCCAGCGAGCAGCAGCCATTGCTGCGGCTTCCGTTACTCGAACCAGCTCAAGGGCAAGGTTGCGGTCAGGAACTTCAATGGTGCCGGGCGTTGTCATCGTGTTGCCTCCTGTCCAGAGCCTAGGTCTGCAAACGGATACACGGCCTGCGTCACGCGAGGTGTTTTGGTCACACTCGGGTTTAGCTCGATTGACGATCGGTTACTAGCGAAGTGATGAAAGGGCCTAACAAGACAACGAATGCCGCAATCCAAACGCTCATAAACGAAGTGATGAGCCCAGCAACGGTTCCGTAGGTGAGCGTGAGACTAGGCGAAACTTGTGAAAACCGTTCCCACAGCAGTTCGATGGCAATCAGGCCAAGGGATGCAAAGAGAGCACCAGGCCACAACTGATGGAAACTGCGGCTTCGCCCAACGGCGATGCGATACAGAGCAAGGACCAGAGCAAAACAGACGGAAGCTGCAACCAAGCTGGCTACGGTCCGTGCAAATGTGGAACGCGCGTCAACGCTCAGGGCCACCGCGCCAAGGAAAAGAATTGCACCGAGCCCTATTGCACCGGCTGCAATGCGAACGATTGCAAATGAAGCCGTTGGTAGACCAAACCCTCGACGTAGTCCTCGTAGCAGCATCGCAACTGCGGTTGAGACCGTCCAGAGTGAAGCAGCCACAAGCAACACATCGCGCCACCAGCTACCCGGAGTGGGCTGAGCTACCGCGAGAAATGGCGCGATGAGCATGTCGCCAAAGGTTCCAGGAGCGGCCTGAGCCACGATCGCAAGTTGCTGAGCGACATCGTGTTGTTCAAAGCCCAGGCCTAAAACGTTGATAGCAACAACGCCGGCAGGGCCAAAGGAAAGAATGAGCCAGAACGCAACGGCTGACGCTGCTTCAGTAACCCTAGATTCGTGATGCCATTGGTGATACTCGAGTAAGCGAAGGCGCAAAGTCGCCAACCGTTTAGTTCCAGTTGAGAACGAGTTGACCCAGCTTGTCGCGGAAGGCGCCGACAATGATCATGATCAAATCCACGAGAACCCAAATGCCAAGCCCGCCCAGTGTCACGATCATCAAGATGCCGGTACCGACCTTGCCAACATAAAAGCGGTGGATGCGTAGGCCTCCTAGGAAGAAGCAGAGCAGGAGTGCTGCGAGCCGTGACTTGGGAGACACTTCACCAAGAACGGACTGAGGCGCATTGTTAACAGGCTGAGTCATACCCATGACCATGGTTGGTCAATTGGGTAGAAAGAACCTCTCTTCACACGTGTGTTCAGGCCACTTCGCCGAAGTGGGTACCTGATGCGTCATCATGATCTCGTGAGTTCAACGATGCCCGAGCCAACGGGGCGCCCAAATGCCCGATTAGCGCAAACCATCGGAGATATGGGTCGTTCGTTAGCGGTGGTGATTGCGGCAATCGCAGTGATCATGTTGATAACCCATCGTGCAGAGCCAGATCCTGTGCGCGTGGTCAGTATGAATACACCTCTGATGCTGGCAAACATGCAGGCAACATTCCCGATTGAAGTGCCACAAAAGAGCGATGGCTACCGTCTCACGAGTGCTCGTTTTTCAGGTAACCCAATCCCTGTCTGGCATCTGGGGTATGTCACGCCGCAGACTCAATACGTAGAAGTTGAACAGTCAGCGACGATGAAGCTCGACTTTCTGGAATCACAATTAGCAACGACTCGCGCTGTAGGCAAGGTAGAAATTAACGGTGCGGAGTGGCGCGTCTACGACGGTAATTCACAGCGCGCTCTCGTGCGGCAAATACAGGGCGTGACCACAGCAGTGAGTGGCACAGTCTCACTCAATGAGTTGAAAGCTGTCGCTGGATCGCTTGCTACTCAGAAACCGACTCAGCTGTAACAATGTGTTCGCGCGCTGCTTCTAACCATTGCTGACAATGGGCAGCGAGCAATTCCCCGCGTTCCCACAGTGCAAGTGAAGCCTCAAGGGTGTGGCCACCTGATTCAAGATTCGCTACGACTCCGGCGAGTTCATCGCGAGCCTCTTCGAAGGTCAACTTTGTTATGTCTGTGGGCTTGCTCATGTTTCCTCCGTTGAATCGTCAACTCGTTGGGTTTCAAAGGCACCTTGGGCAACTCGGACGCGAATGAAATCTCCAGGTGCAGTTGTGGCTGCATCGCGAATGATTTCTCCATCCGCATTGGTCACAATGGCGTAGCCGCGTTCCAGTGTTGCTGCTGGAGAAAGTGCTCGCACACGAGCAGTGAGATGTTCAAGATCACGAAGTCCGGCTTCAATTAAATGGTTCACACGTGTGCGAATGCGACGCAAGTTTTCCGAGGCGCTTTGTGATTCTCGATCAAGGCGATTCTTTAAAACCGAGGTTGAACGATGACGAAAAGCTTGAACAATGCCGAATTGTTCTTGCCAGGAAGGCACGATGCGCTTTGCGGCATCGGTTGGAGTTGAGGCGCGCAAGTCAGCCACAAGATCAAGTAATGGTGTGTCTTGTTCATGGCCGATGGCAGAAACTATGGGGGTACGTGCTGCCGAAGCTGCGCGTACTAATGCTTCGTTACTAAAGGGCAAGAGATCTTCAACGCTTCCACCGCCACGGGCAATCACAATCACATCAACATCGTCGATCGCATCAAGTTCAACGAGTGCGTCGGTAACAGCGGTGACTGCTTGGACTCCTTGCACCGCAACCTCGCGCACTTCGAATGGAATTCCAGGCCAGCGGTCATCCACGTTGACTAATACATCGTGCATCGCGGCGCTGTTGCGTCCGCAAATTAATCCGATGCGACGTGGAAGGAAAGGCAGTGTTTGCTTACGGTCGGGCGAGAACAGGCCCTCTGCAGTTAATAGGTGCTTCAAGCGTTCAAGTTGCTCAAGCAGCGCGCCTAGGCCCACGGGGCGAATTTCTTTGGCGCGAAATTGCAGGCTGCCTCTGCCGGTCCAATACTCAGGCTTGGCATAGACAACAATGCGTTGGCCTTGGGCAAGCGGTGGCTCAACGCTCCCAACCAGTGCGGCATCGGCCACGATCGTGAGAGACATATCAACATCGGGGTCGCGCAGGGTCAGATAGATATTGCGAGCACCCGGGCGCGGGCGAAATTCGGCAACTTGGCCATCTATCCAGATCGGGCCAAGACGCCCAACCCATTCACCAACCAGCCGGGAGACCGTGCGAACCGGTGCCGGGTGTTCAGCGGAGGAGTCAAGGGCCACGGGTGCAGCGTATGTGTTGTGACCGACGTCGGGCACCTACGATGAGTGCTATGTCGAGCACAAAGCGCGTTCTTTTGGCGGCCCCACGCGGATACTGCGCTGGCGTTGACCGGGCGGTGACCACTGTTGAAAACGCCCTCGATACCTATGGCGCTCCTGTATATGTGCGCAAAGAAATTGTTCATAACAAATATGTAGTGAAGTCACTTGAAAATCGTGGCGCGATTTTCGTTGACGAACTCGATGAAGTTCCTGAAGGCGCCAATGTCGTGTTCTCAGCGCACGGAGTATCGCCTACTGTGCATGTTGAAGCATCGGATAGAAACCTCAATGCGATTGATGCAACATGCCCGCTGGTCACCAAAGTGCATGCGGAAGCGCGACGCTTCGCTGCAGAGGGCTACCAAATCATTTTGATCGGTCATGAAGGTCATGAAGAAGTTGTCGGGACTACTGGCGAAGCTCCTGACGTCATCACACTTGTGCAAGATCCCAAAGAAGCTGCGGTCGTAAACTTGAGTGCAGATGACAAGTTGATTTGGTTGTCGCAAACAACTCTTTCCGTTGACGAGACGATTGCAACTGTCGATGTATTGCAGAATCGCTTTCCTAACTTGGTGAGCCCACCAAGCGATGACATTTGCTATGCGACACAAAATCGCCAAGCGGCCGTAAAAGCCATTGCGCCAAAGTGTGAAGTGGTGATTGTTGTTGGCTCGGGTAACTCGTCAAATTCTGTTCGTCTTGCTGAGGTTGCCGTCGAAGCAGGCGCAAAAAGCTCATATCGAGTCGATGGTGCTGATGAGCTTGATGAATCGTGGTTTACCAATGCGACAACGGTTGGTCTCACAAGTGGAGCATCCGTTCCAGAAATCTTGGTTCAAGATGTCATTGCCTGGCTTGCCGAACGTGGGTTTGGTGAGCTTGAAGAAGTCACAACCACGGTGGAGAAGTTGGTGTTTGCGTTACCGCCAGAGTTGCGTCGGGATATGAAAGCCCAAGCGAACTAACGCATCAGCTAAGACTATAAAAAAATTAGCGGCGCGAGCGCACAACAACTACAGCAAGGGCTGCAAGCGTGGTGCCAATAATCCAGAACCAGTTGTCAGCCAATGTGGTGAACGCATTGACGAATGCAGAAATGACAGCGCCGCCTGCGCGACTTTGACCTAATTGACCAACAGTCAAAGCAGCAATGCCGTATGCAATTGGTGGAGCAATAACAGCGACGCTGGCATCACTGACTCGCACCTTCACTGCGCAATAGATCGATGCCACGACAAACACAATGCCGGTGAGCCAGCCAAGGCCAGTGCCGCTGATGAATGAATCAAGGAATCCGGCGATCACCGTTGAACCGATCACCAGCACATAGACGCCAAGTGGGTTCAGGCCTGGATCGTTGCGGCGCGACTTGCTCATCGGCGCTTCCTTCATTTGGTCACTGCGCTGGCTGGTGACCTGCTCGGGTTCGCTCGTAATTGGGGAAGCAAACATTGCTTCTGAAGTATGAATGACGGCATCAGCAGGAGCCACAGGCGCATCAGCGGATTCTCGTTCGATTTCTTCGGCAATGACTGGCAGAGCAGCAGTGCCCTGCGCTCCGACAGTGCGCAGGTGTGCGGCTTCGGATCGGCTCAGTGCTGGAAGAGCAGTAGTTGCCGTTTCAGCGCCCACACTTCGAAATAGACGCCCGGTGTCAGCCTTTGGGCTACTGATTACTGGTGGGGCTGCGGGTGGAGTTACGGGAACAAATGGCGCTTCTTCAACGATGACGATGACTTCTTCTTCATCGGGCGCTACCGCAGGTGCGGGCGTAGATGGGCGAAAGAGCGCGCTGTAGGCGTCGTCTTCAGCGGGATCGCTGAATTGGCTTTCGTCCATCACCCCTTCAGGGTACTCAACTCACATCCGCAATGAGCTCAGGCGCGGTGAGCGGCCGGGTCGTGGTGTGCAGCAATGTTGGGGCCTGGAGCTCTGCATCTCCTGTGCCAAGTTCACCAAACTGGCGCGCGGTGACAAGTACGCGGGATTCCAGTGATCCGATGGCCTTGTTGTACTGGGCCACCGCTGAGTCCAATGAGTTGCCGACCTTGGCGAAGTGTGAAGCCATCGTGACTAAACGACGATGCAGTTCAACGCCGAGCACTCGAATTTCTTCAGCATGTTCAGCGAGTTGTTCTTGGCGCCATGTGAGTGAGACAGTGCGCAGAAGTGCGAACAAGGTAGTTGGTGTTGCCGGAACGATGTTGCGCTCAAATGCATAGTCCAATAAATCTGGACGCATCTGCAATGCGGTTTCGAGCAAAGCTTCTGAAGGTAAGAACATCACGACAAATTCAGCGTTGTTGGGAACCAAGCGTTGATAGTCACGTGCTTTCAAGGCATCGATGTGACGAATCACTGCAGCAGCATGTTGTTGCAGTCGCAATTGCAAGCTTGCTTCGTCAGTTGTCTGCTCTGCTTCAAGAAAAGCAGCAAGCGGAACTTTCGCGTCGATGACCACACTTCGATCCCCTGCAAGACGAATGATCATGTCCGGGCGACCCACGCCATCGTGAGAATCAAAGGAGGCTTGCTCAACAAAGTCGACGCGATCAAGTAAGCCAGAGGCTTCGACAAGGCGACGTAATTGCATTTCACCCCAACGTCCACGAGCACCTGAGCGACTCAACACTTCAGCAAGGCGCGAAGCTTCACGGCGAACATCATCTGTTGAGCGCTGCAACACCTGCACCTGGCTTTCCCATGTGGTGGTCAACGTGGTGCGCAGTTCGGTCTGAGCCGCAATATTTGTGCGCTCATGGCGCTCAACTTGGGCAGCCAAAGCCTGGAGGGATTCGGCGACTGGAGTGAGCGCCTCGACGACAGCTGCATCAGCCAGCGCGTCGTTGCGACGGCGCATGAGGAAGAAGACTGCCGTAGCGCTGGCACCCACGAGGGCACCGATTGCCAGGAGTAACAGCACGGATTCAAGGGGAAGATTGCTCGTAGCCATG
This sequence comes from Candidatus Nanopelagicales bacterium, assembly GCA_028687755.1. Lineage (NCBI taxonomy): Bacteria > Bacillati > Actinomycetota > Actinomycetes > Candidatus Nanopelagicales > Candidatus Nanopelagicales bacterium. The sequence continues at coordinate 65,677 of JAQTZL010000002.1, forward strand.
GCTTCACGATGGCACGGGGGCCTGACAATTTGGCGCTCTGAGAGGATGGCCGGCGTGGCCCTAACTATCGGAATCGTCGGACTCCCCAACGTAGGCAAGTCGACGATGTTCAACGCACTGACCAAGAACAACGTGCTCGCAGCGAATTACCCCTTCGCAACGATCGAGCCCAACACCGGTGTGGTGGGTGTTCCTGACCCTCGGCTTGAGGATCTGGCCCGCATTTTCGGCTCCGAGAAGATCCTTCCGGCAACCGTGATGTTCGTGGATATCGCGGGCATCGTGAAGGGCGCATCCGAAGGCGCAGGCCTTGGCAACAAGTTCCTTGCCAACATTCGTGAATCAGATGCCATCTGTCAGGTGCTTCGCGCATTCGTTGACGACGATGTCGTGCACGTTGAAGGTCGCGTTTCTCCAGAAGAAGACATGGCAACAATCAACACCGAATTGATCCTCGCTGATCTTCAGTCACTTGAAAAAGCCATTCCACGTCTTGAAAAGGAAATACGCACCGATAAGTCAAAGGTCGCAGTACTTGAAGCTGCTAAGGCTGCTGAGGTGATTTTGAATGAGGGCAGCACGCTCTTCCAAGCTGGTGTTGATGTTGAGCCCCTACGCGAGTTGTTCTTGCTCACTGCAAAGCCTTTTGTCTACGTGATCAACGTTGATGAAAATGAACTTGGCGATGCAGAATTCAAAGAGCGGATGAATCGTTTGGTTTCTCCTGCCGAAGCGGTGTTCCTTGATGCCAAGTTGGAATCAGAACTCGGTGAACTCGATGATGAAGAAGCGATGGAACTTCTGCAGTCGGTTGGGCAAACAGAGTCAGGCTTGAATGCGCTTGCTCGCGTTGGATTCGCTGCCCTTGGTTTGCAGACCTACCTGACCGCTGGTCCAAAGGAAGCACGCGCATGGACCATCCCCGTTGGTGCAACAGCACCAGAAGCTGCAGGTGTTATCCACACTGACTTCCAGAAGGGATTCATTAAGGCAGAAATCGTTTCCTTTGCTGACCTTCTTGAAAATGGATCAATGGCTGAAGCGAAAGCTAAAGGCAAGGTTCGTATGGAAGGCAAGGACTACGTGATGGTGGACGGCGACGTTGTGGAATTCCGTTTCAACGTCTAAACCACAAGATGTTTCGCTGCTAGCCTTGAACCATGACTGAAACAAGCACCGACGACTTCATGAACTCAGGATTTCTCTGGGTATTCATCGTGTTGCTCATCTGGTCATTTGTCTGGAAGGCGTTCGCGCTGTATCGCGCTGGCGCGAATCGAAGCCCAGTGTGGTTTGTCGTGTTGTTAGTAGTGAACACCATCGGCATCCTCGACATTCTTTACTTATTCGTCTGGGGCAAAAAGAAGAACGCCCCGGTCAGCAACGTTGTGGGTCAATGACCAATTCCGCCGACTTTGTTGTCTCGGCAGTCGTTATTCGCGATCTCGACGGGCGAGTGTTGCTCGTTCGCAAGCGAGGAACCACTCGATACATGTTGCCTGGTGGAAAAATTGAAGCAGGGGAGTCACCTGCGCAAGCTGCAATCCGTGAGCTGAACGAAGAAGTGGGCGCTGTGCTTGACGATGCATCACTCAGATTTCTTGGCGACTGGATTACCGCAGCCGCGAATGAACCTGACCATTCAGTGCACGGCTACATCTTTGAACATCCATGGGTGAGTGGGCTTTCCGTACGAGCAGAGATTGATGATCTGATCTGGCTTCATCCAGATGAGATGAATGAACGAAGTGACTTGGCGCCGTTGCTTATTGAGCGTGTCTTACCTGCGTTGCAACCCTGAGTGCTGCAACTTCGGTAGCGTTCAGGGCATCGAGGTTTCCTCAGCCCTATGAATAGGACCCCATCACCATGGCACTCATCATTCTTGCTGCACTACTTGGACTCATGACCGCATTCTCGGCCTTCGGAAAATTCTCGATGAACGAGAAGGCCGTTGAGATGTTGGTACATGTTGGCTTGCGTGAGCGTCAGATTCGTTTGCTTGGCACTGTTGAAATCCTTGGCGCGCTCGGGCTGCTTGTTGGTATTTGGATTCCACTTCTCGGACAGCTGGCAGCTCTTGGCTTTGTTCTCTATTTCGCGGGTGCAGTCATTGCGCACATTCGAGTGCGCGATGGCGTCAAAGACATGGGCCCAGCCATTTTGCTCACCGTTCTCTCGATCATTGTCACCGTTCTTCAATTCTCTCGCTAGGAGAGGCACCTTTGCCTCTTGAATTTCTCAGAAGCCAGTGATTGACTGAGCAAGTCTCTGAAGGAACGCATCAATTCATTTATCTGACAATGTATTAGGAGAGATTCATGACTGATCAAGGCGGAAAGTGCCCAGTAGCTCACGGCGCAGTAACCACGTCAGAGGGTTCAAATGAAATGTGGTGGCCTAACAGTTTGAAGTTAGAGATCTTGAGTCAGCATGACACGAAAGTTAATCCCCTCGGCGCCAACTTTGACTATCACGAGGAGCTCAAGAAGTTAGATGTTGATGCACTGAAGAAGGATCTTCATGACTTTATGACAGATAGCCAGTCTTGGTGGCCAGCAGATTGGGGTCACTACGGCGGACTGATGATTCGTATGGCATGGCACTCAGCGGGTACTTACAGAATTGCAGACGGACGTGGCGGCGGTGCTACGGGTAATCAACGCTTTGCACCACTGAACTCTTGGCCCGATAACGTTAACCTCGATAAAGCGCGTCGATTACTTTGGCCAATCAAGAAGAAGTATGGCAACAAACTCAGCTGGGCAGATCTTATGATTCTTGCCGGAACAATTGCCTACGAGTCAATGGGTCTTAAAACATTTGGTTTTTCTTTTGGACGAGAAGATATTTGGGCGCCTGAAATTGATACATATTGGGGCTCAGAGAAAGAGTGGCTAGCTCCAAGTGATTCACGTTATGGCGATTTAGTCGATGCAACAACAATGGAAAATCCACTAGCTGCAGTTCAGATGGGATTGATTTACGTTAACCCAGAAGGTGTTAACGGAGTCCCAGATCCAGTGAAGACCGCACAGCAGGTGCGCGAAACTTTCGCCAGAATGGCGATGAACGATGAAGAGACTGTTGCTCTCACTGCAGGCGGCCACACCGTGGGTAAGGCTCACGGAAATGGTAGCGCTGCGAATCTTGGTCCAGAGCCCGAAGCTGCAGATATCGCAGAACAAGGTCTTGGTTGGATCAATCATAAAACTCGTGGCATTGGGCGCGATACCGTGACAAGCGGAATTGAAGGTGCTTGGACCACTCATCCAACTCAATGGGACAACGGTTACTTCGAACTATTATTCAAGTATGACTGGGAACTAAAGAAGTCTCCAGCCGGAGCGCATCAGTGGGAACCAAAGAATCTCGTAGAAAAAGACGCGCCTGTTGATGTTGAGAATTCATCATTGCGTCTCAATCTCATGATGACTGATGCCGATATGGCAATGATCAAGGACCCTATTTATCGCGGAATATCAGAGCACTTCTACAAGAACCCTAAATATTTCGATGAGGTTTTTGCGCGCGCTTGGTTTAAGTTAACGCACCGCGATTTAGGCCCTAAAGCCCGCTACTTTGGTCCAGATGTTCCAAAAGAGGATCTCATTTGGCAAGATCCAATTCCTGCTGGCTCAACTGCTTATAAAGTCGAAGATCTCAAGACAGCGATTGCGGCTACAGATTTAACCGTTGCAGAGTTAGTAACAACTGCGTGGGATAGCGCTCGAACATTTCGCGGTTCAGATAAGCGTGGTGGAGCAAATGGTGCTCGTATTCGTTTAGAACCACAGAAGAGCTGGAAGGGCAATGAGCCAACTCGTTTAGCGAAAGTTCTTGCTGTGCTCGAGCCACTGGCTCAGAAGCATGGTGCGAGCCTTGCTGATGCAATAGTTCTTGCGGGCAACGTAGGTATTGAAAAGGCAGCAGTAGCAGCTGGTGTCGAAGTGAGTGTTCCATTTATGGCTGGGCGCGGAGACGCACTTGTGGAACAAACAGATGCTGATTCATTTGCACCGTTAGAACCAATGCATGATGGTTTTAGAAATTGGCTGAAGGAGGATTACATCGTCTCTCCAGAAGAGCTTCTCCTTGATCGCGCTCAATTAATGGGGCTTACGGCACCAGAGATGACAGTGCTCATTGGTGGACTTCGAGTTATTGGAGCGAACTATGCAGGATCAGGGCATGGAGTCTTTACAGACAACGTCGGAGTTCTATCGAATGACTTCTTCGTGACATTAACCGATATGGGATATGTCTGGGAACCTGCAGGAGAAAATCTCTACAACTTGAGAAGTCGCAAGACTGGCGAGGTGAAGTACACAGCCACGCGCGCGGATCTCGTCTTTGGTTCAAACTCAATTCTTCGTGCTTACGCCGAGGTATATGCCCAAGACGACAATAAAAGGAAGATGGTGGATGACTTTATCGCTGCGTGGGTAAAGGTGATGAACGCCGATAGATTTGATGCGAAGTAAGGAAGAGTTTGAGTTCAAATGTCAGCCAAAGAAATTGATGCGTATTTGAAGAGCGTCACGGAACCGCAACGTTCCACTTTGCAAGAAGTGCGCACCAGAATCCTGGCGCTATTGCCCGATTGCGAAGAATGTATTTCGTACGGCATGCCGGCCTTTAAGGTGCGTGGCAAAGTGATGGCGGGGTTTGCGGCGGCGAAGAATTTCAATTCCTATTACCCGCATAGTGGGTCGATCTTGAATCAGTTTGAATCCGAGCTTGCGGGCTATACGGGCACCAAGAGCGCTTTGCACTTCCCCAAGGACAAGCCGTTACCCAAAGCGCTACTCAAAAAGCTGATAGATGCGAAATATGAGCTGGCCTTTGGCAAGGATTCCCTCTAGGGGCATTCGGGCGATTCGTCGGTATAGGTGCCGACCCCGTAAGGTCAGCGGGTGCCAAGCAGAGAAGATCTTCGTAACGTAGCCATTATCGCCCACGTCGACCACGGCAAAACCACGCTTGTGGATGCCATGTTGTGGCAGTCGGGTGCCTTCCGTGAGAACCAAGACGTGAATGACCGCGTCATGGACTCCATGGACCTCGAGCGCGAAAAGGGCATCACGATCCTCGCGAAGAACACCTCGGTGCACTACACCGGTCCGGGTGCTCCAGAGGGCGGCGTCACCTTCAACATCATCGACACCCCAGGTCACGCTGACTTCGGTGGCGAAGTTGAGCGCGGTCTTGAAATGGTCGATGGCGTGGTGCTGCTCGTTGACGCATCTGAAGGTCCACTTCCTCAGACCCGCTTCGTGCTTCGCAAGGCCTTGCAAAAAGGCCTGCCTGTTGTGCTCGTGATCAACAAGGTTGACCGTCCCGACTCCCGCATTGGCGCAGTCGTCGATGAGGCCTATGAACTCTTCCTTGATCTTGATGCAACGGAAGCTCAGATCGAATTCCCAATCATTTACACCAGCGCTAAGGCTGGTCGCGCTTCATTGACGCGCCCAGCAGATGGCGGCATGCCAGAAGAAGAAAACCTCGAGCCGCTGTTCAAGGTGCTTCTTGAAACAGTGCCAGCTCCTCAATACATCGAAGGTGCGCCACTTCAGGCACATGTCACCAACCTTGACGCATCCCCTTATCTCGGTCGCTTGGCTCTTTGCCGCGTTCACCAGGGCAATATCAAAAAGGGTCAGCAAGTGTCTTGGATGAAGACCGACGGCACCATTGAGCGTGCCAAGGTTGTTGAACTCATGATGACCGAGAACCTTTCTCGCGTTGTCGTTGAAAGCGCAGGCCCAGGCGACATCATCGCCGTGGCTGGTATTCCTGAAATCACCATTGGCGAGACCCTTGGTGATCCAGAAAACCCAATCCCACTTCCCGTGATCACTGTTGATGAGCCATCAATCTCGATGACCATCGGTATCAACACATCACCGCTTGCTGGCAAGAGCGGCAAGAAGCTCACAGCAAGCATGGTCAAGCAGCGTCTTGAGCAAGAACTTGTCGGCAACGTTTCGATCCGCATGAACAACACCGAGCGTCCAGATACTTGGGAAATTCAAGGTCGTGGCGAACTTCAGCTCGCGATCCTTGTTGAAATGATGCGTCGCGAAGACTTCGAACTCACGGTTGGTAAGCCACAGGTCGTTACCCGCATCATCGACGGCAAGAAGTGCGAACCAATGGAGAAGTTGTCCATTGACATTCCTGAGGATTACCTCGGTGTTGTCACCCAGCTCATGGCGCTTCGTAAGGGTCGCATGGAGCAAATGGTGAACCACGGCACTGGCTGGGTTCGCATGGATTACATCGTTCCTGCACGTGGCTTGATTGGTTTCCGTACCGAGTTCCTAACCGAAACTCGCGGCACCGGATTGCTGCACCATGTGTTTGATCGTTACGAGCCATGGCACGGTGAATTGCGTACCCGGCCAACCGGTTCGCTCATCGCGGACCGCACGGGCCCAACAACGGCCTTCGCACTTGCAAACTTGCAGGAGCGCGGCACGATGTTTATCGGACCAGGCACCGATGTTTACGAAGGCATGATTGTTGGTGAAAACTCACGTCAAGACGATATGGATGTGAACCCAACGAAGGAAAAGAAGCTCACCAACATGCGTTCATCTGCAGGTGACATTCTCGTTCCGCTCATTCCTCATAAGCAGCTTTCACTTGAGCAGGCACTTGAGTTCTGTCGCGAAGATGAGTGTGTAGAAATCACGCCATCAAGCGTGCGTATTCGCAAGGTGCTGTTGACTCAGGTTGATCGCGCTCGCGCTGGACGCAAGCCAAAGAACTAACGCTTCACCAAAAGCACGAACTAGTCGCCGAGATGGCTGCGAAAGAATTCAACTTCTAGTCGCAGCAAGTTCTCGGCGACTATTTCTTGTGGGGTCATGTGTGTGACACCGCTCAGTGGGACTACTGAATGTGATTTGCCTGCAGCGAGCAATGCGCTGGAGAGCTGCAAGGTGTGCGCTGCAAAGACGTTGTCATCAGCTAATCCATGAATAAGGAGTAGTGGTTTCTCAAGCGTGTCTGCCTTATTTAACAAGGATGTACTTGCATAGGCGCTCGGGTTTCCTTGCGGTGTACCTAGGTAGCGCTCGGTATATGCCGTGTCATAGAGAGCCCAGTCGGTCACAGGTGCGCCTGCAACAGCAGCACTGAAAATATCTGGACGTTCCATCAAAGCAAGGGCTGCCAAGTAACCGCCGAAGGACCAGCCGCGAATACCAACGCGCGTGATGTCGAGGTCACGTTGTTCCTGCGCTAGTGCCAGTAATGCATCAACTTGGTCGGCAACTGGAAACGTCGCAAGATCGTTGTGCACGGCGCGTTCCCAAGCGGGCCCGCGACCTGGAGTGCCTCGGTTATCAGTGACGATCACCGCAAAACCTTGATCAGCAAACCATTGCTCGGTAGTGAATGCAGCGGCGTTACGCATCACGCGTTGACCATGTGGCCCGCCATAAGGCGAGAGGATCACTGGAAGTTTCTTTGACCCAGCAACATGGCCTGTCGGCCACAACACACAGGTTTCCAGCGATCGCTCACCTGCTTGCACGTAGTGCGGGCGCACGTTGATGTTTGGGGTTTCTGCGTGATTGGCAATCACGTGCGGCTTATCCACATTGAGCGCAGTAAAGGTGGTGTGAGGTTTTAATGCATCAGCTTGAACGATGACAGATGTATCCCCGCTCACGACACCTGTTGACCATGACTGCTCATCAGTCAGCGCAGTCATCACACCGGATTCAAAGTTGACTCGATACAGCGCCTGAGTTGTTGCTTCGCGTGACGCGGCGACAACTGCGCTTGTTGTGTCGTGATCGATGAGTGCGCGCACCTGTAGTCCAGCGGGCGTCACGAACTCATCGGCGCGCGTTAAACGGTAGGTATCCGATGAGACGTCATTCACGATTTCGATGAGTTGTTGTTCACGATCAAGGCAAGGAACACCTGACATCACGTCAACCCAGGCAGCATCACTTCGCCTTTGAAGTTCCGTCAGTTCGCCTGTCTGGCTATTGAGTAGTTGAATGCTCACAAGATTTTGTTCGCGGTTCAGCAACTCGAGAACAGTTCCAAATTTTGATGGAGTAACAGTTGCCAGATAAGGAAATGCGTCAAGATCCCATATGACTTGCTTGCGTTCGCCATTGGCGTTGATCACCCAAAGTTCCACAACTGCATTTGCTGTTCCGGCAGCGGGGTAGCGACGTGATTGCGGCTCGTTGCCAGGTTGCGCAGGATCGGCTATCCACCACTCATTGACATTACTTTCATCAAAGCATTCGACTAGGAGTGAACCTTCAGATTCCGGTAACCACCAAAACCCGCGATAGCGAGCCAGTTCTTCGGCCGCGACAAAATCTGCAAGGCCCCACGTTTCATGTTCATGCGTCGCAGCGGCAATGCAGGTGGCACAGTCCGTTGCAATATCCGTGACATACAAAGAACGCTCGATCACATAAGCAACAGCTGTGCCTGCGTGATTGATTCTTGGATCAACGACTGGTCCGGGCGCAGCAATTGCGCGAACGGAATTGTTCGCAAGGTCAACGATGAATGGAATGCCGTTAACCGCAAAGGCCGCGAATGTCCCGGCTGAATCAACGCTATAGGCAGTGATGCCACCGGTGACCTCGCGCATGCGTTCACGGCGAGCTTTTTCAGCTGCGGGAAGCTCATCGCCGTCACTGCTCGGGATATCGGTACGCACATCAACGAGGCAGGTTTCGGCACCTGAATTGAGGTCAAGTGCCCACAGTGAGCCAGCCGCATCATTTCCCGATGCGCTCCGGATAAACAGGACTCGATCGCTGATCAGATGGAAATTGCGCGGACGGCCAAGCTGGAAGCCGCGCGTGCGGGCGCGCTGGCGTGGATAAGTCTCGGCAGTCGCGTCGGTGCTCACAGGAAGCAAGGTACCTTCTACTGGTGACCCAGCGACTCCTCCTTGTCCATGCGCATCCAGATGACGAATCAATTGCCACCGGAATCACGATGGCCAAGTACGCCTCTGCTGGTACCCAGGTGACCTTGGTGACCTGCACCTTGGGCGAGGAAGGCGAAATCCTCCTGCCTGACGTGGCTCATTTAGCGGCGGATAAAGATGACCGGCTAGGTGAGCATCGCCAACAAGAACTTGCCGCAGCAATGAAGGAATTGGGTATCACCGATTGGCGTTTGCTCGGCGGGCCTGGGCGCTTCCGTGACTCAGGAATGATCGGCACGCCTCCAAACGAAAAGCCAGAATGTTTTTGGCGAGCAGACCTTCTTGACGCCTCCATTGAACTGGTGAAAGTTATTCGGGAGACGCAGCCCCAGGTTGCCATCACCTACGACGATTTCGGCTCCTATGGGCACCCTGATCATTTGCAGGCGCATCGCGTGACTCATTACGCAGCGATGCTCGCTGCTGTTCCTGGATTCAAGCCGGAACTCGGTGAGCCATGGAAGGTCCAGAAGATCTACTGGACTGCGATGTCCAAGCAGGTGTTGAGAGATGGCATCACTGCCCTTCGTGCAGCAGGCGAGACGACAGGCTTTGCAGAGCTAGATCCTGATGATCTTCCGTTCGCGACGGATGATGCTTTGATCACTACGGAAATATCAGCACCTGAATTCTTGAAAGCGAAGATGGATGCGCTGCGTGCGCATGCCACACAGGTCGCCGTCGACGGTGGCTTTTTTGCCCTGTCAAATAACCTGGGATCTCAAGTGTTTGGCACTGAGTACTACCGCCTGGCAGAAGGAACACTCGGAGAACTCGTTGATGGACGTGAGCATGACCTGTTTTCTGGTGTCACCGAGTGAAGCAGTTTCTGCGCTACCTCGCTGTGATCGCGGCGGGGTTACTCATCGGCTTGATCGGTGCCTTTATTCAGGCTGATCGCTTGGTTATCAATGTTCCTTGGGGATTACTCGTTGTGCCCTGGGGCATGGTGGTCGTGATCGTCGTTCTTGCCTTGGCGATTCGCGGTGGGGCATGGCTGGTAATGAGCCGTTGGGGTGCAATGACGCTCTTTATGGGTTGGATTCTTGCCACCATAGTGATGGCAGGAGAAAGCCCGTCCGGTGATTTAGCCCTGTCAGGTGGCGGTCGTCAGTGGGTCTACCTACTGAGCGGTGTTGTGATTGGTGCAGCTGCAACAACGTTTCCGGTGTTGATCCCTCACCAACCAGAACCAGCCCACTAACGCCACACAAACGCCCACGCGCCGGCGAACTGATTCATGCGCGCACTTTGTTCTCACGTCGCTTACGATCTAAGAACACTTTGCGAATTTTCTGGGGGTTTGACCTGTGACTCAAGAGCGCCACTGGCATTGGTCGGTGCTGAAGTCTCGTCGGTCCCTCATTATTGGTGGCTCTGTCATCGGTGCATTGGTGCTGTTGTACGTCATCGCATTGATTTCTGTTGGATCAGGTATTCCTCGGGGCACCACAGTGATGGGTACTTCGATTGGTGGCATGTCAGAGGCCGACGCCCGATCAGTGCTCGAAAAGGAATTCGCAACTCAATCCAAGAAGCCGATCACTGTCACAAGTGGCCGTAAGACTTTCGACATCGTCCCTGCGGAAGCCGGTCTGGCCTTCGATGTCGATGCCACATTGACTCAAGCGGCAGAGCACACGTACAACCCATTCGCATTGGTAGGAAACTTTTTCACGCGCCGCGCACTTGATCCAGTGGTGCTCGTTGATAGCGATTCTTTGAAGGCTCAGGTTGATGGCATCGCAACAGTTGTTGACCATCCTGCAGTTGAACCAACGATTGACATGAAGGGCTTGGAAGCCGTTGAAGTCGCTGGTCAGTCCGGTAAAGAAATTGATCGCAACGCTGCAGCCGCCGCAATTACTCAAGCTTTCGCCACGGGTAATGACCAGGTGCGCGTGGTTCCAGCCGAATCAAAGCCAACGGTCAGTGATGCTGCGCTCGCTGCAGCGAAGTCACAAGCTCAACAAGCAGTGAGCGGTCCTGTTTATGTCACGACTGGTGCGATCAGAGCCAAGGTCGGCAAGCGCGTGATTGCTCGTTCGTTGAGTTTCGGTGCTGAAAATGGTGCTCTCGTACCCGTTCTCGATGGAGCGATCTTGCACAAGGCGGTTGCAAGTGCACTAGAACCTGTTGAAACAGCTGGACGATCGGCGTACTTCACTGAAGCCAACGGCAAAGTCTCGGTAGTTCCTGGAAAAGTTGGCAAAGGCGTTTCGGATGAAGATCTCGCAGCAGCTGTTGGGAGCGTGCTTGATAAGAATCCACCTGCACGCGTTGCTCCAGTAACTGTTGGCGTTCGCGAACCAGCGCTATCTACGCAAGCAGCTCAAGACCTTGGAGTCACTGCACGGCTTTCGTCTTTCACTCAAAACTTCCCATATGCCGCGTACCGCAAACAAAACATCGGTGAGGCCGCGCGACGAGTAAATGGCACGGTAGTGATGCCAGGCGAAACCTATTCAATGAACGACACCATGAAAGAGCGCACGGTTGCCAATGGTTACACCGTTGGTTTCGTGATTGGCCAGGGCGGAATCTTCGCTCAAGAACTCGGGGGTGGTGTTTCAACTGCAACCACCACCACCTGGACTGCTGCGTTTTACGCAGGCATGGAGCCGGTGCAAGTGATTGCGCATTCGATCTATATTTCGCGTTACAAGGCAGGTTTGGAAGCAACGGTTGCCTGGGGAATCTTCGATATGAAGTTCAAGAATCCATATGACACACCTGTGTATCTCCAGGCTTCCGCCACAAGCACTTCCGTCACTGTTTCGTTCTGGGGTGTACCTGTCTACAGCGATATCAAGGCCGATTTCGGTCCGCGTCGAGATATCAAGCCGTTCAAGACCATTTATGACGAGTCAAAAACCTGTCTCGGGCAAGGTGGGATGGAGGGCTTCACGATCGATGTTGATCGTGTCTTTTATAAGGATGGCGTTGAAGTCAAACGCCAAACCATCACCACCAGGTACAAGCCATCTCCTGAAGTGATCTGTGGCAAAGAAAAGCCAAAGAAGCCTGGAACGCAATTCGGGCCGACTCCGGCACCTTCAGGTACCGGGGCAACTCCAGCACCTTCAAAGTCACCAACCAAGAGTCCATCGAAGGCACCAACAGTCACTCCAGGTGGCGGCGATGCGGCTCCTGCGAGGTCTTAGCAGCAAGTTCCACCCTGCTTGTGTAAGTTTGCCCTTGCTCATCCCCGTAACCGCTGGAGGAAAAGATGACCTACGTCATCGCGTTGCCATGTGTTGATCTCAAAGACAAGGCCTGCATTGAAGAATGCCCGGTCGACTGTATTTACGAGGGCGACCGCATGCTCTACATCCAGCCAGATGAGTGCGTGGACTGTGGCGCCTGCGAGCCAGTGTGTCCAGTAGAAGCTATCTATTACGAAGACGACGTCCCTGAAGAGTGGACCGCCTACACCGCTGCGAACGCAGAGTTCTTCAACGAGCTCGGCAGCCCAGGTGGCGCAGCAAAGCTTGGTGCTCAGACCTTCGACGTGCCTGTTGTTGCAGCATTGCCTAAGCAGGAGCACGAACACTAAATATGGGCAAGGCCCATCAACTTCCAGATTTCCCTTGGGATCTTCTGGCGCCTTACGCGCAGCATGCGGCAACGCACCCAAGCGGAGTCGTTGATCTTTCCGTTGGAACTCCCGTTGATCCAACGCCGCAGATCATTCAAGATGCCTTGATTGAAGCAGCCAATGCACCCGGTTACCCGACCACTGTTGGCACTTTAGATTTGCGTGAATCTTGCGCGGCTTGGATGACTCGCATTTTGGGTGCAACCGTTGAGCCAACTGCAATTTTGCCGACCATTGGCTCAAAAGAGTTCGTTGCTTGGTTGCCGACCTTGCTTGGCCTTGGTCCTGATGATCACATTGTGATTCCGAAAGTTGCATACCCAACGTATGCAGTTGGTGCAGCGCTTTGTGGAGCTCGCGTCACTGCAACTGACGAGCCAGAGCTCATTGATGACGCAACCTTGATTTGGTTGAACACGCCAGGTAATCCCACGGGCCACGTGCTTTCTGCTGAGCGGATGCGAACCATCGTTGAGCATGCTCGCAAGATTGGCGCGATTGTTGCCAGTGACGAGTGTTACTACGAATTGGCATGGACCCAAGAGCCTGTTTCGATCTTGAATCCATCGGTGTGCGATGACAACACCCAAGGCTTACTTGCCGTGCATTCACTTTCTAAGCGTTCTAACTTCGCCGGATATCGCTTTGGTTTCACGGCAGGGGATCCAGCGATCATCAAGCAGCTGCTGGAAGTGCGTAAGCACGGCGGATTGATGGTGCCAGCTCCGGTGCAGCATGCCGCAGCAGTGGCTTATGCCGACGATGCTCATGTAGCGGTTCAGCGCGAGCGTTACCGAGCCCGTCGGGAACTCTTGAAGAATGCCCTGGAATCAGCTGGCTTCACCATTGACGACAGCGCTGCCGGGCTGTACCTCTGGGCAACTCGAGGGGAACCCTGCTGGGACACCGTTGCTTGGTTTGCAGATCGGGGCGTGGTGGTGACTCCTGGCGACTTTTATGGAGTAGCTGGGGCAAACCACGTGCGTATTGCACTGACCGGAACGGATGAGGCTATTGGCCAAGTTCCGTCCCGCCTAGCTATGTGACCCTCCCCATACCACTCTCGGGTAGTGCGGCCCCTCAGGACTCGGTAGGGTCAGCGTGCTGAGAAGGAGCGAACGTGTCTGAATACGCAGTCAAATACCCTGGTGGCGAACTTGATCTCCCTGAGGTCCCGTCCACTGTTGGCGAGCCTGGTCTCAATATTGCGCCATTTATGAAGACCACCGGGCACGTGACGCTCGACTATGGATTCATGAACACCGCAGCGTGCTCATCAGCCATCACCTACATCGACGGTGACGCTGGCATCCTTCGTTACCGCGGCTACCCAATTGAGCAGTTGGCGGCGCAGTCAACGTTCTTGGAGTCGGCCTACCTGCTCATCAACGGTGAACTTCCAACCGCGGCTCAATTGTCAGCGTTCGAAGCTGAGATTGATAAGCATCGCGAAGTTCCTGCCGAACTTAAGAACCTGTTCAAGGGTTTCCCAACGAGTGCGCACCCAATGCCAATGTTGTCGGCAGCCGTGTCAGCACTCTCGACGTACTACCAAAATGAACTTGATCCAGCAGACAAGGCTGGCGTTGAGCTTTCAACCTTCCGTTTGCTCGGTGCATTGCCAACCTTGGCTGCATACGCCTACAAGCACACTCAGGGTGAAGCCTTCGTTGATCCAGATGCTTCCCTTGGTTACGTTGCAAACTTCCTCAACATGACCTTCGGCAAGGCTGGCGTTGCTCCTTCTTTGAATCCAGCAGTTGTCAGCGCAGTCGACACCTTGTTGCTTCTTCATGCTGATCACGAGCAGAACTGTTCAACCTCAACTGTTCGCATGGTCGGTTCAGCAGATGCCAATGTTTACGGCTCAGTTGCTGCAGGCATTCAGGCACTCTTTGGCCCACTGCACGGTGGCGCGAACCAAGCAGTGATGGAAATGCTTCAGGAGATTTCTGATGCAGGCGGCGACGTCGCGGAGTTCGTCACGAAGGTGAAGAACAAAGAAGATGGCGTCAAGCTCATGGGCTTTGGTCACCGCGTCTACAAGAGCTACGACCCACGCGCAGCAATTGTGAAGGGTCACGTCGACAACGTGCTTGATGCACTTGGCGTTGAAGATCCACTTCTTGAAATTGCACGCACCCTTGAAGCAACTGCTTTGAGCGATGACTTCTTTGTGTCCCGCAAGCTGTATCCAAACGTGGACTTCTACACCGGCATCATCTACAAGGCCATGGGTTTCTCAACCGACATGTTCACCGTGCTGTTCGCGCTTGGCCGTTTGCCAGGTTGGGTTGCTCAGTGGCGTGAAATGGTGGAAGACCCAACCACAAAGATTGGTCGACCACGTCAGGTGTACGTCGGTGCAGATAAGCGCGACTACGTAGCTATTGCTGGACGTTAATTCGCACAAGCATTTAACGCAAAGAAGCCCACCTCTGTGAGGTGGGCTTCTTTCATGATTGGCCTGCGTTGTCGGTTCTGTTAGGTTCGCGCGCATGGCGACATCGATACGAGTGGCAGGCTCAGCCTTGGGGCTCGCGTCAGCGTTGGTTTTGGGGCATCAATATCAGATGCCAATGCTCATGCAATTATCGCGTTGAATGGCGTCAGCGCTGTTGCGGGGAAGTCCAGCGTGATGACTTTGGAAGTTCAACATGGATGTCTTCCTTCTGAGCCAACCGTGCAAGTTGAAGCCTTTGTTGGCTCGCCGTGGCGTGCAGTGAAGCCACAAAAAGTTTCTGGGTGGACCAGTTCCGTGACCAAGCAGCCAAAGGGTGGGTGGCACATCACTTGGGTGAATCAAGGCACGCCAATTCCTTTCGGAACAGCAACGTTCTTTCCAATATCGGTGGCGTGGCCTTCACAGCCAGGTACGTATGGGATGAGTGTGATGCAGCTATGTCCCGGATCGTCGTACTACTGGAATGACAAGGTCACGCCAGCAACGGCGGATGTTCCATCGCCACCGTTAACACCTCGTCCAGAAGTGCTGGTGGTTGCCGCGAAAAATGCTGTTGCGTCCACAGCCACACCAAAGGCGTCAGTTGCGCCGTCGACTTCAGCGCACGTCCACTGAGTTAGTCGTTGGCGTGTAACGCTGCGTTCAACCCGCCCCATGAACCTGTGCGCGACACGACTTCAATCGCACCTGTTTGTGAATTACGGCGGAACAGCAGGTTGTCGTGGCCTGATACTTCTTTGGCCTTAGCAACAGTGCCATCGGGCATGGTCACCTTTGAGCCTGCAGTGACGTAGCAACCAGCTTCAACAATGCAGTTATCGCCAAGGCTCAAGCCCACGCCGGCATTTGCGCCGATGAGTGAACCGGCACCGATGGTCACTACTTCTTTGCCGCCACCTGAAAGCGTGCCCATGATTGATGCGCCGCCACCGATGTCTGAACCATCACCCACAACCACGCCAGCCGAAATGCGACCTTCAACCATCGAAGCGCCGAGCGTGCCGGCGTTGAAGTTAATGAAACCTTCATGCATCACTGTGGTGCCACTTGCCACATGAGCGCCAAGGCGCACGCGATCAGCGTCAGCGATACGCACGCCGGTGGGTACGACGTAATCGACCATGCGCGGGAACTTGTCGACGCTGAACACCGTGACATTCAGGCCCTTGGCGCGAGCACGCAGGCGAACTTCACTGAGTTGGTCGATGGCCACGGGGCCCAAGTTGGTCCAGGCAACATTGGCCAGCAAACCGAAGATGCCATCCAGGTTGATCGTGCGTGGCTTCACTAAACGGTGGGAGAGCAGGTGGAGGCGCAGGTAGGCGTCAGCTGCATCTAGGGGTGGAGCCGCAAGGTCAGCAATCGTGGTGACCACTGTTTCCACGCGAACCATGCGAACCGCATCGCTGTCGATGGCGTTACTCAGGCCGCTGACATCAGTCGGGGTTGCGCTCAAGGCTGGGCTCGGATACCAGACATCCAAAATGGTGTCGCCAGCAATCGTGGCAAGGCCCATGGCAGATGCCGGGCCAGAAACAGCGGACAGATCAACAGGTGAAGAAGACATGACGACTACCGTAGTCATGTGCCTGCCCTAGACCTATCAACAGATGTCGCCTTATTGACGGCTGCTGTCATCGATGTGCCCTCTGAATCACATCACGAGGGCCATCTTGCAGATCTCGTTGAACGAGCACTCGAAGGCTGTGCCCACCTGCAGCTCGTACGCCATGGCAACACCTTGGTTGCTCGCACGAATACAGGGAAGTCAGAGCGCGTCTTGATCGGTGGGCACCTTGACACTGTTCCTGGCGCGAGCAACCTGCCACATCGCTTTGAAGGTGATCGACTGTATGGATTAGGCGCCTGCGACATGAAGGGCGGATTGTCGATTGCGTTGTCGCTCGCAGCAACAGTGACCAACCCTGTTCGCGATGTTACCTATGTGTTTTATGAAGGCGAAGAAGTTGCATCACAGTTCAATGGTTTGCAACACATTGTTGATCGTGAGCCCGAACTCCTTGAAGCATCACTTGCGATTTTGATGGAACCGTCGAATGCGGGTATTGAAGCGGGTTGCCAGGGCACGTTACGTGCAGAAATTCGACTGAGCGGTGTTCGCTCGCACAGCGCGCGCTCGTGGATGGGTGTCAACGCTGTGCATGCAGCTGGGGAAATTCTTGCTCGACTTGCAGCGTATGAGCCGCGCAATCCGGTGGTTGATGGATTGACCTATCGCGAAGGTTTGAATGCCGTCGGAATTAAGGGCGGCGTTGCCGGCAATGTGATTCCTGATGAATGTGTTGTCACGGTGAATTATCGTTTCGCACCTGATCGCACTCTTGCTGAAGCAAAAGCACATGTTGAAGAGGTTTTCGCGGGCTACGCGATTGTGTTTGTTGATGAATCTGATGCTGCACGCCCGGGATTAGATCAACCGGCAGCGGCTGCTTTCGTGAAAACAATTGGTGTTGAGCCACAACCGAAATTTGGTTGGACCGATGTTGCAAGGTTTACCGCACTTGGAACCCCGGCCCTAAATTACGGACCGGGGGATCCAAGCATCGCTCATCAAGTTGATGAGTGGGTGTCAGTTGCGCAGGTGCGCAGCTGTCACGAGCGTTTGCTCGCGTGGCTGACTACCGCGGAGTAATTACTGCTTGACTGCTTCGACATCGAGAGAAATCTTGATTGCGTCGCCAACCATCACGCCGCCAGTTTCAAGTGCTGCGTTCCAGGTGAGGCCGAAATCCTTACGGCTGATTTCTGTTTCGCCTTCGAAACCAATGCGTGCATTGCCCCATGGATCGGTGCTGGTGCCAACGAGTTCGAATGCAATCTCGATGCTCTTGGTGTGCTCGCCGAGGGTGAGGTCACCGGTGACAACGAAGTGGCTGTCGTTCTTCTGTGCAACCGAGGTTGACTTGAAGGTAAGGAGTTGAGTGTTTTCGACATTGAAGAAGTCGGCACTCTTCAAGTGAGCGTCACGATCAGCGTTCGCGGTGTCGATGCTTGCGGTCTGGATGACGATTTCAGCGGATGACGCTGATGGGTTCGCGCCATCGAGAACGAAGGTGCCTGCGAAGTCGGTGAAGCGTCCACGGACCTTGGCAACCATTGCGTGGCGCACTGAGAATCCGATGGTGGTGTGGGTTGGGTCAATTGCCCAGGTGCCGGTGGTGCCGCTGAGGTCAGCCATGAGTTGCGTCCTTTACAAAGTTGAATGTTCAATTACTTTGTTGAATCTACAACTATCTAGGTTTCAGTGCAACTCTGACCCGGCCTAGGCTGCGCCCGTGCCCTTTCTTTGTGTGTACTGTGCCTCAAGCCCATATATCCCAGAGCGCTACCTCGAGCTGGCAGCTGAAGTGGGATCTACGATCGCCGAACGCGGCTGGGGCTTAGTTTCCGGTGGCGGGACCCAATCGATGATGGGCGCAGTGGCTCGAGCCACGCGCGCTGGTGGGGCACACACCATCGGTGTCATTCCCCAGGCCCTCGTTGATTATGAAGTGGCTGACCACGACGCACAGGAATTGATCGTCACATCGGACATGCGCGAACGCAAAGGCATCATGGATGAGCGGGCGGATGCATTCCTGTGTCTGCCCGGCGGCATTGGCACCCTGGAAGAGCTCATGGAAGTGTGGACTTCACGCCACCTTCGCATGCATGACAAGCCAGTAGTGGTGCTTGATCCGTGGGATGACTTCGCTTTGTTGCGCGAACAAGTCAAGCATTGGCGCGATATGGGCTTTGTTCATGAACATGCTGTTGAACAACTCGTATGGACGAAAACGATTGACGAAGCTTTTGCTGCACTTGGGATTCCCGTTCAGTGAGCAATGCGTGCGAAAACCCCGCTTCTCATTCCTGGTGAGAGGCGGGGTCTTCGGTTTTTGGGGAAGTTACGCAGCTGGCTTGGTCTGTGGCTTGCCTGGCATTCCTGCGTGCACATCGTTAGCTGTCAACGTGCTGCCGGACTTGGTGCCATCAACGTGAACGGTGTCGCCAACCTTGATGTCTGTGATTGCTCCGCCAGTTGCTGAAGTGCGCACCTCGGTCGTGCTGTTAATAGTAAACGTTGCGGTGAAACCGTCATCCGCCTTCACAGTGATTGATGAAGCGCTTACTGCGGTTGCTGCGCCATTGACATCAACATGAGTTGAGTACGTGCCATCTGCGTTCTTCACCACCATTTCACCGTGCACCGGTGTCCCACGATTGACGCCTTGCTGATGGCCTGGGCCACCTGGCATGCCGTGGCCGCGACCCATGCCCTTGCCCTTGCCTTGCGGCATCGTGGTTTTGCTTGAAGTACTGGAACTTGAGGTGGTGTTCTGATCAGCTGCATTTGCCGTTGTTGCAATGGTCGCAGCGCCGATTGTGAGTAGTGCGCCTGCAGTAATGCCTGTTGCGATGCGAGTGAACTTCTTATTGCGGGTCATAGTGCTCCTTAGGTCGTGAACAGCGGGGGATCGCTGATGTGACTCAAGGAAAACAAGCAGATGTTGGAGAAGCGTCGCTTCTGTGTATGCGTAACGTAAAGAAAATTGCGCGTTATGCCAGACCGCGTCTGGCCATCACAGGGCGAGTGATTCCAGCGATTGCACGCTCCATGTCCAAGGTCTGTTTCGTTGCCGCGACATCGTGGACTCGATACATTCGAGCGCCAAGGTGCGAGGAAATTGACGTAGCAGCCAAGGTGCCAAGTAAGCGTTCATTCGGATCAGTAATGCCGATTGCTTCACCGACAAAATCCTTACGGGAAAGAGATACCAATACAGGCCAACCTGTTGCCACCATTTCCTGTAAACGGCGAGTAGCATCGAGTGAATGCGCGGTGTTCTTGCCGAAGTCATGGCCCGGATCAATGATGATGTGATCTGGTTGCACGCCAAGGCTGACTGCGCGCTCTGCTAATCCAACGGTGTAATCGACGATGCTTGCCATCACGTCTTGGTATTCAACGCGGTGTGGTCGAGTGCGTGGCTCTTGCCCTCCAGCATGTGTACACACCAGCCCTACCTGAAATTCAGCAGCAACTTCAGCGAGCTCTGGGTCAACTCCACCCCAAGCGTCGTTCAGTAAGTTGGCGCCTTCTTTGCACACTGCCCGCCCAACTTCAGCTCGCCAAGTGTCAACGCTGATCACAATATTTGGGAATGAGGATCGCACTTGGGCAACAAATGATGCAGTGCGTTTGATTTCTTCTTGTGGGTCAATTTCGACGCCTGGTCCAGCCTTGACGCCACCAATATCGATGACATGTGCGCCTGCTTCAACAGCTGTTTTGACTGCAGCCATGGCGTCATCATCACTAAAAGTTGACCCACCTTTAAAGAATGAATCTTGGGTTCGATTGACGATTGCCATGATGGCTCGATCTTCAATTCCAAATTCTTGAGCTCCAAGAACGAGCGACCCTGGGGTTGGCATGGACACAGCCTTGCAGGTTTATGTGTGGGGGTGATTCTTGGGTGTGCACCTCATGGTGAGATAGATACATGACCGTGATGTTCATCGTGATAGCGCTGATCACTCTGGCGTTGTTGTTGACCGTTGGAAAGCGCGACGGTGTGTCTGACGCAGTGCCTGATCTGCGTCCGGAAATTGATCCGCAGCATCCACGTTTTGACGTGGTCTTTCGTGGATACCGAATGGATGAAGTCGACGCCGTTATCGATGCTTTGCGCGCCGAAAACGCACACTTGAAAGGTAAGCAGGTCTCATGACTGAAGTGCGCGCAAGTGTTGATGTGGATGCCTCAGTTGAAGAAGTGTTTGCCGCCTTCACGGACTGGAGTGCTCAGGGTGAATGGATGGTGGGCACCACGGTTGACGTCACTAAGGGGGATGGGCGTTCTGTGGGCTCCGAACTCAGTGCCTTTACCGGAGCGCACCTAGGGTTCAAGGTGGGGTTCTTAGACACCATGACCATCACCTTGTGGCAGGAGCCATATCGCGTCGACGTCCTTCATACGGGTCGAGTTGTGCGAGGCACAGGTGTCATGGAGGTCGTACAACTTGCTGACGGCCGATCCCGATTCCTGTGGAGCGAAGACCTAGATCTGCCCCTTGGGGCCGTGGGTCGCCTCGGGTGGCCATTGGTTCGCCCGGCCTTCGTGGCTGGAGTGAACCACTCCTTGAAGAAATTAGCCCGATTTATTGAAGAAACCCGTGGGGAAAAGGGCTAAAAAGCGCACCCTGTGGTCAAAAGCACTTCGTGGGTCCGGAATAATAGGGATCCATACGAAAGGGGACACGCGATGGCCGCGATGAAGCCACGAACGGGAGATGGCCCGCTCGAGTGCACCAAAGAGGGACGTGGCTATGTCATGCGCGTACCACTGGAAGGCGGTGGCCGGCTCGTAGTTGAGCTCAATGCCGAAGAAGCAAAGAATCTCGGCGAAGCGTTGCTCGCTGTATTTGCTTAACACTTAACGTCAAGAAGGGCCAAGGAGCAATCCTTGGCCCTTCTTCGTTGTCGGGGCTCTCCGACCATGCTCAGCCAAAGAATCTATTTGTCATAGAAAAATATCGTTTCCTCTATCCCTTGGGTGCAGATCCGATTACCATCGCCAAGCACACTGAACGTGGTCTTGAGGAGTTTTGGATGTACGACGCACTGTTTAACCCGATTCAGCTCGCCGGGGTTACTGTCCCCAACCGCGTGGCCCGCTCGGCTCACTTGTTGTCCCTGTCGCTGGACGATTTGATCTCCTACACCCGGGTTCGTGCCGCCGGTGGCGTTGGACTTTCGGTCATCGGTGCTGCAGGCGTGCACTCCACCTCAGCTCGCCTTCCGGTAGTTGCCGCAACTGACGCGATCATCCCTTGGTACGAGCAGCTCGTTGAGGCGTGTTCGCCATATGACATGCGCTTGTTTCAACAGATCAATCACTTCGGTGCAGCAATGCCGTCAGCTCCTGGTGTTCAGAACTGGTCGACAGGTCCAACTCCGAACCCAACCGTGAACATCGTTCCGCGCACACTCACAAAAGACATGATTGACGAGATCGTGGGCAGCTACGGACAAGCAGCGGGTCGCGTCAAGCGCGGAGGTATGCATGGCGTGGAACTCAATGGCGCTCACGGATATCTGATTGCGCAATTCCTCTCAACGGCCCTGAACTTCCGCGACGATGAATACGGCGGCTCATTGGAAAACCGCATGCGCTTCGTTAACGAAGTCATTGACGCGGTACGCGCTGAAGTTGGGCCTGAGTACCCACTTGGCTTGCGTCTAGTCGCTGACGATGTGTTGCCAGGTGGTCTAGGCCCAGATGCGTATGCAGAGATCGCAAAGCTGCTGCAGCACAAGGTTGACTACATCAGCGTTTCCCTAGGCACCTACTGGAAGTTCGCAAAAATCTTCTCAACTATGGAATCACCACTTGGTTATGAAATGCCAACCAGTGAAGTGGTGACTCGCGCACTTGATATCCCAACCATGGTCACAGGACGCATCATGACCCTTGACCACGCGAACCACATTGTGGAAAGCGGTGCTGCGGACATGGTCTCGATGGTTCGCGCAACCATCGCTGATCCAGAAATCGTGAATAAGTCTCGTGCTGGCAATGCACATCGCGTTCGCCCGTGCACAGGAACAAGTATTGGTTGCACGGGCGGTTCTGCAACGGGCAACTTCGGCTGTGTCGTGAATGCAACTGCTGGTCAGGAATCTCGGATGAGCCTTGAGCCAGAAGCAGCTGTAGTGAAAAAGAAAGTGCTCATCGTTGGCGGCGGCCCAGCAGGACTTGAAGCAGCACGCACACTTGCTCTTCGTGGTCACGAGGTTGAACTCCATGACATGCGTAAAGAACTTGGCGGTCAAGCATCAATGGTTGCGGGAGTTCGCGCACGTGCAGACCTCACCTCGATCACTCAGTGGCTTGAAGCTGAAATCAAGGAACTTGGTGTCACGATTAAGTTGAACTCATTCGTTGATCCGGACATGTTGGTTGATTCAGGTTTCGATGAAATCATTTTGGCAACAGGTGGTACGGCTGATACTTCAGTTCCACAAACCATGGTTCCTGGAGTTTCAATTCCCGGATCAGACCTTCCACATGTGTTCACTGCCTGGGATGTTCTTGGATACGGCGGTCGCGCAAACATTGGCAAGAATGTCGTGGTCTTTGACGACACTGGCAACTTTGAAGCGATCACCGCGGTGTTGAAGTTAGTTGACGAGGGCGCGAAGATCACCTTGGTAAGTCGAACAGATATGCCAGGTGCTCGTGTTCCGTTCCCTGCAGTAACCACCGCAGTGTCACGCGAGATCATGCTTGCTGGCGATGTTGAACTTGTGCCTGCTTCTCAGATGGTCAAAATCACCCCTGAGTCAGTGACGGTTCGTTGGGTTGATGTTGACAAAGAGCGAGTGATTCCAGCTGACACTGTGATCCTGGTGAACTGGCATCATCCAAATCGCGAACTGTCCGAAATCCTTCATGATGAAGGCATTGCCCACCACACCATTGGTGATGTCAATGGTTCGCAAGATATGCAGCGCGCAATCAAAGAAGCGGCGTTGGTGGCACGCGCCATTTAAATCCGAGCAATCTCAAAACAAGCAACGTCAATAAAGCAAATAAAAAGACCCCGCTACGTGAGTAGTGGGGTCTTTTTAAATGATTACGTATGGGTTGCTAGCCGCCTACCTTGATTGCAACGAGCAAACCTGAGCCAACGGTGAGCAGTGCTGGGATCCAGTGATCGTCATCGCGAAGTGCATGAGCAACATCGCGAAGTGCAACTGCTTCTGGATTGCGGCTTGCTGGATCAGCGATGCTGCCGTCTGTGAGCAGGTTGTCGAACGCGATCATGCCGCCGTTGCGCAGTAGGCGCTTCGCGAGCGTGAGGGCGGCTGGGTACTCAGTGCGGTCACCGTCGATGAATACAAGGTCGTAGGCACTCTCAGTCAGTCGTGGGAGCACCTCGAGGGCGCGTCCGGTGATCAGACGAGCGCGAATGTGGTCGTAGCCAAGGTCGTTTAGGGTCTCGCGAGCAAGGCGCGCAATTTCAGCTTCGTTGTCGATTGAGGTCAGCACGCCGGTCTCGGACATGCCAGACAGAAGCGCTGCACCGGAAACTCCCGCTCCGGTGCCAACTTCAACCACAGATTCGGCGTTGATCGCACGAGCCAGCACCCGCAGGGTGTGGGCAGTTGATGGAGCCACCGGGGTGCAACCCAGTTCCTTGGCCTTAGCTCGGGCTGTCCGGATGGTTTCGGACTCGTCGAGCCATTCGTCGGCAAAGTTCCAAGCTGCCTTCGAAGGTAATGAGGATGATGAAATGACGCACCTCCGCGGATGTGAGAATTACCTGCAGCCTAATGGGTCTACGCTCAAAGCAGCTGTGCCCATCCATCTGTGAGGAGTTCCATGACCAGCGAGTTTGATTCGGACCCGTTTGCGAGCCCGGTCAACCCCACTGCCACCTTTGTGCCCATCGTTGCCAAGCAGCGGGGTTTGGGTGTGGGTGGAACGATGCTTATTGCCGCACTCACGGCCGCAGTCGTAGGTGTGGGCGCTGGCTTTGGTGGATACCTCATTGGTCAGCAGTCAGACTCCTCGACCGCAAGTGCTCCCGCACCTATTAACCAGGCACCGGCAAATCAAGTGCCGGCAGCGCAAGGCAGTATCGCAGCGATGGTGCAGCAGGTTTTGCCGTCTGTGGTGTACATCGAAGCCGAAGGAAAGACTCAATCGGGCAGCGGATCAGGTTTCGTACTGCGTTCTGATGGTTACATCATCACCAACAATCACGTCGTTGACCTGGCTACCGATGGAGGAAAGATCAACGTAGTACTCACCGATGGCACAAAACTCAAAGGCGAGATTGTCGGAACAAACCCTGCCTATGACCTTGCTGTCGTCAAGGTTGATCAGGGTTCTTTGCCTGCTGTCACACTCGGCAATTCAGAGACATTAAATGTTGGTGAAGCAGTGGTCGCCATTGGTGCGCCCCTTGGTTTGGCAGGCACAGTGACGTCGGGAATTATTAGCGCTTTGAATCGTCCCGTGACTACGGGAGACACGAATAGCACGTCGTTCATTGATGCCATTCAAACCGATGCGGCTATCAACCCAGGTAACTCTGGCGGACCGCTCCTGAATTCGTCTGGTCAGGTCATTGGCATTAACTCGGCGATCGCTTCGATGGCGAACGGAAATAGCGAAGCAGGGAGCATTGGTTTGGGCTTTGCCATACCGGTGAATTCAGCAAAACGCATCGCTGAAGAAATCATCGCAACCGGAACCTCACAAACGCCTGTGATTGGTGTGTCTCTTGACATGAACTTCGCAGGCCCTGGCGCGAAGGTCATCAAAATCACGGGCAATGGTCCAGCCGATTCGGCAGGAATCAAACTCAACGACATCATCACTAAAATCGAAGAACGAGTCATCGATGATTCAACAGAACTTGTGGTTGCTATTCGTGAGCATGCGCCTGGTGACCAGATCAAGGTGACTTTTACTCGCGGTGGCACCCCTCGCACTGCGACCGTCACGCTTGGCTCTTCGGCAGCCAAGCAGTAGTGCGCGTAGGGTTGAGTCATGTTTGATATCGGGATTGGCGAGATCATGGCGCTTGCTGTGATCGGGCTGCTGATCTTTGGCCCAGATAAGTTACCGAAAGCAGCAGCTGACGGTGCCCGATTCCTCAAGCAAATTCGTGGAATGGCAGCAGGAGCCAAGCAGGATCTCGCTGATTCAGCGGGTTTAGATCTCAATGAAGCGATGGACACCATGAAGGGTCTTGCCGATCTTCATCCAAAGCGCATTGCGACGAGCATGCTCAAAGATGAACCAACGGCTACGCCGCGCAAGCCTTCAATCGATACACCGCTGTTTGATCCGGACGCCACCTAAGAACTGTGGCTCGATCGGTTACTTGCGTGTTGGTGAAATGTTGAGTGACATTCCTGCAAGTCCGCGAGGGCGCTTGCCTAGGCGTTCGGCAATTGCGCGCAAGGCAAGCGAAGCAGGTGCGTCTGGATTGCTGATCACGAGCGGCTTACCGTCATCTCCGCCTTCGCGTAATGCAACATCAAATGGGATCTGACCAAGCAATGGTGTTTCAGTTCCAAGAACCTTGGCAATTTGATCAGCAACGAGCTTGCCGCCACCAGTGCCAAATAGGTCCATTGGCTCACCGCAGTGTGGGCAAGGGAAGCTGCTCATGTTTTCGATTACGCCAGCAACCTTTTGATGGGTTTGTTCGGCAAGTGTGCCTGCACGAACAGCAACATCTGCTGCAGCCATTTGTGGTGTTGTGACGATTACGAGTTCTGCAGTTGGAAGTAGTTGCGCTGCTGAAATTGCAATGTCGCCAGTGCCTGGTGGTAGGTCAAGGAGGAGAACGTCTAAATCGCCCCACCACACATCGGTAATGAATTGCTCAAGAGCGCGATGCAGCATTGGTCCGCGGAAGGCAACTGGTTGCGTGACACCACCTGGCTTGAAAGCGAGCATGGAAATCACGCGCACACCAAAGCCTGTAGGCGGCATGATCATGCCCTCGACCATGGTTGGTGCATCTAGAGCATCAAGCATGCGAGGAATTGAGTGACCGTAAATGTCGGCATCAATCAAGCCAACACTCAAGCCCATGTCAGCCATTGCTGCTGCGAGGTTTGCCGTTACTGATGATTTGCCAACGCCGCCCTTGCCTGAAGCAATTGCGTAAATGCGAGTGGTGTTGCCTGGCTTATTGAAAGGGTTTTCCTTTTCATCACCACGGAGCGTCTTCTTCATTGCTGCGCGTTGTTCGTCGCTCATCACGTCGAGTTCAACTTCAACCTTGGTGACGCCAGCAACGGTAGAGACTGCTGCGGTCACGCGATCGGTGATGGTGTCGCGCATGGGGCAACCTGAAACGGTGAGATACACGCCAATCTTGACCACGCCTTGGTCGTTTGCCTCAACTGATTTGAGCATGCCCAGCTCTGTGATGGGGCGATGAATTTCAGGGTCATTTACTGTCGCGAGGGCAGCATTGAGAGCGTCAAGATTGGGTTGCATAACCCTGATGTTAGGCGAACCTAACTAGCGATCGTTCGTGCGGTCCCGCTCATCAGGCTCATCGTCAAGATTCATGGCGTCAATATGCTCACGAAGGTCAGTGACCATGTCTCGGAGTTCACCACGTATGTAGTCACGAGTAGCAACTTCACCAAGTGCCAAGCGCAAGGCCGCAATTTCTCGAGCCAGGTAGTCGCTGTCGGCCAGCAAGCGCTCAGTGCGCAGGCGGTCTTCTTGATATTGCACGCGATCGCGGTCGGATTGACGATTCTGGGCCAGCAAAATCAGTGGTGCTGCATACGACGCCTGCAATGACAACAGCAGTGTTAAAAAGATGAATGGGAATGGATCCACATGCCAGTCTTCAGGCCCCACGGTGTTCACAAGCACCCATGCGCCGACGACCACGGTCATCCACGCAATGAAGGCCCATGAACCGATATAGCGCGCTACCTTTTCTGAGATGCGACCAAAGCGTTCTGGGTCGTAACTGCCACGCATCGAGCGACTGCGCTCATACGGCTGGTCCAAACGCGC
This sequence comes from Candidatus Nanopelagicales bacterium, assembly GCA_028687755.1. Taxonomy (NCBI): domain Bacteria; kingdom Bacillati; phylum Actinomycetota; class Actinomycetes; order Candidatus Nanopelagicales; species Candidatus Nanopelagicales bacterium. The sequence continues at coordinate 93,287 of JAQTZL010000002.1, forward strand.
TTCGCGACGCGTTGGGCGGCTAGCCACGATCTTCTCCGTCGTTTTCGCGCCAATCTTCAGGCAGCATGTGGTCGATAACGTCGTCAACGGAAATCGCACCAAGCAAGTGACCATGCTCGTCAACGACTGGAAGAGCCGCAAGGTTGTAGGCAGCAAACGTTCGAGTGACTTGGCTCAACGGAGCATTTGGGCGCACTGGAACTAAATCGGTATCAACGAGTGACGACACCAATGTTGCAGGTGGTTCGCGCAGTAAACGCTGGAAGTGACAGGTGCCCAAATACTTGCCCGTAGGTGTTTCTGTCGGGTTACGTGTGACATATACCTGGGACGCAAGTGCCGGTGAAAGTTCCGGGTTACGAATCTGTGCAAGTGCGTCCGCAACTGTTGCATCCGTTGACATCACGATTGGTTCGGTTGTCATCATGCCGCCAGCGCTGAGTTCGTCATATGAGAGCAAGCGACGAATATCTTCAGCTTCTTCTGGCTCCATGCGATCAAGCAAATCGGCTGCGCGCTCAGGTGGAAGCTCGGAGATTAGGTCGGCAGCATCGTCAGGGTCCATCTCTTCAATAACATCTGCTGCACGCTCAACTTCAAGTAACTGCACAATTTCAACGCGATCATCTTCAGGAAGTTCTTCAAGAACGTCTGCTAGGCGATCGTCTTTCAATTGGCGAGCAATTTCCATCTGACGCTTAATCGGAAGTTCCTGTAGCAAATCTGCAATGTCAGCAGCGCGCAAGCTATCAATGGATTCGAGCATTGTTGTGGCTGATTGATCGCTTGTGCTTGGTAGTGCAAGACCGCTGACTTCATCCCAATCGACAACGATGCGCTCACCTCGCCGGCGGAAACCGCCATTGCCTTTTTGAATAAAGAGCTGCGTGACTATCCAGTCTTGGGTGCGATCACGTTCAACACCAACGTCGATCACTGACACCTCTTCGCCTGTTTCCAGGAATTGCACAGTTCGATCGAGAAGTTCGGCAGTGAGCAAGGTTTCATTTGGGCGCTTGGCAAAGCGGCGCAGGTTCACTACACCGGTCACAATGATCTGGTTGGCGTCAACCGAGGTGACCTTGGACATTGGTACGAAGATGCGGCGGCGCGCTTGAACTTCTACCACCAAGCCAGTCAGGCGAGGGTTTGAGGAGCGCATCACGATGATGCTGTCGCGCACTTTGCCCAGCTGCTCACCGTTGGGATCAAAGACGCGGACCCCGGCAAGTCGGGCAAGGAATACCCGTGTGGCTGCTGTGGTCATTGTGAAAGGTTACCGGGGAGGGCCAAAACCGCCCAAACAACGAGGCTTGGGCCACTTTGGAGCCAGCCCCACTCACTGCTGAGGGCATTGACGAGGACCAGGCCTCGGCCTCGTAGCCCGGGTTCCTTTGCGAGTTCTGGAACCTGGTTCGAGCCTGAGAAGTTCTGAGTGACCTGGATTCGAATCTGGGCCCTGGAGGCAACCACAGTGACCTGTATTGGCGGCAAGCCGTAGGCCAAGGCATTGCTGGCCAACTCATTGGCGACGATGAGGAGGTCATCACTCAAAGCAGGAATCACATGCGGCCAGACTTCCAAGGCTTGACGAAATTCACGTAACTGAAGCAGGTCGCCATCGAGTTGATAGTTGAACCGCATGCGTCCAAGGGTAAATCTCAAGGAGCACAATGGCGGGGTGGCCCACGTCCTTGCGTTCGCAAATCAAAAGGGTGGTGTGGGTAAAACCACCACAGTGGTCAGTGTTGCCGCTGCACTTGTTGAACTGGGCCAACGCGTGCTGGTCGTTGACCTTGATGCGCAAGCCTGTGCAACCTTCAGTCTGGGTATTGACCCTGAAGATGTGCAGCTGTGTACACGTGAACTCATCGTTGAAGGTAAGGCAGCACAACGAGCAATCATCACAACCAGTGAAGGTGTGGATCTTTTGCCCGCAACTATTCGCCTTGCGGATGCTGATGCAGCACTTGCAACATCCAAAGGTCGAGAATTTGCAGTACGCGAAGCGTTGAAACCCTTGCAGGGTTCATATGACTGGATCCTGCTTGATTGCGCACCATCGCTCGGCATCGTCACTGTTGGTGCACTAATCGCAGCAAACTCTGTTGCCATTCCTCTGCAATGCGAAACTTTGTCGCACCGAGGCGTCGGACAGTTAATGCAAACCATTAGCGATGTGCGTACCTATGCAAATCCGGAACTCAAAGTTGCAGGCATCATCCCAACGCAATTTGATGGACGCACTACCCATGCACGTTCGGTGTTAGCGGATTTACCAATGACCTACGGCGTTCACGTGTTGCCAGCAATTGCGCGGTCAATTCGCTTTGCTGAGGCGCCCGCTGTCGGTCAAACAGTGCTCGCTACGGCGCCAACAAGTGTTGGCGCTCGTAACTATCGAGAGCTTGCGCAAGCATTGCTTGCGTTGTAGTTATTCAGCTGCAGGTGTTGCAGGCTTGCCACTACGGGTGCGACGACGCTGACGAGCGCCTTCAGTTTTCAAAGCAGCTGCATCTTTTTGGTCAGCATCAGACTTAGGCGCATCCGACTTTTGCTTGTCGTTGCGAGGGCGATCAGTTCGTGGCTTGTCATTACGCGGACGGTCGCCGCGTGGCCGATCACCCTTTGGCTTGTCGCCATGTGACTTGCCATGATGCTTGTCGTTATTGCCGGCAGGCTTCTTCTTGCCGGTTTCCCCAAGATCTTCAACGCCTTCTGCCTTCAGGCCTTCTCGGGTTTGGCCTGACTTTGGCAATGAACCAGTAGTACCAGCGGGAATGTTCAAGCCGGTGTACAAGTGATCGCTAGTTGAGTAGGTCTCGATTGGATCCTTGAACGGAAGCTTCAAAGCGCGATCAATCATTTGCCAACGCGCAATGTCTTCCCAGTCAACAAGAGTGACGGCAACACCTGAGTTACCAGCGCGACCCGTGCGACCAATGCGGTGCACATAAGTTTTCTCATCATCAGGGCATTCGTAGTTGATTACATGCGTGACGTTGTCAACATCGATACCGCGAGCTGCGACGTCGGTGCAGACGAGAACGTCAACCTTGCCGTTGCGGAATGCGCGGAGAGCTTGCTCGCGTGCACCTTGACCAAGGTCACCATGTACTGAACCCACAGCGAAACCGCGCTCGGTGAGATCGTCAGCAATCTTTTGAGCCTTGCGCTTTGTGCGTGTAAAGATCATTGCCAGTTGACGGCCTTCAGCCTGAAGAACGCGTGCAACTACTTCAACTTTGTCGAGTGGGTGCGCACGCCACACATGCTGCTCAATGGCATCAACCGTTTGCGTGTCATTGCCTGGCTCACTTGCACGGATGTGAGTTGGGGTAGTCATATAACGACGAGCGAGATTCAGGATCTGACCCGGCATTGTTGCTGAGAACAACATGGTCTGACGTTTTGCTGGAACAGCGGAAACAATCCGCTCAACATCAGGCAAGAAGCCCATGTCGAGCATTTCGTCTGCTTCGTCAAGAACGAGCACGCGAATATTGCTGAGATCAAGATCCTTGCGATTAGAAAGGTCAATGATTCGCCCCGGCGTGCCAACAACAACGTCGACGCCGTTTTGCAAGGCTTCGATCTGTGGTTCATAAGCACGACCGCCGTACACAGCAAGAACCTTGACTCCACGCAAACGACCAGCGCGTTCAAGGTCGGTGGCAACCTGAAGGCCAAGTTCGCGGGTTGGGCAGATCACGATGGCCTGAGGCTTATCGCGGTCACCTTCCAGATCAATGCGCTGCAGTAGCGGAATGCCAAAGCCCAGGGTCTTTCCGGTGCCGGTCTTCGCCTGGCCAATGATGTCGCGGCCTTCGAGCGCCATCGAAAGGCACATTTCCTGAATAGGAAAGGCGCGTTCGATGCCATCTTCGAGAAGGGCAGCGGCAATGCGTGGGTCGGTGCCCAATTCAGCGAACGTAGGTGCGCTCGTTGGGTCAACGGTGCTTGAAGTGCTCAGGGTGACTCCCCAGTAACGACTCGTGGGGCGGAGGGCCAAAGGCCGGTACCAACACGATGAGAGTTCAAGTGTACCCAGAGACGCATTTTCGGGCTCACAGTTACGTGGCCCTCACGGTTTAGTGGCCGAAACCAACCTTGCGTGACGAAGCAGGTCCAAGCTCAACGTAGGTGATCTTGTCGCCAGGAATGATCACAGTGCGACCGCGATCGTCGGTGAGCTTGAGCAGTGAGCCTGCAGAGATCGCTGCATCGACGGCCTTGGAGATGGTTTCTGGCTTCTCTTCGCTCTCAAGGGAGATCTCGCGTGGTGAGTACTGAACGCCAATCTTGATTTCCATGATGCTTTCCCTTGCTCGTTGCGTAACACCCATAGTTGCAGTGACTTAAATATATGTAGCCTTGAGGGGTGTCAGGACAAATTCAGCCGTGGCCGCGTGAGGAAGTTTTCTTCCCTGCGCGAACGTTGGCCTATCGGCACGCTCAATCCACAACATCTGACGCTGAACCAGCGTTGATGTTGCATGGTCTTGGCGGATCCTCGTTGAACTGGACTGACCTCATGGGTCAGTTGCAACCTGAGGTGAATTCCTGGGCCTTGGACCTTCCCGGTTTTGGGATGTCGCCACCGCCACGCGATGGCAACTTTGCACCCCTTGGGCATGCGCGAGCCGCTGTTGATTTCATTGAGCGTCATCTCGATGGATCGCCTGTGCATCTTTTTGGAAACTCAATGGGTGGAGCAGTTGCGCTGCAAGTCGCAGCACGCCGACCCGATCTCGTGAAAACCCTGACACTGATTTCGCCTGCGCTTCCTGACGTGAGTCCGAATAAAGCCAACTTCATCTTGCCGGTCATGGCTATTCCAGGATTTGGTGAAGCCGCAATGAAGAAATCCAGCGAACTTCCAGTTGCAACACGAGTGCAGTCAACAATTGACACGGTGTTTGCCAATCCAAGCGTGGTGACCGCGCAACGATTTGCTGAGTCACTTACTGAAGCGCAAATGCGCGATGAGTTGTCGTATGCAAATGATGCGTTCCTGCAGTCACTACGAGGTTTACTCGGAACGTACTTCGAACGCGGACGCCACCGTCCATGGAAACTTGCGGAAATGGTGCAAGCACAAAGTCTTTTGATTTATGGACTACAGGATCCTTTGGTTGATGCGCGAGTAGCGCACAAGAGCACGAAGTATTTCAAGGATGCACAAGTAATGGTGCTGCCTGATTCAGCACATGTTTCGCAAATGGAAAAGCCTGATGTTGTTGCGCAAGCATGGATTGCGCGTTTTCGCTAGTCGTTATCCCCAACCCTGGAGTTATGCACAGGCAAAATATTCAGGGTTCCAATAGTCGTAGGACTCGTCTTAACGTTGAAGCAATTCAACTTTGGGGGAGCCATGAGCACTGCAACGCGAGTACGTGAACTTGTAGAGCAACAAGCGCGTGCTGCTATTCGCAACGATGGCTTGGACCCGCTTTCGCAACCAGAAAAATTTCGGGCTCTGGTCGAGCAATGCGCAATGGACACGTGGATTGCCCAAGGTGCTCGTTCGGTTGATGGCGATCCAGCAGTCGTTGCCAAGGAAGTGTTGCGAGTGATCTCGGGTTTTGGTGCGCTCCAGCAATTTTTCGATGACCCAACTATCGAGGAAATCTGGCTCAATGAACCCGGGCGAGTGTTTATTGCGCGTCACGGCAAACCAGAACTCACTTCCGTAGTGCTCGGTGATCGTGAAGTGCGCGATCTCGTTGAACGCATGCTGCGGGTTTCTGGGCGCCGTTTGGACACCTCAAGTCCATTTGTTGATGCGGTACTTCCCGATGGAAGCCGTTTGCATGTCGTGATTCCGGACATCACTCGCAATCATTGGGCGGTCAATATTCGCCGATTCGTTGTTCGACCCAAATCAGTCGAGGCGCTTGTGCCACTTGGGACGTTGACGCATCAGGCAGCTGCTTTTCTTCGTGCTGCAGTGATGAGTGGTCTCAATATTGTGATTGCAGGAGGAACACAAGCGGGAAAAACAACACTGCTCAATTCATTGCTCGGTTCGGTTGCCAGCGACGAACGCATTGTGAGTTGCGAGGAAGTTTTTGAGATCCAGCTCGTACACCCTGACTGGGTAGCCATGCAAACAAGGGATGCCACTCTTGAAGGTGTTGGCGAAATCCCACTGCGTCGCCTCATTCGTGAGGCCCTGCGAATGCGCCCAACGCGGCTCGTTGTCGGTGAGGTTAGGCAAGCTGAGGCGCTTGACCTGCTGATTGCGATGAACAGCGGCATGCCGGCTATGGCAACCCTGCACGCAAACAGTGCGCGCGAGGCTGTCACCAAGTTGTGCACGCTGCCATTACTCGCGGGTCAAAACATTCCCGGCGATTTTGTTGTTCCCACCGTGGCGGGCTGCGTTGATTTAGTCATTCACACCACGACCACAGCTTCTGGCCACCGACGTATTTCGGAAATTTGTGCGTTACCTGGCCGAGTTGAAAACGGTGTGATCGAGATGGCCGAACTCTTCATCGATCGTGGCCAGGGGCTGGTGCGCATGAGTGGATGGCCACCACGTCAGGAGCGATTTGCACAGGCTGGTTTTGATCTCAGTGCTTTGCTGACGCTTACACATCAAGAATCCCAAAGCTGGGCTGCGTAATGGGTGCACTCGTCGGGTTACTTCTTGGGGCCGGCGCCCTGCTCATTCTTTTTGGGTTCACAGCTCAACGCAGTGCGATGAATGTTCGCGTGCATTCATATTTCTTTACGCGATTAGCGCAGCAGTCAGGGATTCCTCGTTTAACAGGTATTTCACTCTTCGGCATTTGTGTTGCATTTGCGGCAATTGCTGCAGTACTAGCGCTCTTCATTACAGCTGTTCCGATGGTTGCGCTTATCGCGGCTATTGCCAGCGGATGGATACCAATCCTGCTAATTCGGCGGCGTGGTCGTCTGCATCACAAGGCAGTGCGTAAAGCCTGGCCTGATGTTGTTGATTCACTCTTGAGTGCTGTTCGAGCTGGCTTGTCTCTTCCCGAGGCGGTGTGCGAGTTGGGGAGTAAGGGCCCCGTTGCTCTGCGCAGGCAATTCGCGGACTTCGCAGCGGATTACCGGGCCAGTGGTTCGTTTGTTGAGTCGCTGAATGGATTGGGTGAGCAACTTGCTGACCCAGTAGCCGATCGAGTGATCGCTGCATTGCGCATCGCTCGTGAAGTTGGTGGCAATGATCTGGGATCAGTGCTGCGTACCTTGAGCTTGTTGCTTCGCGAGGATGCGCGGGTTCGGGGCGAAATTGAAGCGCGGCAGAGTTGGACAATTAACGCAGCTCGCCTGGCGGTGGCGGCTCCCTGGATAACTCTTGCTTTGCTCTCAACGCGGCCTGAGGCAATGCGTGCGTACAACAGCAGTTCTGGAGCGTTAGTGCTGATTGCCGCAACGGCACTTTCATTCGTTGCCTACCGCTCGATGATGTTTGTGAGTCGCTTACCGGTTGAACCCAGGCTGGTGAAGGCATGAGCATGAGTGGCGGGGGAGCCTTCATTGGATTTCTCTGCGCAATTGGTGTGCTCATTGTAATTTCTGGGTGGTCACGTTCTCGAAAGCCCGCTGTACTAGACCAGATTTCTCCATACATCCCCGTATCTCGTGCGTTGGGTGTCCTGCAGCGAAAGCAGCCAGGGCCGTTCGACATCGTTGCGGCTTTGCTCGCACCGTTGTTGATTGAGCGATCTTCAACGCGCAAAATTGAAGAGCGATTGTCGCGCGCCGGAAAATCTGGAGTTGAGGCCTTTCGCCTTGAGCAAGCAATGGCTGCTGGCGTAGGTGCAGCGGCCGGATTGTTGATGAGCTTCTTGGCTCTTGCCTCAGGCTCCTCACCGTTGGTGTTTTTCATATTCATCGCATTAGGCGCAGCAATGGGTGCGCTGATGTGGGATCGAAAGCTGAGTAGGGAAATTTCCCAACGAAGCAAACGCATTGCTCAAGAGTTACCAGCGGTTGCGGAATTACTTGCTTTTGCAGTGGCGGCAGGTGAGTCGCCGGTTGTAGCGATTGAACGTATCTCGCACACGATGGGTGGAGAGTTGGCTGCCGAATTTTCGTTAGCGCTTGCAGAGATTCGTGGTGGGCAGTCGATAGAACAAGCTCTGCGTGGTGTTTCTCAGCGAGCCAATAGTGCAGATGTTGAACGGTTCGTTGACGGCGTACTCCTTGCGATCGATCGAGGAACACCACTTGCTGAAGTGTTGCGATCCCAAGCCGCGGATGCTCGTGCAGCTGATCGCAGGCAGTTACTTGAAATTGCTGGAAAGAAAGACGTAGCGATGTTAATCCCAGTGGTTTTCTTCATATTGCCAACAGTGGTGCTGGTGGCGCTATTTCCTGGAATTCAAGGATTAAAACTCATGGTTTCGTAAACAAAGGAGATGAAATGTTAGAAAAAATCAATCATGCGCTGATCACAATGCACTTTGTGTTGCGTACGCGAACTCATGCGCTTGCTTCGCAGCGTAATGATCGCGGTGATGTGCCTGGCTGGGTCTTGGTGGCGGTGATGACTGCCGGTTTAGTAACCGCAATCTGGTTAGTAGCTGATGATGCGTTGACCTCTGTATTTGATCGTGCGATGACCTCTGTATCCGTGCGCAACTAATGATCAAAATATTGGAGTCTGATCGCGGTAGTGCAGTCGTTGACTTCGTACTGGTTGGCCCTCTACTTATTGGGCTTGCACTTGTAGTTGTGCAAATCGGCCTAGCGCTGCATGTGCGCACGACGTTAACCGCAGCTGCTGCCGAAGGTGCACGCGTTGCGGCAATGGCTGGGTCCAACCTTCGCATTGGTGAAGCGCGCGCTCGTGAAGTGTTACGGGGCAACCTTGCTGAATCCACCATCGATTCAGTGGGTGTGGCAACCCTCATGGATTCGGGTGTGGGGTTTACCGAAGTGACGATCCAGGCTCATTTGCCGTTGATTGGGTTGCTTGGACCTGCAGTGATGAGTGTTCACGGCAGAGCGATTAAGGAACACGTGTGATTTCCATGCGTGAACGGTGTAAGCGCGATGATGGAACAGCTGTTGTGGAGTTCATCTTTGTTGGTGTGCTGTTACTCATTCCCGTGCTTTACGCCACATTGATGGTGATGCGAATTGAAGCTGCAGCGATGGCTTCGACACAAGCGGTTCGTGAGGCTGCTCGTGCGTTCATGATGGCTGACTCACGGATCCAAGGAATTCAGCAAGCACGCCTTGCGACAACCACGGCACTTGGGGATCAAGGGTTCTCGGTAAGTAGCGATGCGTTACGTATTGATTGTTCGACCAGATGTTTAGAACCCGGAACGCAAATACGAGTGACCCTTGATTGGGCGGTTGATCTTCCCTGGCTACCAGCGCCGATGGCCGAAAGAATTCACGGCTTTCCAATTTCGGCCGAACAATTACTCACGGTTGATTCATATCGGGACTCAGTAGCATGAATTTCAGACGCATCGCACTCAATGATCAGGGCAGTGTGCTGATACTGGGAATCGGACTGCTCGGAGTGTGCCTGCTTGCTCTTGTTGTGGTGACAGATGCAGGAAGTGCATTTCTACAACGTAAGAATCTGTATTCAATTGCTGATGCAGCGGCCCTTGCTGGTGCTCAAATCATTGATCTGCCCAGTTATTACCAACATGGTGCGACCACGGCCACGCACCTCGATGGTCAAGGAGCAGTGATGAAAGCCAGGGTCTACTTGAATAACCCGGAACTCTTGGCTGCGCATCCGGGGCTGGTCATAGATTCGGTCAGCACTGATGGAGTCAACCTTCAGGTGGATTTGAGTATTCCGGTGCGGGTTCCCTTCTTGCAGCCCTTGCATGACTCAATGGCTCGGGTGAGGGCAACTGCACGATTGGACTACCGAGCAGGCGCCTAGGCCTTGCCCGTAGTCTTGGCTCTTGTGACATCCATCGAAGCCGCCGAGCGCCTTGCTGAATTGGCAAACACGCTCAGCAGCATCGAGACCGTTCTTGATATCCCAGCGATGCGGGCAAGCATTGCCGATCTTGAGGAGCAGGCCTCTGCTCCGGATCTGTGGGATGACCAAGCCAAGGCTCAAGCGGTCACTTCAAAACTGTCATTCCAATTGGGTGATCTGCGTCGGGTTGAAGGTTTGCGTCGTCGACTCGATGATGTGCCAATTCTCCTCGAGCTGGCTGAGGCTGAAGGTGATGAAGCCTCTACTGCTGAAGCAATGAAAGAACTTGATTCACTCAAGATCGCAATTGATGAACTTGAAGTTCGCACGTTGCTTTCCGGTGAATATGACGCACGTGAAGCACTCGTCACCATTCGTTCCGAAGCCGGTGGCGTTGATGCTGCTGACTGGGCCGAAATGTTGCTACGCATGTATACGCGCTACTGCGAGCGCCACGGTTGGCCCGTTGATGTGTATGAAACGTCCTACGCTGAAGAAGCAGGCATTAAGTCTGCAACCTTTGCAGTGAAAGCTCCCTACGCCTACGGAACCTTGTCCGTTGAGCAAGGCACGCATCGTTTGGTGCGCATTTCACCATTCGATAACCAAGGCCGTCGTCAAACATCATTTGCAGGCGTTGAAGTTATTCCTGTGGTCGAACAAGCTGAAACAGCAGACATTCCTGATGATGACCTTCGCGTTGACGTCTACCGGTCAAGCGGTCCGGGTGGCCAAGGCGTGAACACCACTGACTCTGCTGTGCGTCTGACTCACATCCCCACGGGCATCGTGGTGTCCTGCCAAAACGAGCGTTCCCAGATCCAAAACAAGGCCACAGCCATGGTGGTGCTGCAGGCCAAGCTGCTGGAAAAGCAGCGTCAAGAGGACCGGGCCAAGATGGATGCCCTCAAGGGCGATAACTCTGGTTCTTGGGGTAATCAAATGCGCTCTTACGTGCTGCACCCCTATCAAATGGTCAAGGATTTACGCACCGAGACCGAAACCGGGAACACCTCAGGTGTGCTTGACGGTGAGATCGACGAGTTCGTGGAGTCCGGTATCCGGTGGCGTAAGCAGCAAGCATCGGCGAGTTCTTAAGGCCCAAGCACCTACACTTCATAGGTGATTCTCTTTGACCACATAACGAAGCTGTACGCCAATCAGGAGCGTCCAGCCCTCGATGACGTCTCCCTGGAGATCGAAAAAGGGGAGTTTGTGTTCCTTGTGGGGCCTTCAGGCTCCGGCAAGTCCACCTTCCTTCGACTCATCTTGCGCGAAGAGCGCCCCACGAAGGGCGCGGTCTGGGTCGCGGGCAAGGAACTTGGCCACCTCTCGAACTGGAAGATTCCGTACTTCCGCCGCCAAATTGGCACCGTGTTCCAGGACTTCCGCTTGCTTCCCAATAAGACTGTCGCCGAAAACGTGGCGTTTGCTCTTGAAGTCATCGGCAAACCAAAGGCTCATATCAACAAGGTCGTTCCTGAAGTGCTCGAAGTCGTGGGGCTCGAAGGCAAAGAGCATCGCCGCCCAGATGAACTTTCCGGTGGCGAGCAGCAGCGTGTAGCGATTGCTCGCGCTTTCGTAAACCGTCCGATGTTGCTCATCGCTGACGAACCAACGGGAAACCTGGACCCAGGAACCTCGGTTGGCATCATGCAGCTGCTTGATCGATTGAATCGTTTAGGCACCACAGTGGTGATGTCCACGCACGACAGCAACATCGTGGATCAGATGCGCCGTCGAGTGATTGAACTTGAGGGTGGCCATGTAGTTCGCGACCAGTCGCGCGGTGTGTACGGATACGCCCAGTAATGCGCGCGCAATTCGTAGCCCGCGAGGTCAGTCATGGCCTGCGCCGCAATCTCACGATGACTCTTGCGGTGATCATCACTGTTGCAGTTTCCCTCGGTCTGTTTGGCGGTGCGCTACTCCTTCGCGCTCAGGTATCGACCATGAAGGATTTTTGGTACGACAAGGTTGAAGTCAGTCTTTTCTTGTGTAGCAAGGGCAGTGATGCTGCTTCGTGTGCTGGTGGCGCAGTCACTAAAGCGCAGCGCGACCAAATCAAGAGCGACCTTGAGGGCTTGAAGCCACTGGTCGAAGAGATCTACTACGAATCACAAGCTGAGGCGTACCAGCACTTCCAAGAGCAGTTCAAGAATTCACCAATTGCTGACAACGTGCGTGAAAGTGCGTTGCCTGAGTCTTTCCGAGTGAAGCTTTCAGACCCAACAAAGTATGAAGTTGTTGCTTCCGCTTTTGCTGGCCGACCAGGCGTTGAGCAAGTCAATGATCAGCGACAGATCTTGGACAAGTTCTTTAAGTTGTTGGGTAGTTTGCAGGCCATTGCTTTAGCTATTGCGTTGACGATGCTTGTGGTGACTGTGCTCCTGATCGTGAACACCATGCGTGTGGCTGCCTTTAGTCGCCGCCGCGAAACGAGCATTATGCGTTTGGTTGGTGCATCGAACTTCTATATTCAATTGCCGTTCTTGCTCGAAGCGGCATTTGCAGCAGGCGTTGGTGCGCTCGTGGCCATTGGTGCTTTGGTATTGACCAAGGGCGTGCTGGTGGACTCCATCGTCGCGCCTTCATTCCAGTTCACTTCGTTCGTTGGCTGGGATGCAGTCATCACAATCGCACCAATCTTGCTCATCACTGGCATTGTGTTGGCGGGCCTTGCTTCGTTCTTCACGCTGCGTAAGTATTTGCGAGTCTAAGAAGTCTCATGTCAGATCTTGACCCACAACTCATACCTCAACCTCGACCATTGACGCGTCGAGGTGGCTGGGTGCTTGGTGTGATTGGCGTTGTCATCGTTGTTCTCTATGCGCTTGTCGTTCATTTCTATAACGCAGAAGGCGGCAATGTTTCGTCGAGTGAGCTTGGCACCACAAAAACTCCAGGAATCATCGCAACTATTGATCCAGTAGACGTCAATGCGGAAAAAGACCGTGTCACGCTGAACATTTCCCTTGGAGCTCAAGGCGCAGACATTCTTGATTCCAATGGCAAATTAATAAATGCAACGCGTATTTTGGTTTCCAGTTCCCTTGGCACCCAAGAAGTGAAGTACGCAGCTGGCGAACCGCTTGGTCGTTTTGAATCCTTAGTCGGAGTCGATGGTGAGCAAGCTTTGTATCCCTTCGACACCCATGTTGGTGACTTCCAAATCTCTGCTGAGACTTATAGGTCTGACGGTGCGGGTGGTTTAGAAACCCTGGGCTTCACCAAAGTCGGTTTGCAACAAGGTGGCGGTGTGAGCGGATGGGACACCGTCGACATGTTCCCAACTCAAATGCTGGAGCAATCGGGTGGCGAGATTGCATTCACGCGATCCTTCTCCACAAAAGTTTTTGCGATCTTGATGTTGTTCTTAGTTGCACTTCTTTCTGGCACAACCTTGATCGTGGCAGCTCTTGTCTTTACAAATCGACGCAAGGCTGAAGTCGGATTGATGGCTTGGGCTGGCGGTGTGCTCTTTGCTTTGCCACTGCTGCGTAACTACTTGCCATATGGCCCACCAGTTGGTGCGGCAATTGATATTTATATTTACCTCTGGGCGATTGTTGCCGCGGTGAGCGCAGTGACCTTGTTTGTGATTGGTTGGGTGCGACAAAATCGCGCAGTTCTAGAAGCGGCGCGGGAGAAGCAAAATGGCGCGTGAACAAGGGCGGAAATTAATCGCCCAAAACCGTAAAGCTCGCCACGACTACTCAATCGAAGATGTATTCGAAGCTGGCATGGTGCTCACTGGCACCGAAGTAAAATCACTTCGTGCAGGGCGCGCAACGCTCACTGATGGTTACGCCAGTGTTGATGATGGTGAAATTTGGATGCGCGGTGTTCATATTCCCGAATACGACCTTGGCACCTGGACGAACCATGAACCACGTCGTGCGCGCAAGCTCTTGTTGAAGAAAGACGAGATTCGTCGCATCATGAAGGCGACAAAGGAATCAGGCCTGACGCTTATTCCGCTGTCGATGTATTTCAATGATGGTTACGCCAAGGTTGAGATTGCATTGGCCAGAGGCAGGAAGTCGTATGACAAGCGCCATGCCATTGCTGAGCGGGAATCCAAGCGCGAGGCCTCGAAGGCAATCGGTCGGGCATCCAAGGGATTGCGTGACTAGAACTTGCCGTTGATGGCAACGACTTCGAGGCCTTGAATGTCTTGGAAATCTTGAGGGTTCTTCGTAAACAAAGGTAACTCGTGCTGAATCGCGACTGATGCAATCAACGCGTCAAAGGCTCGGGCTTTAGTTTTCCTGCCACTGTTTCGAAGTTGCGCGGCAACTCGACCGAAAACTCGAGCTGTTGTTTCATCGAATGGCAACGGATCAAAACTCGCCTCCACAAGTTGGAGTACTGACTGGCGGGCACTTTGTTCTTGCGGCGTTTTTGCTACGAGTGGTCCAACGGAAAGCTCAGCGAGTGTGATCGATGAGATATCAGACTCAAGCGGAAGTTGGCCGGAACTTATGAAGTCGGTGAGCTCCACTACAACGCTGGTGTCGAGTAAGCCGTGGAGATATCGCGGTTTCATAGCGACAAGTCCATGAACTCATCCATGTCAGCAAGGAGGTCTTCGTATTTGTACGTAGGACATCCTTGAAACACCCGTTCCAAGGTTTCGACACGGACGCCTGGTTTGCGAAGAGGGCGCAATTCCGCAATCGCTCTACCCTGGCGAGTCACAGTCATGCCTTCACCGCGCATCACGGCATCAAGAATCTCTCCGCCGTTATTTCGTAAGTCTCGAATCGTCACTTCTTTCACCCCTCAATTGTCTCACCAGTGAGACAATTTCTCAATGCTGAACGGTTGAAGTTTTTGGTGCCAGAGCGCCAGATTCAAGATTGCGGCGACAAACTGTGGATGAGAACCCACTTCAAGACAGCCTGTGGATAGATAGGTAATCCCTCATATTTCGTGATTAGCCGTGGGGGATTTACGATGGCCAAGAGCCACAAGCTCAATGCAGCTAGAAAATTCCATATGGGGGTGACAGGTTTCGACGGACAGATGTTTTGACCGGAGAAGCGTGTCGAGAATCAAGGTGATCTCGTTAAGAATCCTTGAAACTAATAACTGCCAACAAAACGCAGTCTGCAGACGCTTACGCCCTCGCGGCATAAGTAAATATCTGCCGTCAGCCCAATGCGTCCCCGAGTTGGGGTCTGACGTCGCTAGGGGACTCACCAAAGGCACCGGTCACGGGTGCTGGAGGAAAACCAAACAGTGACTGGACCGTCCAGTGCAGTGCCGCACGAAGCACAGGGGTCGAGAAAACGATAGCGCGGCTACACACGTAGAAGTACGGAAGAAGCCTGCACGGACCCGGGTTCGATTCCCGGCACCTCCACAACGGGTAGTTGACGTAATCTGTTGATATAACCCACTACAAAAGTCCCAGCGGAGCGATCTGTTGGGACTTTTGCATGTTCTAATGCATTTTGTCGTGAAAGTGGTCAGAACTAAAGGTGCGACGAAGTCATCTCGGCTTTTCGGTTTGCCTGTGATCAGTTTCCGGCCATGCGGCCGCTGGGTATGTGGGTGAGGTGAGGTGGGCAATCCAGTGGATTGAGTTAGCTGCGGGGTGGCGCGTTGCTGCGGTTGGTCATTCGCTTGGGCGTAAGGACTCGGGCTAGAGCTGGGGTGAAGACATTGGGGTCGAGTGCGGAGTGATACCCCGGTACAGTCACTTGCTAGGGCTGCTTGACCGTTGCGTCAGTTCGGCTGGGTGCCGATGTAAGCAGTTCGCGAAAGAGAAGTAGGAATACGGGGAAGCAATGCCACCAAAGAGTAAGAAGCAGGCAGCAAGTCAGGGCCTTGAAGCTTCACTATGGGAGGCTGCTGATCGGCTTCGCTCCAACATGGATGCCGCTGAGTACAAGCATGTCGTGCTTGGTCTGATCTTCTTGAAATACGTCTCTGATGTATTCGCTCAGCGTCAAAATCAACTCGCCACCCTCGTTGAAGATCCAAACTCGGACTACTTCATGCCCACTGAGGAGGCCCGCCACTCAATCTTGGAATCCCGCGACGAGTACACATCGGAAGGTGTTTTCTGGGTTCCAGAAGGTCACCGTTGGGATGACCTGCGAAAAGCTGCAAAGCAGGCGGACATCGGCGCACGGATCGATAGTGCGATGGACGCCATTGAAAAGGAAAACCCGTCGCTTAAAGGTGTGCTCCCGAAGAGTTACGCGCGACGCGAGCTCACCCCAGCCACTCTCGGCGGGTTGATAGACAACTTCTCTCGCGAGGATCTCACCGCAGCCGAACACGAGAACCTTGACGTCCTCGGTCGCGTCTTCGAATACATGGTCAGCCAGTTCGCATCAGCCGAAGGCAAACTCGGCGGCGAGTTCTACACCCCACGTTCCGTTGTGAAACTCATGGTCGACATGCTCCAACCGTTTAACGGCCGCGTCTTCGACCCGGCATGCGGCTCCGGCGGCATGTTCGTGCAAGCCGACAACTTCATCAAGGCCCACGGCGGTGTCCGTAACGACATCTCCGTGTTCGGCCAGGAGCAGAACCCCACCACGTGGCGTCTGGCGAAGATGAACCTCGCCCTTCGGGGCATCGACGCGAACCTGGGGTCACAGTGGGGGGATTCGTTCGGTAGCGATCAGCACCCAGACTTGCGTGCCGACTTCATCATCGCGAACCCACCGTTCAACATCAAAGAATGGGGCGGAGAGCACCTCCGGGACGACCCGCGCTGGCAATATGGGACACCCCCGGCAGGCAACGCAAACTATGCATGGATTCAACACATGGTCCATCACCTGTCGCCGACAGGAACGATGGCAACGGTCCTTGCAAACGGGTCCCTTTCATCCAAGACATCTGGCGAGGGAGAGATCCGCAAGAACTTGGTTGAAGCAGACCTAGTCGAATGCATCGTCGCCATGCCGGACAAGTTGTTCTACACAACCGGCATCCCGGTCTCGATTTGGTTCCTGACAAAGGACAAAACGGCACAGGGAGTGAAGTCTGAACGCCCACAGCGCGATCGCCGTGGCGAGATCCTCTTTATCGATGCGCGTTCAATGGGTTCTATGGTCACGCGCACGGTGAAGGAACTTTCAGACGCCGAAATCGAGAAAATCGCTTCCACCTACAACGCTTGGCGCGGTGAACCTGACCTCGAGCCTTACGAAGACATCGCCGGCTTCTGCTCATCGGTCAAGTTAGAGGACGTTCGTACTCACGACCATATTTTGACGCCGGGACGATTTGTCGGCTCCGAAGTTGCGACCAAAGATGACGAGCCGCTTGGTTCGAAGATCGCGCGATTAACTGAATCAGTTCAAATGGGATTTGAATCTAGAGACGGCCTTCACCGCATAGTGATTCAAGCCCTTTCTAGCCTCGAGGTTGCCGCCGATGAGTAGCGAGTGGCCAACGGTGCGGTTGGGGGATCTAGCGTCGAAGATAACCAAAGGCACTACGCCGAAGTCATTTATCTCAGGTGCGGGACCTGACCGTATCAACTTCATTAAAGTGGAAACGATTAGCCAAGACGGACGCCTCATTCCATCCAAGTTCGCTTATATTGACGCCGCGACCAACGCCATTCTGTCCAGGTCCGTAGTCCAAGAAGATGATCTCCTATTCACAATCGCAGGGACGATTGGACGTGTTGCGCGCGTGCGCCAACACCACCTTCCTGCGAACACAAATCAAGCGGTAGCCATCGTTCGGGCTAACAAAAGTTTGGTCGACATCGGGTACCTTTCCTGTGTCCTAGGAGATCGCGTGCGAGTCCAACAGGCTCAATCTCGAGTTGTGCAGTCTGTCCAGGCAAACTTCAGTCTCGCGGAACTGGCAGATCTCGAAATCCCGCTGCCTCCGCTCAACGAGCAGCGCCGTATCGCTGGAGTTTTGGGTGCCCTGGATGACCTCATCGAAGTGAACCGAGGGCTCATGGCGGACCTCGACGAGATGGCGGCGGCCCAAGCGAGCCGCTGGATTCAGTCGTCGGATCTCAAGGTCCGCCTATCAGAGGTGGCCGATCACCTTGCGGGTAAGTATCTCGCCAAAGACAAATACGAGGCTGGCGGTCAGTACGTTGTCCATGGTTCGAACAGCATCATGGGAACTCACTCTGAGTTCCTGCATCGCGGACCCCTGACGGTACTTGCTCGCATCGGTTCGTTCTGTGGAGCGCTTGCCTTTTCCGAAGATAGTGCGTGGATCAACAACAATGCGTCAGCGATTCGAGCGAAGCGGCCTTCAGATGCATATTGGCTTCACAGGTCCTTACTGTCCGTGGATATGGACATGCATCGGGCGGGTAGTGGACAACCGTTCGTGAGAATCGAAAGCCTCATGAACACAGAGATCCCTTGGTTATCGCCGGAAGAGTTGGATAGTGCGAACCGCGCGCTTGGAACTCTGGAAAAGGCTATTGCTGCGCTACATGCGGAGAACTCACAACTTGCATCGACCCGCGATGAACTCCTGCCGCTTCTGATGTCTGGTCGTGTGCGCGTGGTTGAGGAGGTGGCCGCGTGAGCATGATTCCAACTGAGTCTGATCTCGAGTTCTTGGTTCTCGAGTTCTTGAAGAACGAGGGCTGGGGTGTCGTATACGGCCCGGATCTTGCGCCGGGTGAGCCGAATGAGGAGCGCACGGATTACCGAGATGTGGTGTTGGTCGGTCGTCTTCGGACGGCTGTGGCGGAGTTGAGTCCGTTCTTGTCGCAGGATGCGGTTGAGGATGTGGTGAAGACGGTACTGCGGGCTGAGTCCCAGGTTGCGATGACGGAGAACTGGCGCGCTTATCAACTCCTGACCGAGGGTGTGCCGGTCCAGTACCGGGATTCCTCTGGTGCGATCAAGGATGCGCGTGCGCGGATTGTCGACTGGGATGATCCGGCGAATAACAATCTTGTGGCGATCAACCAGTTCACGATCAAGGGCAAGTCCGAGCGCCGCCCGGATGTGCTGCTGTTCGTCAACGGCCTGCCGCTGGTGCTGTTCGAGTTGAAGCGCGCGGGTGCGAAGAACGCGACCCTGCGCGGGGCGTTCAACCAGATCGCCACCTACCGCAACCAGATCCCTGACGTGTTCACGTGGAACCAGGTCACGGTGATCTCCGATGGGGTGAATGCCCGCGCGGGCACGTTCACTGCGGGGTGGGAGCACTACGCCCCGTGGAAGACCATCGACGGATCGAGTGTGCCGAAGGGAGTCTCGGAGATCGAGGTTCTCACCAAGGGCATGTGCACCCCTGAGCGTCTGCTGGACCTGGTGCGCAACTTTGTCGTCTACACCGGTGATGGCGCGGGCATGGTGAAGAAGACCGCGAAGTATCACCAGTTCTGGGCGGTGAACAAGGCCGTCATCTCCACCGTGGAAGCGGTCGAGGGCGATGGCCGTGCTGGTGTCGTGTGGCACACCCAAGGCTCAGGCAAATCCCTGGAGATGGAGTGGTACGCGGGCAAGATCATGCGTCACCCTGCGATGGAGAATCCGACCATCGTTGTCCTGACGGACCGTAACGATCTTGATGATCAGTTGTTTGATGACACGTTCGCAGCTTCTAAGCCTGGTGCGCCTTTGCCGGAAGCACCGGTGCAGGCTGACTCGCGTGAGCATTTGAAAGAGTTACTGAACAAGCGGCAGTCCGGTGGCATTATTTTCTCCACGTTGCAGAAGTTCGGGTTATCTAAGGATGAGAGGGACGCTGGAACGAGTTTCCCGACTCTGTCGGAGCGGATCAACATTGTTGTCATGGTTGATGAGGCTCACCGCTCCAACTATGACTTTATTGACGGTTTCGCCCGCCACTTGCGCGATGGCCTGCCGAACGCGACTTACATCGGTTTCACTGGCACGCCCATTGAGGCTAAAGACAAATCCACTCGTCAGGTGTTCGGTGAATACATTGACGTGTATGACCTGACCCAGGCTGTTGCTGATGGCGCGACGGTGAAAGTTTTGTACGAACCTCGTCTTGCAAAGGTGGAACTTCCCAAGGACGCGTTGGGCGTCCTTGATGAGGAGTTCGCGAAAGCGACCTCGGGTACGGAGGAAGAGGCTAAGGAACGACTGAAGTCCCGTTGGGCTCAGGTTGAAGCGATCGTCGGGTCAGATAAACGCATCAAAGAACTTGCTACCGACATCGTCTCGCATTGGGAAGCACGTAAAGAAGCAATGACAGGCAAGGCGATCATTGTTGCGATGTCCCGCCGTATCGCAGTAGCGCTGTATGACGAAATCGCGAAACTGCGCCCTGACTGGGCAAGCGATGACAACACCACAGGGAAACTGAAAGTTGTTATCACTGGTTCCGCCGCTGATGATGCAACACTTCAACCCCACATTCGTTCCAAAGAAGCTCTTCGCGCATTGAAGTCCCGCGCGAAAGACCCAAATGATGAACTTGACATCGTCATTGTGCGCGACATGTGGCTCACCGGATTTGATTCACCTTCCATGCACACCATGTATGTGGATAAGCCGATGAAGGGCGCGAACCTCATGCAGGCCATTGCGCGCGTGAACCGCACTTTCAAGGACAAGCCCGCAGGTCTAGTTGTGGACTATTTAGGTATCGCTGAAGACCTTAAAAGCGCCCTCGCGGACTACACATCTCGTGATCAAAAAAGTCAGGAACTTGGCCAAGATATCTCGATCAAAGCGATCCCCGCGATGGTCTCCAAACACGAAGTGGTGTGCAACATTCTTCATGGATGCGAGTGGCGCAACGGTTTAGCTTCTGGCGGCCCGAAGGCATTCATAGACACCCTCACCTCCACAGTGGAATATCTGTTGGCTCAACATGTTGAAGCCCCATCCCTAGATGCCTGCACCAAGGAAGCCCCGTGCCTTAAACACAGGTTCATGTCTCAGACCCGCGACCTGATTGCCCTGTACGTCATGTGTGTACCCAGCGACAAAGCGCTAGCAATCCGAGATGACGTCGCATTCTTTGAAGCCATCCGCTCACAAATCGCCAAAATCGAAGGCGTTGACCGTGAAGGCGGCGACCCCAACGCCGCGATGGACACCGCCATCCAGCAAATCATCTCTGGCGCTATGGCTGGAACCGGTGTCATCGACATTTACGAGGAAGCCGGCATCGCCAAACCCGACCTGTCCCTCATTGACGATGAGTTCATCGACCGATTCAAGAAGACCAACAAACCCAACATCCAAATACAGGTGTTAAAGAAAATCCTCGCAGGAGAAATCACCCGCATTTCCAAACGCAACATCGTCTCTGGCCGTGCGTTCTCAGAGATGCTCGAGCAGTCCCTTTTGCGCTACCAAAACAGAACCCTTGACGCCGCCCAGGTCGTCGCTGAACTCGTTGACCTAGCCAAAACCCTGCAGAATGAAGCCGACCGCGGAGGCAAACTTGGTCTCAACTCCGACGAGCTCGCTTTCTATGACGCGATCCGCACAAACGACGCGGCCGTTATGGAACTCGGCGATGACACGCTCAAGAAAATCGCCCACGAACTGGTCGACATTGTCCGCCGCGACGCTAAAACTGACTGGAACGTCAAAGAACAGGTCCGCGCGAAACTGCGCTCCGCCATTAAGCGACTTTTGCTGAAGTATGGGTATCCACCCGACCAAGAAGAATCAGCCACCCAGTTAGTCCTAGACCAAGCCGAAGTCATTGCAGGAGAAGAAGCCGCATAGTCGGGGCGACCTGACATGGCGCATCGCAAGGATCCACTTCGCCGTCGACACCACACGGTGTCGAAGTTTTATCTGGCCGGATTCGCCAACGAGTCAAGACAACTTTCACAAGTGCATCTGCCGGGTCATCACACGCATTTGAACTCCGTTGTCAATGCGACGGTAGACACGGATTTCTACTCCGTGCGCGCAGAGGACGGCTCCCTTGATGACACGATGGAGCGAGCGTTCGGAGAACTGGAAGGTCCAGCAGCGGGTGTGCTTCAGCGCGGGGTCGATTCCCTTTGGCCCCTGCCGTCTGAGGAAAAAGCGACACTTGCCAGTTGGATTGCACTGCAATACATGCGTGGGCCAGCGCTCCGCAGAACGCAAAACCAGTTAATGGCACAGATGCACCAAATGATTGTGCTGATGGCAGGCAGGCCAGCACTGCGCCAAGCCATCGAAGCCCATGAAGGTAGAGCCATTTCGGATGCGCGACTGGAATGGGAATGGAACGACCTCACACAGGGCGGTGGACCCACACTGGAGCCAGACGCCTTCTTCCATGCGCGCACGATAGGCGAGACATTGCCATGGCTCACTGACTTAGTGTTCCAGAGTCAATGGATGCTGGTGACATTTCAACGACGCAATCTCTTCACTTGCGACCATCCGGTTTCGCTCGTCGCGCCTTCGGATCTTCCGTCATTCCTGGGTGTGGGATTGGCGACCGCCGAGGCCTATTTATTGCCCTTGTCCCGAAAGTTGGGTTTAGTCGTCATGCCGCACGAGCACGGAGCAGATGTACAAGTCGGAGGAACGACCAACCTTTGGAGAGTTTTCGTTGACCACACGTTGGAGAATGCCCGCGGGTACCTTTTCCATCACCCAGAGGACTCCATTCCGCCAGAGCTCATTCTTCCGCAACCACGAAGCCTCGAACTCGCTCAACTGGACACTTCAATCTTTGAGCGGCGTATTTCTGTCGAGGAAATCGTTGACACTTCAGCGGATCGGGCCGCGCGAAAGCGCATGCGCGATCTCACATCGACGGAACCCACCCTGTCGGGTGCAGACCTGGTGTGGCCAATACCGGGCAGGATCGCGCTGGAGCGACCGGACTCACTCTGAATACGTGGGCGGATTCCTCCGAAAATGTGTGCGGATGTTGTAAACAGCCTTTCCCTTCATGAGGCGAATAGACTTGTGTCAACTAGCCACAACCGCATGGGGCGTCCCTCGGAAGAGGGCGCTCCATGTTTCTTTGCCTAGAGCACTGCTTTGTGGCCATTGGGAGCGTCAGTACGCCATGCTGTGCTCAGATGCACAATTAGGGAGAACACACATGTGCTGTTTCGTACTCGTACTCGGATTCCTTGGCCCACGCCTGGCCTTTCTGTGGGCCTGGCTTTTCACCCCCCGCGTGACCGACGCATTTACTGGCGGCTTCTGGTTGCCGCTTCTCGGAATGCTCTTCTTGCCATGGACAGCACTGGCCTACATCGTGGTGTGGTCGTTCGCTGATGGTGTCAGCCCATTGGGTTGGGTAGTGATCGCTCTTGGCTTTGTATTAGACATCGCTAATTACGGGAGCCGGTCGGCACAAGCGCGGCTTTCATCCGCTCAGTAGGACGATCTCGGCATTGAAGATGCCAACAGTGCAATGACAACGGTGTGTTCCGCCGCGTTACGCGGCGGAACACACCGTTTCTCTCATTTGCTTAGTGATTGAGAGACTTATGGAGCAAAGGGAAGAAGTACTCCATCGATACCGTGAGCGACCTGCTTATTGCCCTTGTTGATGTCGACCTTGGTTAAAATCACCTGTGGATTGGTCAGTTTCGGGGCGTAATCGCTCAAGATGATTGCCGGCTTGCTGGTCACCTTGACACCAATAGTTTTCCTTCAACTGCAGACTTGAGCTTGGCTCCGTTGGCCTTCAAGGCATCCTGAGAAAGAATTGTTGACCCTGGCACCACGTGATAGAGCAATACATTTTCAACGGTGTCCACTCCAAGACCGGCAACAACCTTGAATGCCGCAGCTTCTGTCTTGACCTTCTTACCGCTGAGTGTGGTTGCCAAGTTCATGAATGCTTGGTCAGTAGGAGCGAAAACGGTAAGTGCTGTCATTCCATAAGCAAGGAGCTTGACGTTCGAATTTGGCTTAGCGCCCAAAACAGTTTCTACTGCTTTTGTCAGAATGTCGAAATCCGCATAATCGCGGTCGAACTTAGATTGACCGACCTTGAGCACCGTTGCTAGTGAGGTTTCACCTTCAGCAGCTTGGGCCGTAGGTGCGAGAGCGGCAAGTCCGATGAGTGCGGCGGTGCCGGCAACTGCCGCCCGAGAAATTTTGGTACGCATAGCTTTCTCCTCTAGTTCTACCCGGAATTGGGTCCGTCGTTATTTGGACGGTGTATTGGCTATTTCCTGACTTAGAGGTCAATTGGATGCAACTTCAGAAAAATAATTAATTTTTGGCCCGAGTGCATCTAAATGCAGGGTTTCTAGAGAAAGAGTCATAACGAGTTTTGTCGAGATCTCGCGAAGCAACACTGTGGGGGATCAGCTCGTTTCTCCCCCAGATGATGTGTGGTCGGCTATTGCTTTTGAATTGAATCTTTCCACTTCAAGGTCGACCGATCACGAAAACTCGCAGGTGGTGCGTTCGCTTGCCACCGCTAGGAGTCGCAAGCGCATTCCCGTATGGCTAGGCGTGGCCGCTGCATCTGTTGGCATTGTGGCTGGTGCTGCTCTCACTGCTGCAATTCTTGAATCACAAGGATCCCAAGAGTCGAGCACACAGGTTGTGGCTCGCGCTGAGTTGGCACCTGTCGCTAACTCTTCGAGTCGAGGAACAGCAGTCGTTGAAACTACGGAACAAGGGCCGATGCTTCACGTGACCGTTCGTGATTTGCCACCTATTGTTGATGGGTATTACGAGGTTTGGATGGCTACTGCTGACGCGAAAACAATGGTTGCGCTTGGAACTTTGAACACGCAATCCGATTCGATTTTCTCGTTACCTGCAGGCATGCAAATGAGCAAATTCCCACTGGTTGACGTTTCTGTCGAGCATTTTGACGGAATTGCCGGGCACAGCGCGCAAAGCGTTGTTCGGGGTCAGTTTTCCACTTGATTAGAAAATGCCTTAACGCCTGATCTAACGGTTGGTATTTCCCGCATCAATCTTCAGCTGAGTGCCAGTTACATACTTGGCTTCATCTGATGCAAGGTAAAGAACGGCGTAGCTCACATCGCGAGCTTCGATTAATCCGACATCAAGCATGTTGTCGTAAATAGGGCTGAGCTTGTTGCTGCCAGCACTTGCAGTAGGAGCCTCGCCACCAAGCCCGGTAACCATCGGGGTGTTCACGCCAGTTGGGTGAATGGTGTTGACGCGAATGTTGTTGCTTGCGAGTTCATTTGCAAGACTTTTTGCGATGCCAACAATCGCATGCTTTGTTGCCACATATGGTGCAAGGAAAGGCAAGCCCTTAATGCCACCGGTTGAGCTCGTGATGATGATTGACCCGCCCTCATTCTTGATCAGATGGGGAATCGTTGCGGTGCAGGTATTCCAGACACCGGTGAGGTTGATATCGAGAGTGTCTTGCCAAATCTGTGGGCTGACTTTGTTCCATGGGCGAGTAATGCACACGCCAGCATTCGCTACGACGATGTCAAGGTGACCAAACTCAGCTACCCCGTCGTTCACTACAGCTGTCATTGCCTCGGCATCACGCACATCAACGACGCGCGTCAAAATTTTGCGACCAAGTGCGCGAACGGCTGCAGCTGTGTCTTCAAGGTCTTCGGGGGTTGCAAGCACGTAGTCAACAGACTTCACATTTTCGCAAATATCAACAGCGATGATGTCGGCACCTTCTTCAGCCAAGGCAATGGCGTGAGCTCGCCCCTGTCCGCGCGCTGCACCTGTAATAAATGCAACTTTTCCAGCGACGCGACCAGTCATGAGGACTCCTTGTACATGTGTGAGGCAATGAATGCGAGTTGATCGTAGGCCCTAAGCAAGGCTTCATCAGGGGATCGGGCGGATTGAACTAGCCTCGACCCATGGCTACCCCGCCCCGTTGGTTCACGGAGACAGAAGAACATCACTCTCAGTGGTACGTCGACCATTTCCGCGAGCTCTCCGCCCAAGGGGTAGATCTCGCTGGTGAGGCGCGCATGGTCGATGCGATGCTCCCTCGAGGTTCGCGAATTCTTGATGCAGGCTGCGGGCCAGGCCGTACTGGAGCTTGGCTGTGTGCGGCAGGGCACGAGGTGGTGGGTGTTGACGCGGATCCTGTACTGATTGAGGCAGCGATTGAAGATCACGCCGGTCCGAAATGGCAGGTGCAAGACCTTGTCGAGTTAACACTCACGTCACTAGGTGAAACCGAGTTTTTCGATGCAGCCGTCATGGCGGGCAACGTGATCACCTACGTTGCATCAGGAACGGAAGTTCAGGTTCTAGCTAACGTTCGGGCAGTGCTTAAACCCGATGGTTTTGCAGTGGTGGGTTTTCATACAGCCCGCTATGAAGTCAATGAGTTTGATCAGCACCTTGCGGAAGCAGGTTTTGCACTTGAGTCGAGATTTGCGACGTGGGATTTACGGCCATGGAAGAGTGATGCCGATTTTGTCGTGACGGTATTGCGCAATCCTGTTGAATAGAGATACAAAAAGGGCCCGGCCAAATGGCCGAGCCCTTTTTGCTATTCGAAGTCTGGAATTAGACGACGCGAACCTTGTCAGCCTGAGGTCCCTTTGGACCCTGGGTGATGTCGAATTCGACAGCCTGGTTTTCTTCGAGTGAGCGGTAGCCATCTGAATCGATAGCTGAGTAGTGGACGAATACGTCTGGTCCGCCATCAGCTTGCTCGATGAAGCCGAAACCCTTTTCAGCGTTGAACCACTTAACGGTGCCTTGTGCCATGTTGCAAAATCTCCTTAACGAAAGACGTGGCGGACAGTGTGTCCTTCACGCGGTAAAGCCGCATCACGCCTTCGTCCTCATGGGATGTGGTGCTGATATGTCTGTACCTATTGAGGAGTCTTCCCTACAAATGGTGATTTACCTAACGGCAGGGTCCACTTTGTGTGAATTCTGTGGAAACTTTGCCGTTTTCCTCAGGGATTTCTGGCTTTTCAGAGCTTTTTGAGGCAATCAGTCCAGATCAACGCTTATTTTTCCACGCCATAACGCCAAATTTCGATACGCCAGACATGAGCGAAATAGCACTCAAAAATGAACCAACACTCAAAATCGAGCCGAATGAACCCACGCTGCCAATTGAGAAGGCCGATCCAAATGAGCCAATGCTCAAAATGGAATTCTTCGATCCAATACTTAAGAGCGAATTCTCAGACGCAACACTGAATCGTGAGTTGGACATAGGTCCACACTATTTGGGCCGAGAGGAATAATTTCCACCAGGTGCATTAAGTGATCTGACTTAAGATCGGGGTATGTCACAGCAGCGGTCGCGTCGATTTGCTCGACCCTTGCGCGTACATCCAGTTGTTGATTTGAGTCAACGTAAGCCGGTAAAACGCGCGTTGGCGTTAGCCTCAGTTGAGACTTTGGGCTTGGGTGTTCTTTTTCTTCTTTACTGGTTACTAGATATTCGCGACAGTGTTCTTGCGCCATTAATGTTTCCGCCAGTGGTGAGTTTCTTGTTAGTGCTCGCTACATCGAGTTCCCCTATTTCGCGCCCACTACGCATCATCACCGCCTACATAGTTGCTGGAACCGTTGGTGTGATTTTCGCTGAACTTC
Organism: Candidatus Nanopelagicales bacterium; assembly: GCA_028687755.1. NCBI lineage: Bacteria > Bacillati > Actinomycetota > Actinomycetes > Candidatus Nanopelagicales > Candidatus Nanopelagicales bacterium. Next base: position 120,662 of record JAQTZL010000002.1, read on the forward strand.
CTGGGCCAATATTTGTTGAAGCGGTGATCGCGGGGGGCATCACCATGTTTTGTATGCACTTGCTGGGAGCCTTTCATGCACCTGCAACCGCGATTCCACTCATGTTGGTGCTGACCTTTACTACGGGAACAACCACGCTCATTGCGCTGCCGCTGCTCGTCCTTCTCGCGTGCATGGTGGTGTTTCTCGCGTGGGGTGCACATCGCATCCTTGGCGACGCTGACTATCCACAAACATGGTGGTAGCAAGCTTTCAGCCAAAGCACTTGTCCTTGGCTTGGAGTTCAGTCAAACTGCGAACGTAGTAAATCTGTTGGTACTCCGATAGACCGGATCAAGAGAGGGAACGCCAATGACCATCGTTGTGCCCCTTGAGCTCCACCCCAAGGGGCCTGCGGTTGCTGCTCCGGTTCGTCGCCCGGGTTCAATCCGGCGGACGTCGACAATCGACAGCATTTGGCCAAATGGAATGGAAGCCAATCGCGAGGTTGTTGGTCGATCAAGGGATCTCTTGACTCCAAGTGATGGCAGTGAGCCCATCGTCCTCGCGGAAGATGCGTTGTTTGCCACAGTCGCTCCTGATCGCGGCATCGTGGCAATGGAGTCTGTGCCACCTCGCGAGGCAATCAAAGTTCTGGTTGGTGCGACTGGAGGCAGTAACTCACGTGGGCGCGTTGTAGCCGCGGTTCCTGAAGAAGTCGCTGCAGGGACACCGCTGTACTTATTGCTCGATGATTTATCTGGAGCAACATTGGTAGGCAGTGTCGCGTTACGTTTCTGGCAAACACCTGAAGAACTCGACGCGCAGATGAAGAAGATGGAAGCTGTCATGGGCAAGCGCGTGATGCAAGGCATCTGCGCTGGATTCGCACCAGGTTCAACGGCATTGAATGAAGACGGAACAAACAGAACCATGGGGGATACCAAGCCAGTTCCTGATATTGACAATCCATCGGATCCTTGGGCTTGGCATGCATTAACTTCTCCAACGCAAGCATCACACCGACGATCACGCCGCATTGATATCTGGCTGGAAGATGGTGTTGTTTGTATCGAAGCCTTTTTTCAAGATTCGTACACCTCGCCTGAAGGTCAGCGCCATGCAGTTCATGAATATGAAGTTTCTGCAACGGCAGATCCAGTGAGTGGAAATGTTCTTTCCATATCTGCAGATCCCCGTGTGCTGCCACACTACGAATGCCCAATGGCGACGCTTTCGGTTGGTCGGATGGTCGGTCAACCTTTGCGCAATTTCCGAGATTCAGTTAACGAAAAACTGCCTGGTACCGATGGGTGCACGCACATGAATGACACTCTTCGATCAATGGCGGAAGTGCCAGTGCTCGTTGCGCATCTGCCGTTGTAATGTCATTGCGCATTAGATTGACGCCATGGCTCAGTTGGTTCGCATTGCAGCGTCATTAGAAGTACACCTATCTCGGTGGGAGAAGTTAGGTGCTGTGCATGGCAATCTCGTGATTCCTGAATCACATGTACTGGCCGTTGAATATGTGGAAGATCTTTGGATTCATTTGCGAGGAGTTCGTGCCCCGGGCACAGGATTCCCAGGAAAAATCATGCTCGGAACCACACGCTTTCGCGGTGGTAAAGATTTCTGTGCGGTCTACAAGCATCGTCCTGGCTACATCGTGAATCTTGTCGATGAAGAATTTCAACGACTGTTGATCACGACTTCTTGCGTTGACCTCGAATAAGGGATTCCTGAACAACAGAAGCAATGAGCGTGCCCTCAGGGTTGTAAAACAAGCCACGCGCAAGCCCATGGCCCCCGCGTGCAACTGGGGTGTCTTGAGCAAACAGCAGCCACTCGTCTGTTCGTATTGGTGCGTGGAACCAAACAGCATGGTCGATTGATGCCATTTGAAGCTGCGGGCGCATATGGGCATTGGGACTTAAAGCAGTTGGGACCATGGTGAGGTCTGAGAGATATGTGAGAGCACACGCTTGAGTCAGTGGATCATTTGGCAATTCTTCCAAGATTCGCACCCAAGCCATCCGCTCATATCGCCCGTCGTGCATCTCAACTGATTTCTCAGGATTAAATAATCGCAAATCGATCCAGCGATGAGGCTTGCGAGACTTTTTAGGACCGTCACGATCCTCAAACTCTGGATCCATGTGTGGATCGCTCGTACCCTCTTCAGGAGGTGGGGCAAGTGGTTGAACGAATTGATGCTCTGGCCCCCAGTCATCAACTGAAAATGATGCGGTCATCATGAAGATAGTTTCGCCATTTTGAATAGCTCGCACGATGCGCGAGGAAAATGATCCGCCATCTCTAGGACGCTCAACTAGGTAGGTGATGTGGTCTTGGCTGCTCCCCGGTCGCAGAAAGTATCCATGCAACGAGTGGACGTGCCTTTGTGGATCCTCCACAGTCAAGCCTGCAGCCATAAGGGATTGTGCAGCTACTTGACCACCATAGGTACGAATGGGCCCGCCGTTATTTGCAATTCCGCTAAAAATATCTCGATCGATGCGTTGCAATTGAAGTTGCTGCGCAAAGTCTGCTGATGCATTTTCCGATGAGTCATGCGGGGTATTCATATACCAACTCTATTCAGTGCAAAATGCGACATTAATTTTGGAGCAATCAAATGGATGAAACAGCGCTGAGTCGTGTGAGCTCGTCATCAGATAAGTCGAAGTTCGCCATCGGGAGAAGTTCCTTGAGCTGATCAAGCGTGCGAGCGCTTGCAATTGGTGCACCAATAGTTGGCTGCGCTTTGAGCCAGGATAAGGCAACGGTTGCGAGCGGAACTTGATGTTGTGCCGCCACATCATCAAGGGCGGCAAGGATTTGCAATCCTCGGTCATCAAGAAGTTTTTCTGCGTTTGACGCTCTCACGCTTTCTACGCTGATGCCAGGTCGATATTTTCCTGTAAGAAAGCCGCGGGCTAGTCCGTAGTAGGGAACATGAGTTATTCCCGACTGCGCGGCGATGTCGCGCATCGAAGTTTCATACTCTGCCCGATTGATGAGGTTGTAATTATTTTGCAGCACTGAATACTGAGTTAGTCCGTTGCTGGCGGATGTTGCTACTGATTCCTGAAGGCGATCGGGAGTGAAATTCGAGGCGCCCAGATAACGCACCTTTCCGCTGTGCACCAATGCATCGAACGCATTCAGAGTGTCAATAATTGGTGTTGACGGATCATCACGGTGGGCATACAAGAGATCGATCCGGTCGGTTTGCAGCCGCGTGAGGCATTCTTCGGTAGCGATTCTTATGTTCTCTGGCGAAAGACCTGGACGTGTTGTCAGGCTGCTCACTTTTGTGGCAATGGTCATGTGATCGCGATTACCACGATCTTTCATCCACTCGCCAATGAGCGTTTCAGATTCGCCACCGATATGACCTGGTAACCATTCGGAGTAGACATCGGCAGTGTCAATGAAATTTCCACCAGCGGCTGCATAGGCGTCAAGGATCTCAAATGTTGCTTCTCGATCGGCCGTCCATCCAAAAACATTGCCACCCAAACACAATGGAAAAACATCAAGAGTCGTGTTGCCAAGAATCGCCATAAGTCTGATGGTGCCTTACTTCTTTGTTTCGTGTGATGGATTTAGGTTCGTTGGAATTCGAAATCATTGATTACTCGATCATGTGACAGCCCTATAGATTCGTAATGAGTAATGGGGCGCCACTTCGGGCGTTCAATTTTCCCACCGGTCCATTTCGGTTGCGCAGCCATGATTTCTTCAATGTGCTCGGCGTATGGCTCCCAGTCTGTGGCAATGTTCCAGGTTCCGCCCGGTCGTAGGCGACTGGCGATCAGGGCAATGCGCTCAGGTTGCACTAGGCGGCGTTTGTGATGTCGAGCCTTTGGCCATGGGTCTGGGAAAAAGCTTCGAACTCCGGCCAGGCTTTCAGGTGCGATGCAATTTTCTAAGAGTTCGATGGCATCGCCTTCGATGACAAAGAGATTGGTGATTCCCTCTTCATGGATGCGAGCAAGTAAGTCGCCGACTCCAGGCGTATGAACGTCAATGGCAATAAAGCCGGTTTCAGGCTGCGCTGCGGCCATAGCTGCGGTGGTTACCCCGGTGCCAAAGCCAATCTCCAAAACCACAGTCTTGTCACCGAACAGAGATGTCAGGTCAATTGGTTTGTGTGCATCGAGAAGAAAAGGGCTGTTTTCCGTTAGAGCCCGGGCCTGACGCTCGGTGATGCGCCCGCGCCTAGGTTTAAAGGTGCGGATGCGCGGATGGTGGTTCTCGGCACTCACGCAAGGATTCCTTTTCTCATAGTGGTGAAAGTATGCTGATCAGAGTAAGTGGCTCACCAATCGCCACGAAAGTAGGTAGATTCAATGAGTAAGACCCAAGAAATCGATCTTCCCGTCATTGGAATGACCTGCACGGCTTGTGCTCGTCACATTGAAAATCGCCTGAACACATTGCCGGGCGTAACAGCATCTGTGAATTACGCGACGGAATCTGCCCATGTGAGCGTTGATGGTGATGTCTCTGTCGGCGCCCTGGTGCAAGCAGTACGCGATGCCGGGTACGACGCCGTATCGCCGGATTCAGGTGTGAGCTTCGAAGAAGCCATCATTCATGAGGCCAAAAGTATGAAGCTGCATTTCTGGGTGTCGTTTGCCTTTGCGGTTCCGGTCGTTGTGCTTTCGATGATTCCTGCTCTGCAGTTTGATGGTTGGCAGTGGGTAGTTTTTGCGTTGACGTTGCCCATAGTTTTCTGGGGTGCTTGGCCGTTTCATCGAGCGACGTTGCTGAATATTCGTCATGCCACAGCAACTATGGACACTTTGATCACCTTAGGAATCGCTGCTGCCTTTGGGTGGAGTTGTTGGGCGTTGTTCTGGGGTGGCGCTGGAGCTATTGGTTACTCGGATTCTCATGGCATGGGTGAGATGAGCGGGGGCATGAGTGTTCCCGCGCTGTACTTCGAGGTTGCTGCTGCAGTGCCTGTGTTTGTTCTGGCGGGGCGTTGGTTTGAATCACGAGCTAAACGTCGATCAAGTGCTGCGATTCGATCCTTGGTTTCTCTGCAACTTTCTGAAGCCACGTTGATTCGCGATGGGGTTGAATCCCAAGTGCAACTTGATGCGCTGCGGGTCGGCGATGAATTTGTTGTGCGTCCTGGTGAACGCATTGCCACAGATGGCGTTGTTGTTACGGGTATGAGCGCGGTTGATGAAGCTCTGCTCACAGGTGAATCAGTGCCAGTGCAAGTTGCGCCAGGGACTGCAGTTGTTGGCGCGACAGTGAACCTTGATGGCCGTTTGATTGTGCGCGCTACTGGTGTTGGTGCGCAGACGAAACTTGCACAAATCGCTGAACTTGTGGTGGCAGCGCAATCTGGAAAAGCTCCAATTCAGCGTCTGGCAGATCGTGTTTCTGCAGTCTTTGTGCCTGCCGTTCTTGGTATCGCAATCATCACGTGGATTGCTTGGTTCATTTCAACGCAGGATTCACAGAAGGCGTTTACATCAGCCGTTGCTGTGTTAATCATTGCCTGCCCTTGTGCGCTTGGTCTTGCCACACCCATTGCATTGCTTGTGGGTACTGGTCGCGGCGCACGGATGGGCATTGTTATCCGCGGTCCAGAAACTCTGGAACTCAGTCGACATGTCAATGTGATGTTGCTGGATAAGACAGGCACAATCACTACGGGTCAGGTCAAGGTTCAGCAGCTGATGAGCGCTCCGAACGTTACCGAATCGGAAGTGGTTGCTATCGCTGGTTCCGTCGAACAGCTGAGTGAGCACCCTCTGGCGCGCGCGATTGCGTCGATGGAATTCGTTCCGGTTGATGTTTTTGAATTCTTGAATTTCCCCGGACTCGGTGCTCGAGCCACCATCGATGGTCAGCAGGTGAGTGTCGGAAGGCCGAGCTGGGTTCTTGAAAACGCTGGTGGCTTGAGTCCCGATTGGTTTGAGGAAGCGATGCAAGTTGCGGGGGAGAGCGGCCTAGCAGTCGTAGCTATTGCACGTGACTTCGAAATCATCGGACTCATTTCACTTTCCGACACTGTGCGTGACACAAGTGCGGATGCTATTCATGCTCTGCGGGCACTCAATGTTCGTCCGGTGCTACTAAGCGGCGATAACTCACGAGTGGCCCAAGCCGTTGCGTCTCAGGTGGGTATCGATGAAGTGATTGCGGATGTACATCCAGAGGGCAAGGTGCAAGCAGTTATTGAGCGTCAAGCATTGGGTCTTGTCGTTGCAATGGTTGGCGATGGAATCAACGACGCGGCAGCGCTTGCACAGTCAGATCTTGGATTAGCAATGAGTTCAGGTTCGGATATCGCAATCGAGGCAAGTGACATCACCTTGGTTCGAAACGATCTCGTCGCTGCGGTTGATGCTTTGCGGCTTTCGCGAAGCACCTTGCGAGTGATTAAAGGAAACCTCTTTTGGGCCTTTGCCTACAACGTCGCGATGATTCCACTCGCTGCCTTTGGGTTACTGAGCCCAATGTTAGCTGGAGCGGCAATGGCTTTCTCCTCTGTTTTTGTCGTTGCGAATTCGTTGCGGTTGCGTCGTTTCAAGTCGTTGGCTCGTGTGACATCCTGATCAGGTGAGCCAATTCTCGTATGAGTCGTTAGATCAACTGCGAACTCGCCAAAGCGTCAAATGGCGTGCCTACGATGCTGATGTCATTCCAGCTTGGGTTGCCGAAATGGATTTCACTTTGGCTGAGCCCATCGCGAAGGTGCTCACGGATGCCATTAGTCGCTCAGACACCGGTTATGCGTGGACGAGTGATTTGGGAGTCGCGCTCTCAGCATTTGCACAACAACGCTGGCAATGGAGTGTTGATCCCAAGTGTGTAATACCGGTGGCCGATGTTTTGACCGGCGTCGGACATGTGTTGCTGGCGTTAACTCAGCCAGGGGACTCTGTCGTGATTACCAGCCCGGTCTATCCGCCGTTTTTTACAACAGTCACAACAGTTGCACATTGCGAAGTGGTCGATGTCCCATTAGTAGATGTTGACGGTCGCTATACCTTCAATCGAGAAGCAATGCGTGAAGCCTTTAGTCGACCTGAAGTCACAGCCTTCTTGGCGTGTAGTCCGCATAACCCCACTGGTCGAGTGTTTGATCGCGATGAGATGTCATTCATCGCGCAGATCGCTCAAGAATTTTCTGTGCTGGTCGTATCAGATGAAATCCATGCTCCGATGACTCATCACGCATATGAATTTATCCCTTACTTATCGGTGGCTGGAGAAACACCCGCAGTCTCCGTAATTTCAGCTTCGAAAGCTTGGAATATTGCTGGCTTGAAATGCGCACAAGTAGTAGCCAACAGCAAAGAACTCCATGCAACCTTGCATCAACGCATTCCACTTGAAGTGCAGCATGGAGCCGGGCACTTAGGTGTGTTAGCTGCGCAAGCGGCATATTTTGATGGAACGCTTTGGCTCGATGAGATGTTGACGCATCTTGACAAGCAACAAGCATTACTTGGTGAGCTTCTGAGCGCACATCTGCCGATGGTGAGCTATGTCCAACCACAAGCGTCCTACCTGGCATGGCTAGATTTCCGTGCGCTGAACCTAGAAGTGGATCCAGCAGCGATGTTCTTGGAGAAGGCCAGGATTGCCCTCAACCCAGGTCCATCCTTTGGGCCGACGGGGCCTGGATTTGCCCGATTGAATTTTGCGACGTCTCCTGAAATTTTGACTCGAGTTATTGAGCAGATGGCGGCGGCTGTCCGATAGGTCCAAATGGCGTGCGTCCAACGTGAGCCGCACCACGTTTTTGGACGTAAAACCTGTGCACTTAGTCACAAGAGAACGTTTGCATGGCGTCCGCGGGCATTTCGCTGGGAAAAAGGGAGCATCCTTGGCTCTGTTCAGTAACTCAACGAGGAGTGTTCATGTCGATTCCCGGTCTCGAGAATCCCCCAACCCGCAATAAGAAACTTATTCAGTGGGTCGAAGAGGTTGCAGCGCTAACCCAGCCAGCTCGGGTGGAGTGGTGCGATGGTTCACAAGAAGAGTGGGATCGCCTGACCCAGCAAATGGTCGATGCGGGCACGTTCATTCGTCTGAACCCTGAGATTCGTCCGAATTCATTTTTGGCACGCTCAAGCCCAAGCGATGTCGCTCGCGTTGAAGACCGCACCTTCATCTGTTCAGAAAATGAAATAGATGCTGGTCCAACAAATAACTGGGCAGCACCTGCTGAGATGCGCGAAAAGATGAATGGTCTGTTCGCTGGCGCAATGCGCGGGCGCACGATGTATGTCATTCCGTTCTCAATGGGCCCACTTGGATCACCAATTGCTCAGCTCGGTGTTGAAATTTCTGACTCGCCATATGTCGTGGCAAGCATGCGCATCATGACCCGCATGGGCAAGGGCGCACTCGACATCATTGGTGAGAACGGTGATTTCGTTCCCGCTATTCACACAGTTGGTTACCCACTTGTTGATGAAGCAGGCAATAAGCGCGATGACATCGCGTGGCCATGCAATGACACCAAGTACATCGTTCACTACCCAGAGACCCATGAGATTTGGTCATACGGTTCCGGATACGGTGGCAACGCGCTCCTCGGTAAGAAGTGCTTCGCGCTTCGCATTGCATCAGCAATGGCACGCGATGAAGGCTGGCTTGCTGAGCACATGCTCATTTTGAAGCTCACCTCACCAAAGGGCAGCGTTCGTTATGTCACCGCTGCATTCCCTTCTGCGTGTGGCAAGACCAACCTCGCAATGCTTCAACCAACCATTCCAGGTTGGAAGGTTGAAACTGTTGGTGACGACATTGCATGGATGCGCTTTGGCGCTGACGGTCGTTTGTACGCAATCAACCCAGAAGCTGGTTTCTTCGGAGTTGCACCTGGTACAGGTATGGACACCAACGCGAACGCAGTTGCCAGCCTTGACGCAAACTGCATCTTCACCAACGTTGCGTTAACCGATGATGGCGACATCTGGTGGGAAGGTCTCACCGCTGAGGCACCTGCACACTTGATCGACTGGAAGGGCAATGACTGGACTCCAGCTTCTGAGGAGCCATCAAGCCATCCAAACTCACGTTTCGCAGCACCTGCTAATCAATGTCCGTCAATCGCACCTAACTGGGAAGACCCAGCAGGCGTGCCAATTGATGCAATGTTGTTCGGTGGGCGTCGTGCAACCAACGTTCCACTGGTCACCGAATCCTTCGATTGGAACAACGGCGTATTTGTTGGTTCAACCGTTTCGTCAGAAATGACTGCAGCAGCAGTGGGCGGCATGGGTCAGTTGCGTCGCGACCCATTCGCAATGCTTCCATTCTGTGGCTACAACATGGCTGATTACTGGGGTCACTGGCTCAAGGTTGGTGCAGCTACCTCGCCTGAGAAGTTGCCTCGCATTTACTCAGTCAACTGGTTCCGCAAGGATGCCAATGGCAAGTTCATGTGGCCTGGTTACGGCGAAAACTCACGGGTTCTTGAGTGGATCGTTCGCCGTCTCGACGGTGAAGCTGATGCTGTTGAAACAGCAATTGGTCGTGTACCTGTTGCCGGTGATCTCAACGTTGATGGTCTTGAAATTTCAGCGGAAAATCTTGCAGATCTCTTCGCGATTGATCCAACAACCTGGATGGCTGAAGCTGACCTCACCGAGGAGTACTACAACCAGTTCGGCGACCATGTTCCTGCAGAACTTCGTTCGCAGCTTGCAGGTTTGCGCGACCGCCTCGCACAGGCATAACTTTTAGAGCAATAAGTAAAGGCCCGGAGCGAACGCTCTGGGCCTTTACTTATGTTCGAAGCATTAACTCAAGGTTGCAACGAGTAGCGCCTTGATGGTGTGCATCCGGTTCTCTGCTTGATCAAACACAATACTTGCGGATGATTCAAAGACTTCATCAGTCACTTCAACGCCATCAAGTAAACCGAATTGGTCGGCAATTTGGCGGCCGATTGCAGTGTTTTGATCGTGGTAAGCAGGCAAACAGTGCATGAATTTCGCATTATTCGCATGCGACATCAACATTGAGTCGATGCGGTACGGGCGAAGGAGTTCAACGCGCTCATCCCAGACTTCCTTTGGTTCTCCCATGGAAACCCAAACATCAGTGTGAACGAAATCAACGCCAGCTAAACCATCAGCAACATCTTCGGTAAGCGTAAGTATTGCCCCGCTGTCATTGGCACGTGCTTGCGCAAGGTCTTGAATTTCTTGGTCGGGCCACAAGCTGCGCGGTGCGACGATGCGCACATCGGACCCCATGATTGCGCCCATCATCAATAGTGAGTTACCCATGTTGTAACGCGCATCGCCAACATATGCGTAGCGCAGCGAACCTGTTGCAGGTGCGTGTTCTTGCATGGTCAAAAAGTCGGCCAACATTTGCGTTGGATGCCAGCGGTCAGTGAGTCCGTTAAAAACAGGAACATTTGAGTTTTCGGCAAGGGCCAACACAGTTGCGTGATCTGCACCGCGATATTCGATGCCGTCGAACCAGCGATCGAGTACGCGAGCAGTGTCCGCGATTGATTCCTTGTGGCCAATTTGCGAACTTGCAGGATCCAGGAGAGTGGTGTGACCGCCCTGATCCTTCATCGCAATTTCAAAAGCGATACGGGTACGAGTGGAGGTCTTTTCAAAAATCAGCGCAAGGTGCTTGCCGACGAGATGCTGGGTTTCAGTTCCAGCCTTGTTGTCGGCTTTCAATTGCGCAGCAAGGTCGAGGAGCCCTTGAAGTTCTTGCGCACTGAAGTCGGATTCCTGGAGGAAGTCGCGATTGATGAGGTTCACCCCACGAACGCTAGTGCCTTCCTGAGGGCTCAGGCTCAATTGGGTTACGCAATCCCAAGTGCTCGGGGTGACACGGCGGCTGCGATTTCTTTTGCTGCTGCCTGTGATCCTTCCCCGGGCCGACGCGGGTAACAATTTGCGGTCAGGCGAGCATAAATTTGTTCGCGTTCATCCTCAGAAAGTCCGCCCCACACGCCATAGGGCTCACGCGCACGCACGGCATAGTCGGCGCAATCTAAACGAACGGTGCATCCCGCGCACACCACTTTTGCTGCACGATCGCGCTTGACCCGAGAACTACCACGCTCGTTTTGGGGGTGGAAGAACAGCAACGGGTCAGCGTTTCGACAGGAACCGTGGTCCTGCCAATACCAAGTGGAATCGTGTGGGACCTGGGCGAGAGGTTGCTGTGGCATACCTCAAACGTAGAAGCGAGTCCACTGGAGATCCAAGGTCCAAAGTCCTCTTTGTCGTAGTCCTAGGGCCTACACGTGAGTAAACACTTAGAATTGTGTCCATGACCACGCCTTTGGATACGCCGAGTTTGTCAGGTGGGACGCTGCTCGAAGAAGACACCCGTCTGAGTAACGACGATGGTGATCATGAGCGCTTCGCCCATTACGTGGAGAAGGCCAAGATTGTGGAGAGTGCGGTAACCGGAACGCCGGTGAAAGCACTGTGTGGCAAGACGTGGATTCCAGGGCGTGATCCATCTAAGTTCCCGATCTGTCCTGACTGCCAGAAGATTCATCAAGGCTTACCTCCAGGTGGCGGTTCCGATTCATAATCGAATCCACTTGAACCGACGAGTTGCTGCCAGCCTGATCGCTCTGATTGGGTCAGCCCTCGTCCTTGAAGCATGTAGCGCACAAGAACAAGTTGCGATACCAGCGATAACGGCTTCCTCTGACGCTATTGAAGGAGCACTGTTCGCAACAGGTGACTGCGCACCGGCAAATCTCACAACCAGAGATGCAGGGCATCTCAATGTTGGATATGCGCAACCCAAACCCTTGTATTTCATTGACCGCTCACCAGCAGATCCAGTGGGCTTTGAAGTTGCGGTCGTCAATGCAATAGCGCGAGCGCTGGGTTTTGATTCCAATCAAGTGCAGTGGAAAAAAGTGTCGTCGGCACAGCTCGTTACGCCAACGCGTCAGGATCTTGATTTTGGGATAGGTCAAGTTGCATCGTCCGAAGTGAGCGCCGGGATTCTTCAGAGCTTGCCTTACCTCAAAGAACAGCACGTGTTGCTCGCTCGCCCAAATACTTCGCTCGCCAACGTCACAAGTGCAGCGGCACTGCAAGGATCAAATTTGGGTGTAGTCAAAGGCAGCTCGAGTGACACCTATGTTGCCGATGTGCTCAAGCTTGAGTCATTGGCCTATCCCTCAAATAACATCCTGAAATCTGCAATGCGCGATCACCACATCAACGGCATGGTGGTTCCCCTTGACCAGGTAATGCCAGTACTGAGCACCTTTAATGGTGAACTCGTGGTCGTGGGACTCTTCGATCCGGCCCGGTCCGCACCAAAGTACGTGCTCACCATGATCCCGGGTGATCCACTCATCACCTGTGTGAATCTGGTCCTTGAGAACATGATGCAGACCGGTCAATTGGCGAACCTGCAGGCCAATTGGTTCACCACCGGGGTAAATCGCACACTTTCGACAAAAGTGTAGGGATTTTTCACTGCTAGTTTGGCGTGGGAAGGCCGTGGGTTCATTGAGCGACCCTACGATCGAAGTCACGTGCGCGATCCGCGCTATCTATAAAAATCAATGGAGGACGAATGTCTACAGTGGATTCAGTTACCGCTGAAGAAAATGAAGTGTTGTCAGCAATCGGACGCAACTGGTGGGTGTTGCTGTTTATCGGCATCGTAAGCCTCGCAGTTGGCATCTGGGCAGTTGCTGCTCCAGAAAAGGCGTTCAGCACGCTTTCCATCATCTTCGCAATTTGGCTTCTCGTTACCGGTGTATGGCAGGTTGTCCGTGCCTTCGCTTCAGGCCTAAGTGGCGGCGCTCGTGCGCTTTACCTCATCACCGGCATCTTGTCGCTGATTATTGGTTTCGTTTCATTGCGCTACTTCTTCAACCAAGACAGTGTGCTCCTTGCTGACTGGGTCTTCTCGATCTTCATCGGTGTGGGCTTCTTGATGCGCGGTTTCGCTGATCTCTTTGGCGGCATTGCAGCCAAGGGTCAGCCAGGTCGCGGTTGGACCATCTTTGCTGGCATCGTGATTCTTATCGGTGGCATTGTCATCCTGACCGCACCTTTGTCTGTGCTTGCACTCGCATGGGTTGTAGGAATCTGGTTGATCGTGATCGGTATTTTCGAAATCATCGCATCATTCTCAGTTCGTAAGGCTGCTGCGTAAGCATCACAGCTTGTAATGGCCCACGGCGACGCCGTGGGCCATTACATTTATCCCATGGCTGCAGAAACCTCACAAACGCTTGGTCGCGGCCTGCACGTACTTGAAGTTGTAGCTGAAGCTCCTGATGGTTTGACTGTTACTGAAATTTCCCATGCACTCGGCATTGGCCGAACCGTCGTTTACCGTCTCGTCGTCACCCTTGAGCAGCACGCATTTTTGCGTCGTTCTGCTGACGGTAAATGTCGCTTAGGTTTGGCGCTACTTTCTATGGGTCGCCAAGTGCAGCCTGTTGTGCGCGATGTTGCATTGCCAGCACTGCGCCTCCTGGCTGACGCCGTTGGTGCAACTGCACACCTCACCATTGTCGATGGTCTGGAAGCAGTTGCGGCTGTTGTGGTCGAGCCAAGTCGATCAGACGTGCATGTTGCCTACCGTGTTGGTTCCCGGCATCCACTTGAAGCAGGTGCGGCCGGTCGAGCCATTCTTGCTGCTCGCACGGCAGCGGGCCGACCACTTGACCCGCCTTGGATCTTGGCGACAAATGATGGTCCACAAGGTGCATATGGCATTGCTGCGCCGATCATTGCGGTACCTGGTTTAGAAGCCAGTGTCGGTGTGGTGTCGTTGCGTGAATTGCCAGAACTTGAAGTCGGGCCTCGAGTAGCTCGTGCTGCTGGTGAAATTAGTCGGGCGCTGCGCTAGCGAATTGTCACCAACAACCAGTAATGGTTGCTGCTAGACCATCAACGGCTTGCCTCGTGCGTAAAGGGATGACTCGTGTTGGTCGATGATTGACTAAGAACGAAAACACTTTTAACTGACCATCACCATCGTGTGTAGTCCCTGAAAGCGCGATGGTGTCGTGCAAAGTTCCTGTTTTTGCCCGAATATTGCCTTTAGCGCACAAGCTCGGTGCAGTGGTAAATCGATTGAACTTTGCTTTTAGCGTGCCATCAATGCCAGCGTTGGGCATCGCGCCAGAGTCGAACATAACTGCGAATCTCGCGGGATCAGTAGCGCTCACATAGCGGAGCACATTGGCCAAAGCAATTGCCGTGAGTCGATCACTGCGCGAAAGGCCACTGCCATCGTCAAGGCGAAGATCTGTGGTGTTGATTCCCAAACCTGACAGGCTTGCAACGGCTGCGTCAGATGCACCCTGCCAAGAACCTGGATGGCCAGTTGCAATGGCAACGTGACGGTAAAGATTTTCGGCAACGTTGTTTTCAGAATCGAGCAACATGATGTGAACTGCGTCAGCAACGGTATGTGGGCTTATTGATGCCAGAGGCGAAGTGCCTGCGGGAACGTCGACATGAGTTCCTCTTGATGCTTGGACACCAAGGTTATTGAGTGCGTTCATGAAGGTGTCAATGGCATGAATTGATGGTGTGCGCGAGTAATCGCCGTAGATAGCAAGAGGTGTCACGGGGGATACAACAGAGGGAACGTAACCCTTTGTCCAACCAGGTCCGTTTGTAGGCTCTGAAAACAAGTTGAGATCTGTGTCGATCACCACTGGCTGGGTGCGATCAAGGGTGGCAGCAAGGTTTGTCGCCAATGTCTTGAGATTCTTTTTCGAAAGTAGCGGATCGCCCCCACCTTGAAGAACCACGTGTCCAGCTTGAATACCTGGAAAAACTGCGGTGGTGAAGGTTTGGGTAGGAGACATTGTTGCGAGCGAATTTGTGGCGGTAATAATTTTCATATTCGAAGCCGGCAGCATGGGTTTGCTGGCATTGCGCGAGGCGATCACTCGCTGAGAATTCGCATCCATCACTACATAGGAAAGATCGGTACCGATGGCTTTGTTGCGCCAACGTTCGGTGAGTTTCTGGGCGATGGCTAGTTCGCCTGCTGAGTTTGAAGTTGCTGATGATGTTGGATTCGGAGCATTGACAGGTGGTGCGGTTGAGGTGGCGTTTGGAGTGCTTACGGCACCTGGCGTAACAAAGGTATCTGCGTAGGCAGGGAGTGAACCCACAGCAAGACTCAGTGCAATCATCATGAATAGCGCGAGAGCCTTGACTCGCGTTGTGCTGTACTCCATAAGTCCATCATGCGACACGTCGGTGAGATCGTCGGGATTCGGGTCTGGCGCGTCGATGGCGCACAATGGAGGCTCGTCTGAGTTGTTGGAGAAGCACTGTGCGCTTGTGGGGAATGAAACTTCGAATTGTCGTGATGGGTGCGGTCATGGCTGGCTCTGCGTTGCTCATGCCAGCCGCCCAGGCGGACGGTGGCCCCAAAATCATCACTGGATGGATGCCTTACTGGATGACCAGTCAGAGCAAGCCTGCGGGAATCACGAGTGCTGTAACAAACGCGGATGTTCTTAAAGATGTTTCGCCGTTTTGGTTTTCTGCAGTAGCTGGCGGCCCGGCGGGCGTCACGGTGAAGTTCAATCCAAATTTCGGTAGCGCTGAGGCAAATGCAACTTGGGCGGTAGGGCAGTTAAGGGGTGCAGGATTAGCGATCCTTCCGAGTATTGCTGATGGGTCCGGCAAGGGACGAATGGCGGCGACACTGGCCGACCCCGCTAAGCGTGCGCAACATGTCGCAGACATCGTCAACTTGGTGACCAGCCGTGGGTACGACGGTATTGATCTTGATTACGAAACATTCGCATTTACTGACGGGCGAGCCTCATGGCCAGCAACGCAACCGAACTGGACCGCATTCGTCAATGAATTGAGTGCTGCTTTACATGCGCAAGGCAAACTCTTGGCAGTAACAATTCCCAGCCCCTGCGATGTTGCAAATAAATGCGGCGGTACAAACGGGTATTGGGTTTACAACCTTCCGGGAATCGCGGCGCCAGCTGATCGCATTCGCATCATGACCTACGACTTCCACGTTGGTTCGCCAGGTGCCATAGCACCTATCGGATGGGTAACTGCATCAATGCAGTACGCAGTGACGCAGGCTCCTGCAAACAAACTCACTGTTGGCGTACCAGCGTATGGGCGCGCGTGGACGAAAAAGAATGGCAGCTCGTACGCACTGAGTGGTGTTTGCCCGGCTTCGGCTAGTAGTGGCGCGACACGTACTGCCTACAACTCCCTTACCTCTTCGGCTTCACTCACCGCGGCTGAAATACCAGCCTTTCTGGCATCTATAGGTAAAACCCAAGCAGATGTTCAATGGGATCCAGTGAGTCAGGAAAACTGGATTGAATATGACAAGTCGGTGAATTGGACCGATGGCAATGGCGCAGCGCAAACCTGCGTTGCGAAACGCATCATGTGGTGGATAGGGCCACAAGTAGCGTTAGTGCGAACACAGCTCGTTGGGCAGCTTGGTTTGAACTCGGCGGGCTTTTGGACGATCGGTGGCGATGATCCAGCTATGTGGCCGCTCCTTCGTGGCTATGCAGCCTCTATGGCACCCGCGACCACGGCAGTAGCAGTTACTGCTCCCGCATCGGTCACGTTTAACACAGTTGCCACGATCAGTGCAGTCGTTACCTCGCAAGGAGTTCCTGTCACAGGTGTTGATGCAGCATTGCAATTCCAAAATGGTGGCAAGGGAGCTTGGGTGCAGACTGCAGCGGCCCCACTTGCTGCAGATGGAACTGTAAGTTTCGCTCCAACACTGACATCGGGTGGTAAGTGGCGAGTATTCATTCCTGCAGCTGCTGCACGTGGTGAGCAAGCAAGCGAAGCGAAACTGATCCCTGTGACAAGCGTTGTGAAGGCGAACGCGAAAAAGTCGATTGTGAAACCCAAATCAAAACTGGTGATTCGAGTAGTAGCTTTGCCGGCTCAAGCTGGACAACCAGTGATGGTTCAAGAACAACGTGCGGGCCAGTGGATACGTGTGGGCAAATCAGTCACGCAAGCTACAGGTGTGGCGCGGGTAGTTCTTGTTGCTCCCAAGGCCACCGGCGTACATACCTATCAGGCCACGGCTAGCACGAAGGGCGCTTTGGGCGCTGGTGTATCTGCGCCATTCACAGTGACGGTTCAGTGAGGCTGCTGCATGTGCTGGTCGCGCAATAGGCCAGACTTGCCTTATGTCGATTGCTCCAGCTGAAATTGCGGAGACTTCGACCGATGTCAATCCGGATCGACCATGGGTCACAATTGTGTGGAATGACCCCGTGAATCTCATGTCATACGTGACGTATGTATTTATGACCTATTTCAAATATGACAAAGCCAAAGCAGAGCTCTTAATGATGGATGTGCATGAACGCGGTCGTGCAGTTGTTTCCAATGGAACGCGCGAAGCGATGGAAATTGATGTGACAGCAATGCACGGCTACGGCCTGTGGGCAACACTGCAGAAAGACGACTGATGTCTTCCGGGTTTTATCGTGAAGGTGAAGCGCGCATCGTGTTGCGTGTGGAAGAGGTTGAGCGGTTACTCCTGATCTCCATGGCAGAGCAAATGCTTGAGATAGTTGCTCCGCGTCAAACAAATCCAGATGCTGATCCACTGTTTGCTTTAATTGGTATTGAACCCACCTCGCAGCGGCCAACAAGTGAAGTTCTCCTACGACTGTTTCCAGATGCGTACGACGATGATGATGAAGCTGCTTCTGAGTTCAGGCGATTCACTGAACGTGATCTGCGGCAAATGAAAACTCAGCATGCTCAAACAGCACTGGAAGCGTTGCAGCGGTCTGGTGACAAAGTGATGCTCACCTACGCAATGGCGCCGAGTTGGATGGGCTTTCTCAATGATGTTCGCCTCGCCCTTGGTGTGCGCATAGGCATCGACGATGACTTTCATGACGAAGTCGAGGAATTTGATCGTGATGATCCGAGGTTGCCACTCTTAGGCGTGTACGACGTGGCTCACGTATTTACAAGAGTCACTTGTTCAAATCATGCTGCCGTAGGATTCCTTCGTGCTTCGAATCTCTCAGACACTGGTGGACCAGATCGTTGGACATGCCAAGGCGGATCATCCGGATGAAGCCTGTGGTGTCGTGGCTGGTGCGGCGGGTAGTGATTCACCTGAGCGTTTCATTCCCATGATCAATGCTGCGCGCTCAACCACCTTCTACGAGTTTGATTCAAGTGATCTACTCAAGCTGTACCGGGAGATGGATGATCGCGACGAAGAGCCTGTCGTTATCTATCACTCACATACCGCCACAGAGGCCTATCCATCGCGAACAGATGTGACCTTGGCTGGGGAACCAGGGGCGCATTACGTGCTGATATCCACACGGGAGCATGGGCAAGAGCCTGGGCCAGTGGAGTTTCGTTCGTACCGAATCGTGGATGGCGAAGTGATCGAGGAGCCAGTCGAGGTCCTCTAGCTGCAAAGCCTTGGCAACTATGAATTTTGTAGTAGTCAGAAGGAAAACGCGGCCCTATCGTGAGGTTGTAGCGGAAACTCGTTCCGACTGATGGGAGTTATCATGGCAATTGAAGTACGCGTGCCAACCATCCTTCGCGAATACACCGGTGGCGCAAAAATAGTGTCGGCTGAGGGCGCGACCTTACAAAGTGCCTTTGACAATCTTGAGGCTAACTATCCAGGCATCGGTGGTCGTTTGCTCGACGACAGTGGCCTTCGTCGTTTCGTCAACGTGTATCTCAATGATGAAGATGTGCGATTCTTGGATGGCCTGAACACCGCAATCGCCGATCAAGACACCATCACAATTTTGCCTGCCGTTGCCGGCGGCTGAAATTTCGCATCGTGCGTTTTGATTCGTTGCTCGCCTCTGTCGGGCACACCCCGCTCGTGGGATTACCGCGACTTTCGCCGTCCGCTGATGTTCGTATTTGGGCGAAATTAGAAGATCGCAATCCCACGGGCTCAGTGAAAGATCGAGCAGCACTCAACATGATTCTTCAAGCCGAAGCCGAAGGCCGGTTGGCGCCTGGTTGCACTTTGCTCGAACCGACCTCAGGCAACACTGGAATTTCACTTGCCATGGTTGCCAAGCAACGTGGTTACAAGCTCATTTGCGTAATGCCCGAGAACACCTCCGCTGAGCGCACGCAGTTGCTCACGATGTGGGGCGCAACGATCATCACCTCACCGGCAGCAGGTGGCTCAAACGAAGCAGTGCGCGTTGCTAAAGGTTTAGCAGCGCAAAATCCTGATTGGGTCATGCTCTATCAGTACGGCAATGCGGCTAACGCTCAAGCGCATTACGACTCGACCGGCCCAGAGTTGCTCGCAGATCTACCAGAAATCACGCACTTCGTCGCGGGCCTTGGAACGACTGGCACCTTGATGGGTGTGGGGCGCTACTTCCGCGACAAGAAGCCTGACGTGCAAATCGTCGCGGCTGAGCCTCGCTATGGCGAACTTGTGTATGGATTGCGCAACCTTGATGAAGGATTCATTCCAGAGTTGTACGACGCATCGTTGTTGTCATCACGTTTTTCAGTTGGTCCACTTGATGCATTGAAGCGCACTCGTGAACTCTTGGAAGTTGAAGGAATTTTCGCGGGCATCTCAACCGGCGCAATTTTGCACGCAGCACTCGGTGTGGCACGCAAGGCCGTGCAGGCAGATCAACGTGCTGACATTGCTTTCATCGTTTGTGATGGCGGATGGAAGTACCTATCAACGGGTGCGTATGAAGGCACTCTGGAAGAAGCTGAAGAGCGCATCGAGGGTCAGTTGTGGGCTTGATCTTGAAATAAAAAAGAAACGGGCTGTCGCGATGCGACAGCCCGTTTCTTTTGAAGAAAATTACGCGGTTTGCTTGAACCATTCCACTGCGCCCTTGGTGTTGACCATAAGGAGCACGAGCAGGCTGATGATGATTGAAGCCCAGCCGAATGGAAGGCGGAAGAAGCCGAACACGATGTTGATGACCATGAACATGCTGATGATGGTGTGAGCTGTTGCTGAACCAATCATCGTCATACGCATCAACCACATGTAAATGAGGCCAAGGAAGATTGACAGGAGGCCAAACATCCAAAGCTGGAAGGTGCCCACGGTGTGTGAAGCGCCGTAGATATCTTCCCAAGCAGGGTTTTCACCAAAGCTGGAGAAAATTGCCAGGAAACCCATCCAGAGGTTGAAGACCGCTGCGATTACCAGAAGAACGGCAACGATCAGGACGCCGAATGGGCGGGAAGGGCTGGTAGGTGTTGACATGTATTTCCTTTGGGTTAGCGCCCACGTCTTGGATGCGGGCGGCTGGTTGAGCAACAGCGTAGGGATCGGTGACATATTTACGGGGAACCGCGCCGTAGGCTTAGAGCGTTATGGCAGACGCACCTATTGGCATCGTCGACTCTGGGGTCGGTGGCTTAACTGTTGCTCGGGCCATTCTTGATCAGTTACCTCACGAGCCTGTCTTGTATGTAGGGGACACCGCACGCGGCCCTTATGGCCCGCGCCCAATCGCAGAAGTTCGCCAATTCGCTCTTGAAATCATGGATCGATTAGTTGCTGATGGCGTGAAGTTATTGGTCATCGCGTGTAACTCGGCAAGTGCGGCAACCTTGCGCGATGCGCGTGAGCGCTACAACGTTCCAGTGATTGAAGTTGTGCATCCAGCCGTCAGGCGTGCTGCTGCAGCGACACGTAATGGACGCATCGGTGTTATTGGCACTGAGATGACCATTACGTCGCGCGCATATGACGATGCATTTGCTGCAGCACCAAATCTGGAAATCATTTCTGCAGCATGCCCGCGCTTTGTTGAATTTGTTGAAGCGGGCAGAACTTCTGGGACATCGCTACTTGAAGTTGCGCACGAGTATTTAGATCCACTGCAAGCAGCCGACATCGATACTTTGGTCTTGGGATGTACCCACTATCCGTTGCTCACGGGTGTGCTTTCGTATGTCATGGGTGAAAATGTGACGCTCGTTTCTAGTGCTGAAGAAACCGCGAAAGATGTGTACCGCACTCTTGTTGCGCATGATCTGCTTCGTGATCCTGAATTGCCACAGCCAGTGCATCAATTCAGTGCAACGGGTGACCCCGCAAGTTTCGAGCAGTTAGGGCGCCGCTTCTTGGGGCCTGAGATTGGTTCGGTCGGCCATTTCGGCTAGCCAACAAAGCGTTACCCGTCAGCCCAATAGAGTTCTGTCCCATGACTTCTGTTACCCCGCGCTCAGATGGCCGCGCCGATCAAGAACTTCGCCCAGTAACGTTCCAGCGTGGCTGGCTCGAGCAAGCCGAGGGTTCAACCTTGGTTTCTTTTGGTCGCACGCGGGTGCTGTGCACAGCGTCCTTCACTCCAGGAGTTCCACGCTGGCTCAAGGGCAGTGGCAAAGGCTGGGTGACCGCCGAATACGCGATGCTTCCTCGTGCAACCAATGAGCGCAATGATCGTGAGTCAGTCAAAGGCAAACTTGGTGGACGTACTCACGAGATTTCCCGTTTGATCGGACGCAGTTTGCGAGCCGTGGTCGACATGTCAACGCTTGGTGAGAACACCATTGTTATTGACTGTGATGTGTTGCAGGCCGATGGTGGCACGCGCACAGCTGCAATTACCGGTGCGTACGTTGCCCTGGCTGATGCAGTGACCTGGGGCTTAGAGAAGAAGTACCTCTCAAGTAATCCATTCACGGATTCAGTTGCAGCGGTGAGTGTTGGCATCATCGATGGTGTGCCACGTCTTGACCTTCACTACGACGACGATGTCCGTGCTGAAACTGACATGAACATTGTGATGACAGGCGATGGCCGTTTCATTGAAGTTCAAGGAACAGCCGAAGGCGCACCATTTGATCGCGCCGAACTTGATGTGTTGTTGTCATTGGGCACTCAAGGCTGTGCTGATCTCACGCGCATGCAGCGTGAGGCGCTGGCACTCTAGATCGGGCTTTGTGATGACAGTTCGCATGGTCCTAGCGAGTAAAAACGCGCACAAGCTCATTGAGTTACGCCGAATTCTTGCGCAAGTCGGGCTCGATATCGATCTTGTCGGAACTCAAGAATTTCCTGACCTTCCTGATGTTGATGAAACCGGGAGTTCGTTTGCGGCCAATGCGTTACTGAAGGCACGTGAGATCTGCGCGTTCACTGGGTTGCCAGCGATCGCTGATGATTCAGGGATAGCAGTTGATGCGCTCAACGGGATGCCTGGGATCTATTCAGCTCGTTGGGCTGGCACCCACGGTGATGATGCCGCCAATCTTGCATTGCTGATCGCGCAACTCGATCATGTTCCCGCGAAGCGACGTGGGGCTGCTTTCCATTGCGCAGCTGCAATCGTGACACCTGAAGGTGATGAGCGAGTAGTTGAGGGAACACTCGATGGGATGCTCATCACTGAGCCTCGTGGGGCCAATGGGTTTGGATATGACCCAATCTTTGTGCCTCTTGGATACCAAGTGACAACAGCGCAAATGTCTGATGATCAGAAAGACGCCATCAGCCATCGAGGTCGAGCCCTAGCAGCGCTCGCTCCTGTAATCGAGCAACTGATTCCGGAAGCCAAAAAGCACTAGAGCCAGTGCTCTAGTGCTTGGTGCGGGAGAGGGGACTTGAACCCCTACGTCCGAAGACACAGGTTCCTAAGACCTGCGTGTCTGCCAATTCCACCACTCCCGCGAGGAGTGCGTACGAATCTTACGGCGTGCTATCCGAGTTCGAGATCGCGGATCAGTTTTGCCACGTGGCCGGTGGCTTTCACGTTGTAAAACGCCTCTTCGATCTTGCCGGTTGGGCTGATCACGAAGGTTGAGCGGATGACGCCGACCACAGTCTTGCCGTAGAGCTTCTTTTCGCCGAAGGCCCCGTATTTTGCGAGGACTTCCTTGTCAGGGTCCGACAACAAAAGAATTTTCAAATTGTCGTGCTCCCGAAACTTTGCCAGCTTCTCGGGCTTATCGGGGGAGATACCAATGACGACGTAATCAAGCTTGTTGAACAATTTGAGATTATCAGTGAAGTCGCAGGCTTGTTTTGTGCAGCCAGGTGTCAACGCAGCGGGATAGAAGTACAAGATGACTCGTTTGCCCTTGAATTGGGACAGGCGAACGGTCTGGCCAGCATCGTTTTTGAGTGCAAATGCTGGAGCGGTGTCTTTAGGTGCCAGAGTCATAGGAGCACTCTAAACCGTAGGCAATGCTTGATCAGCGCGATAGAGGAGCAAGCGCCGAAGCATCGGTATGTGAATCCAAGCCTGCAGATCGACGTAACCCGCGAGTGCCGGTGATGGCAAGAACAATCAAGAACAGCGCCGCACCAACGAGAACAATCATCGTGCCCGACGGAACGCCTGCGTAGTAACTCAAGTACATGCCAACGAGACCGCTGAAAGCGCCGATGATCGTGCTGTAACTCAACATTCTCCCGAAAGAGTCGGTCAACATGCGAGCAATCACCGCTGGAATCACCAGCATGGCTGCGACGAGAGTCACGCCGATGACCGTAAGTGTGGCCAGAATCGAAAGAGACAACACGATCATGAGCATGGCTTCAATTCTGGAAACCTTGACACCTGAAACATCCGCAACATCTGGGTCAAACGTGCTGAACAAGAGTGCTCGATAACGCAGGAATACGAAAGTGCCAGTGAGAACAGATACCGCGATCAAGCCGATGATTTGCTCAGTGCTAATTCCAAGGATGCTGCCGAAGAGTGCGTTTTCAAATGACGGGCCGCTGGTGCCAAATTTGGCGAAGAGGGCAACACCAAGGGCAAACGAGGCAGTGGTGATCACGCCAATTGCAGCATCTGCACCAAGTCGGCTGCGCTTTGTCACTGATGTAATCGCAAGTGCTGAAGCGATACCCCAAATGCCGGCTCCAAGAATATAAAAACTCGAAGCAAACAGTTGTGCTGCTGCAAAGCCGCCAAAAATCGAGTGTGAAAGTCCGTGGCCGATGTAGCTCATGCCGCGCAACACAATGAAAACACCAATGAATCCAAGGAGTGCACCGGAAAGCGTGGCGACGAACAAACCCTTTTGAAAGAAGGCGTACTGCAGTGGTTCAAGCAGAGTTTCCATGTCAGACTGCACTTCGCACAGTGCCGCCATGCGGTGCTTCGTCAACAACGATTCGCATGCCTAAATGTTCGAGCACTTCCATACGGGCGCCAAAAGTTTGCTCGAGCACTTCTGGATTCATCACATCTGCCGGTGTGCCTGAAGCAACGATTCGTTGATTCACGCAAACCAAATGGGGGAGATGTGCCGCAATGCCGTTGAGGTCATGGGTAGTGAGAACGATTGCTATACCTTCTTCGTGAAGGTCAGCGAGCAAATGAAGAACGTCATGTCGAGTTGCTACGTCCACACCACTGGTTGGTTCATCAAGCAACATGATCTGCGGTTGACGCAGGAGTGCACGCGCAAGGAACATGCGCTGTTGTTGCCCACCTGAGAGCTCGCGAATGTGTCGCTTTGCTAAATCCGCGATACTCAAGCGGTCAAGGACTGAGTAAACGCTTTGTTTCTCGCTCTTACTCGCCCAAGGTAAAAGATTTGCAGACTTGCGTGACATCAGGACGCACTCTTCTACGGTGATGGGGAAGTTCCAGCTGACGGTTTCAAGCTGAGGTACATAGGCGATGCGGAGGGCACTGTTCTTTGCAATTGAGCCGCTCATTGGCTTTAACGTGCCAAGCAGTAGACGCAGCAGAGTTGTTTTGCCTGCGCCTGACGGACCAACAATTCCAGTGAACTGATCTTCGTGAACATGAAAGTTCACATGAGAGAGCACTGGATGGTGTGTGTAGCCGGCAGTGACGTCATTGAGTTCTATGAGTTCAGGACCAACGCCAATGCCTGTCATTGTGGGTACTTCGCGGAGTCAGTTTTCCCTGTTGCGGTAGATACTGCTTCAAGGTTTTTTGTAGTTCCACCCAAGCCTTTAATCATGGTGATGTAGTCGTACTTCATTAATCCCAACCAGGAATGATCCTTTTCTCCAGGGCTTCCAGGAAGATCATCATCGCGAAGTGAGGCCTCATATTTCGCGCCAGTTGCTCGCCCAATTTCTTCCAAGACCTTTGACGGGAACACTTCAGATCCGAAAATTGTCGGGACCTTCTGGCCTTTGACCTGTTCAATCAATTGCGCGACTTCTGCTGGAGTTGGATCCGAGAAGTTCTTAGGTTGAACAGCACCGATCACGGTCCATCCAAAATCTTTCGCAAAGTATGCGTAGGCATCGTGATAGGTCAGCAGCTTCAAGTTTCCGGCAGGCACTGTGGCTTGATCTTTACGCAGAGCATTCGCGAGTTCTGTTGCTTTTTTGTCAAAGCGGACGAAGTTCTCAGAGTAGTAGTCAGCATTTTTTGGGTCACGCTCAATGAATGTGTCGCGAATGACTGTTGCGTACTTGGCCGCGAATAAAGGATCGGTCCAAAGATGTGGATTTGGTTTTCCTTCTTCCTTCGGAAAGGAGAAGTCGTAAATGTATTCAGACTCTGGAAGAACTGTGGTGCCGATTTCGATGAGGTTCGCACTGCTTTTCATATTGGCACGCGCCAATTCAGCTGTTGGATCCTCAAGCTTGAGTCCATTGATGAAAACAATGTCGGCCTTGCTGAGTAGTTCAGCGACCTGAGGAGCTGGTTCATAGGTATGGCTATTCGTTCCTTCGGGAACGATACCTTCAATATCGACCTTGTTGCCGCCGATGCTTGAAGCGATAGAAGTAATCGGCGAAACCGTGGTGGCCACGAGAAGTTTGCCGTCGGTTTGCGGGTTGGCTGCGCTGGCGGCCGAACCGAAATCTGAACCACATCCGCTCAACAGGAGTGCGAGGGCACCTAGGCCCACACCGAATTGCGGCAAATGAAATTTCATATCCGAACCTTAATGACGACAGGTTGTAATTGCAAAAGACTTGCAATAAGAGCAAGGGTGGGGTGCTCACATTTGCCACGCCCCCAAGGGGTCCGTCTAGTCTGAGCAGGTGGCACCTCATGCAGAACATGGCAGCGATCCCAAAATCGAGGCACTCGTCGCCGAAATCACCGCGGCCCGGGCGCAGTTATTGGCATCGGTCGATGACCTCAAGCAAGAGTTGAGCCCAGCCTCCCTGCGCAAACGAGGCCTAGGTGCGATCACGGGAATCTTCACTGATGAATTTGGCGGGATTAAACCCAAGCGCGTGGCAATAACTGCTGGCGTGATTGCGGGGGTCGTAGGCCTGAAGGTTATTGCTCGCCGCCGCAAGTAACTTGACGACCTGAATTTGATGCCTGCTTTCGTGGCAGGTAAGGTTCAACTCATAACTGAATACCTCATCCAGAGGGGCAGAGGGATACGGCCCGTTGAAGCCCCGGCAACCTATTTGATAACTCGCTTGCGAGGCCCATCAAAGTTCGGTGCCAACTCCGACCTGTAACACCAGGACAGATGAGCGAGAAGGAAGGCCTCGTACATATGACTGCAACGTTGGGTACCAACCCTGAACTTGGTGCTGCCCATGCCCTGAAGTGTCGCGAGTGCGGTGCGCTGTATCCATTGGATGCCAGCTACGCCTGCTTCGAATGCTTTGGCCCACTCGAAGTGGCCTATGAAGCCCGCGGACTTACGCGTGAAGCCATCGAGGCTGGTCCACTTTCCATGTGGCGCTATGAAGCATTGCTGCCGGTTACGCCAGGAGCAGGTCACCGCCCAGGATTACAACCAGGCCTCACCAAGTTGGTTAAGGCAGACAATCTTGCTGCGGCGCTGGGTGCTAAAGCGGTGTGGGTCAAAGACGATTCAGGTAATCCAACGCATTCGTTCAAGGATCGGGTAGTTGCCGTCGCACTTGAAAACGCACGACGCCTCGGTTTTGAAACCATTGCTTGCGCATCGACCGGCAATCTTGCGAATGCTGTTGCAGCAGCCGCTGCACGTGCAGGCTTGAAATCGGTTGTATTCGTGCCATCAAATCTTGAAGCTGGAAAGATCGTGACCACCGCGGTGTATGGCGGAGTTCTTGTCGCAATCGGTGGTAACTACGACGACGTGAACCGCTTGTGCACCGAAGTTGCTGCATCGCGCAACTGGGGTTTTGTGAATGTGAATCTTCGCCCGTATTACGCAGAGGGCAGTAAGACCGTTGGTTACGAAATCGCTGAACAACTCGGCTGGCGATTGCCAGATGCCGTGGTTTCGCCAGTTGCGTCAGGCTCATTGCTTACCAAGGTCGATAAAGCATTCCGTGAGTTTGTCGACCTGGGGCTTGTGAGTGATCACGCTTATAAGATTTACGGTGCCCAAGCAACTGGATGCTCGCCAGTGTCACAAGCATTTGCCGCTGGACAAGATTTCATCAAGCCAGTCAAGCCTGACACCATCGCGAAGTCACTAGCGATTGGTAACCCAGCAGACGGTCCGTATGCACTCGATGTCGTCCGCCGCACACAGGGCGCACTTGCAGATGTGACTGATCAAGAAGTCATTGAAGGCATCAAGTTGCTTTCAGAAACTGAAGGCATCTTCGGTGAGACTGCAGGTGGCGTAGTTGTGGGCACGTACCGCAAGCTCCTGCGTGAAGGATTGATCGATCCTGAAGCTGAAGTTGTGCTACTGAACACGGGCGATGGCCTTAAAACACTTGACGCCGTTGCACCGACCTCAGGACCAACCATCACTGTCTCACCGTCGTACGACGATTTCGAAGCTGCTTACAAGGAGATCACATCATGAGCGCAACCGTTCGCATCCCAACCATTCTTCGCACCTACACCGGCGGCGAGGCAGAAGTAACTGCAACCGGGGCAACCCTTGCGGAAGTCATCAACGACCTTGAGGCACAGTTCCCAGGCATCGCCGCACGTGTACTTGATGACAATGGCGCACTGCGCCGTTTCGTCAACATCTACATCAATGATGACGATGTGCGCTTCATTGACAGCTTGAACTCACCAACCGCTGATGGCGCACAGATCTCGATCATTCCTGCTGTTGCTGGTGGTTGCTAACTCTTTGAGTTGCCTCGCCTGACCAACAATGCGATTAGGCCGATTGACAGTGTTGCAGCGATAAGCGCAGCAACCGAAACGATTGTGCTCATAGCAGCGTTCCTTCCATCTTCTACGGGTCAAGTTAGGTGCATTTGCAAGCTTTACGGCCCCTAAAACCAAGAAAACCTCACCCAACTGGGTGAGGTTTTCTTGGTCGAACGTAGTGCGCCGCGAGGGACTTGAACCCCCAACCCGCTGATTAAGAGTCAGCTGCTCTGCCAGTTGAGCTAGCGGCGCGTATTGCGAGGCAAAACTATAACAGCCTAGGCAGTGGCAGATTTGGCTGCCTCAAGAATGGCTGCGGCGATCTGGGTTTGGCCCATTGGATTTGGATGAAATGCGGCACCCAACATTGGTCCGCCAAGCTGCACACCAAAAACCCAACTTTGTGATCCCGCGCAAATGCCATGGCCAATGGGTGAATCACCTGAGCGTGTCCAGCTCGCAGTAACCGGCTTCCATCCCAGGTTCACCGTGTTACTGATTTGTTGATTCAGCGATGAGCTCACTGGCAGCGCAACCGACGTTTGTGCAGATGTTCGATAGGTGACGGTAGGGGGCGGTGCAGGATTGAGCATTGATGATCGAGCCCAACTGAAATCCTCTTGGGTCATTGTCAGATACGAGCAGATAGCGCCATTGCTATTGCGGGCAATGTCTGGGTACAACGTGGGAAGTACAGCGACTGTTGGGGAAAGTGTCGGTGCGTTGGTGCAAATCTTTCCTGTCAGGCAATTGGCCACTTCGGCGTAGGAGGCAGCGAGTTTGGCTGTTTGGTCAGCGACGCCAGCATTGAGCGTTGGGTAATTCTTTAACGGGCCTGCGCCTGGCTTACTGAGTGGGCAATTAGCCGTAGTGAAACATGCGTTGAGTACCGATCCAAAGCCGATGTCATTCCCGCCGACGGAAAGTGAAATGACGTCAACGCTTTGATTGCCAAGGATCGTCTTCGCGAGCGCAACTTGCGATTGAGACGTCCCTGGTTGCACGCCCAAGATGCCTTGCCGAATCGTTGCACCGCTGCACGAGACATCAACGAGCGTGACGGAGGTTTGAGGCGAAGTTTTTTCAAGGGCAAGTGCAGCGAGGGCTGGCGCTCCACGCACACTGCGATGGCACCCAGATTCATCCCAGTACGGCGTAAAGGTAGAAAAAAGCCCGCCTTGTGTGATCCATGCATTGACATTGCGAGGATTTCCTTCTCCCGATGCATATGAATCACCGAGGCTCAAAAACACGATGTTGTTCACTCGTGCCGGTATGTCGATTGAACTGACATTTGTTCCGCTCGAGACAGTCAACGTAAAGGTGTAGTCACCTTCGGGGAGTGTCACGCGAGTACGGCAAGTTTTTGGAGTGAGTGACTTTTTTGCTACTGCTGTGATCACTTGAGTTGCGGAGTTCTTGATTGTCCATTGAAAGGACGAGCCGGTAGATGCGCACGCATTGAGTGACACAGGGAAGCCAGCGGGCGAGAGGTACCAGGAAAGAGTGCCACCGATCAGCCGTTCGTTCGGTTGCGCAATGTGATTACCTGCGCCAACCATCTGTGGCGAAGGGGTAAGCGAGAGTGCCCCGGATTTAGGAACACCTCCATCACCGTCAATGGCACCGTCGCGATTGACGTCCTTGGTCATATCCACCATCGACCACGAGCCTTTGGCCACAGTGTTAGGGCCCGCAAGAACATTAGGTGCGAGTGACAATGTGAGGGCTCCGGCAATCGTGATCGCCAGAGTTGATTTACGCCACATAAGGGCAGTGCCTGCAATTATTGGAACAACACTTTCCCCGCTCAAGGTGGGCTGCAGCAGTCATCACAAACAACCCGCTGGCTGGGTCCATGTATCCGGCGTCCCCGCGCGCAAGGGCGGCGGCATGGCAGAGGATGATTTCGTCGTAGTGCTCATGATCGAATGGCAACCGATCAGGGTGCGGCTGCGTCAAAGGACGGGACGGAGCGGGCATACCGATGATTATGCAGGAGGCGCACATGCGAAGCATTGAGCACTGGATTGATGGGTCATTGACGTCAGGCTCTGGATCAGGCACTTCAGCGGTGTACAACCCGGCGACGGGTCAGCAGCAGGCACAGGTGGTGCTCGGTACTTCGGCAGATGTCGACGCAGCGGTGGTGAGTGCAACCCGTGCCTTTGAAGAGTGGAGTCAGTCTTCACTCAGTCGTCGCACCAAAGTGCTGTTTGCCTTCCGCGAGTTGGTCAATGCGCGAGCCCAAGAGCTCGCCGAACTCATTACTGACGAGCACGGCAAGGTTCTCTCAGATGCGCTTGGTGAAGTGCAACGAGGTTTGGAAGTTGTCGAATTTGCGTGCGGAATTCCACAAGTGCTCAAGGGTGAATATTCAGACCAGGTTTCAGCAGACGTTGATAGTTACTCATATCGTGAACCCCTAGGTGTGGTGGCAGGGATTACGCCGTTTAATTTTCCGGCGATGGTCCCGATGTGGATGTTCCCTATTGCAATCGCCACGGGTAACACCTTCATTTTGAAACCCAGCGAACGCGATCCTTCGGCTTCACTCTTGCTTGCTCGCCTTTGGCAGGAAGCAGGCTTGCCAGATGGTG
Source organism: Candidatus Nanopelagicales bacterium (assembly GCA_028687755.1). NCBI lineage: Bacteria > Bacillati > Actinomycetota > Actinomycetes > Candidatus Nanopelagicales > Candidatus Nanopelagicales bacterium. Next base: position 151,244 of record JAQTZL010000002.1, read on the forward strand.
TATTCAACGTTGTTCAAGGTGACGCAACAACTGTCGATGCGATTCTGGATCACCCAGGAATCGCAGCGGTCTCATTTGTTGGTTCCACATCAATAGCTCGTCATATTCATGCGCGTGCAACAGCTGCCGGCAAACGAGTCCAGGCACTTGGTGGAGCAAAGAATCATGCCGTGGTGCTACCTGACGCCGATCTTGAATTCGCCGCAACGCATTTGACTGCAGCTGCCTTTGGTTCTGCTGGCGAGCGTTGCATGGCTATTTCAGTGGCTGTGGCCGTTGGTAGTGCGGCCGAAGGGCTTGTGGAACTCCTGGAAACGCAAGCACGTGAGATACATGTGGGCTCCGGGCGTGATGCAGGTATCGACATGGGACCAGTGGTGACTGCGCAGGCCAAGCAGCGCATCATCGATCTCGTGAATTCTGCGCACACGCAAGGTGCGGATGTTCGGGTCGATGGTCGAAATATTCATGTCGCAGGTTTCGAAGAAGGATTCTTCGTTGGCCCGACCTTGATTGATGGCGTAGCGGCGACGATGGATGTCTACCAACAAGAAGTTTTTGGGCCAGTGCTCGCAGTGGTGCGAGTTAGCGCTCTTGAAGATGCGATCGCATTCATCAACGCAAATCCATATGGCAACGGAACGGCTGTGTTCACGAATAGCGGATCAGCAGCTCGCGCATTCATTCGTGGGGTCCATGTAGGCATGGTGGGTGTGAACGTTCCTGTTCCAGTGCCGATGGCTTACCACTCATTTGGCGGATGGAAAGACTCACTGATTGGGGAACACCACATGCATGGGGCTGAAGGGGTGCATTTCTACACGCGTGGCAAGGTCGTTACCGCCCGCTGGCCGCACGATGCCTTGGGTGCCTCCTTTGATATGCCGACCGCGCGATAGATACTTCACTCATGTCCACTGAAGCATTGGTTGAAAGTGCGGAGTTCACTCCGATTGCGAAAAAGGCTCGTCACATCGGAGCGTTCAGTGAAATGTTGGTGTCTTCGCTGCTGTCGCTGATCGCATCACTGGTGCTCTCTGCTGAAGCCATCACCTTGGCCGCGAACCCCAACGCAGTGTTTTCCTGCGATATCAGTGCCAAGATTTCCTGCAGTGTGGTGGGTGCTTCCTGGCAGGCTTCATTACTTGGATTTCCAAATGCATTTTTAGGTCTCATTGCAGAGCCTGTGGTGATCACTATTGCCTTGGCATCCCTTGCCGGCGTGGTGTTCCCTCGCTGGTTCATGAATGCAGCTTGGGTTGTGTACACCGCTGGATTGGTGTTTGCCTACTGGTTGCTCTATGAGGCCTATTTCAACATTGGTGCGTTGTGCCCGTGGTGCTTGTTAGTGACAGTAACCACGACCATGGTGTTTGCTTCAATGACCCGGGTCAATATTTATCGCAATACCTTTGGCTTCAGTGATGCCATGCACCAACGACTGACTCGCTGGCTAGATGCCTGGATTGATCAGTACATTGTCGTGGTCATATTTGTGGTCATCGGAGCAATGATTGTGGTTCGCTATCTCTAAGAGTTGTTTACGCGTTTTATTTGACCACTAACCGATGAGGAGTCAACATGAGTAACGAATGGGGTCCGCTCGCCGGTCTTGCTGGTGAATGGGAAGGCGAAGGCGGAGTCGATCGCGCATTCAAACACAGCAAAAACGTTGTCTTTGACACTGATTACCGCGAGAAGTGCTCAATGAAGCCATTTGGCCCGGTCGACAACGGTTCCCAGATTTTGTACGGCTTGGATTACAAGTCTGCGATGTGGCGTGATGATGAAGAAAACCCATTCCACACTGAAGTGGGTTACTGGCTTTGGGATGCAGCAACAGGTGAAGTGATGAAGGGCTTTGTTGTTCCTCGCGGAATTTCGGTTCTGGCTGGGGGCGTGACCACAGCTGATTCGAAGCAGTGGACGATGAAAGCTGCAATTGGCGATGAGCGGTATGCAATTGGTGAGAATCAATATCTTGCCAAGAATGCAAGCAGTCGCACATATGAAGTGACGATCACTGTTGGCGATGGAACGTTTTCATATGATCAGGTGACCATGCTCAATATGAAGGAATTCAACGAGCCGTTCGCGCATACAGATCGACACACACTTCGCAAAGTGAGTGATCTCTAAACGAATTACGCAGTGGCAACCTTCGGTAACATTTGTGCTGAAAGCCATTCCACTCCGGCATCAAGTGCTGGGGTGGAATGTGAGGTCACCACTATTTCAACCAGTGGCATAGTGGCGTGGAAACTTGGGTATGAACCAAGGCGCACATCCGGATGCTCGCCTTCAAACGCATGCAGTACTCCCAGAATTTGATCTTCAGTGGTTTCAAAGGTCAAAGTGCGAGATGAAATAACCGTTCCCGTGGCAGGGAGATCAAGTACAGCAAACATGCTGCGCATTTCTGTAGGAACACCAGGCAGCACTACAACATTGTGAATGCGAAAGCCAGGTGTTCCACCGCAAGGTGAATAGATAGGTGTTGCGCCGGCGGGGAATGTCGCAACTTTGCGGGCAAGTTCAGGTGTCGCCCACGAACATAACGTCATCATTTCGGCCGCAAGCGTTTCGTTTATTTCAAGTTCGCAGTCAAAGGCTCGAGCTACTGCATGGCGAGTGATGTCATCTGGCGTAAATCCAAGCCCGCCACTGACAAGAACAACATCGGATGAGCGTGCGGCCATTGTGAGCAGATCGACAATGAGTGCTTCTTCATCAGGAACAGTGATGTTGATGCGAGGCCAGTAGCCCTGTTCGATGAGTTGTTGTGACAACCACATGCAATTTTCATTTGCGATGCGTCCTTCAACAATTTCATTGCCGATGGTGACAACTGCGGCAGTGCGACGGGTGTTGGTCATGCTGGGTTCGCAAACACTGTTGCCAGGTGATTTTGAACAAAGAGCAACAGGCCCTCGCGACTTCCTGATGGCACTGGCAAACCTTGGGTTACGTAGAGGTACATCCAGCGGTTAACCAAGAGAAGTAAGAGGCGAATCTGCTCGAGTGGGTCGGCAATCTTTGGAATAAAGCCAGCAGCAAGCCAGCCATCAAGCGCATTGCGTGCGGTGGCTTCTTGAACGTGCAAGAACTCCTGGGCCACTTCGGTATGGAGCATGACCAAAGTGACCAGCATGGCGTCTTCGCGGAATCGGGCTTCGAGATCATCGAGCCAGCGCTGCAGGGATTCGGGGCTGAAGGGATCTGCTTGACCCAAGGCCGAAACCGAGGCATTGAGGTCGACGGTCTCTGCAACGGCAATCGCCACAGCGATGTCTGATTTGCTGGTGAAATGTGAGTAAAAGGTGGTTCGTCCCGCATTTGCCCGCTCAGTGATCTCTTCCACGGTGGCTGCATCGAAGCCTTTTTCGTTGAAGACCTCCAGGCCTGCATCCATGAGGCGGCGGCGGGTGAGCTCTTTTTGGGCCTCACGGATGGGGCCGCGCTTATTGGCTCGGGCCTGGGCGATGCCCGTGACGGGCGAAGGAACCATGGCCATAACCAAATCCCTTCCATCTTTATCGGGCAAAACCATTGACAAGGTGTGCGCGAGATCATACGTTCCATTCACTCAATGAACAAGTGTCGGCGAATGGATATTTGTCTTGGGTAGTTCACACACCGGAGCTGGTCCGAAGGGAGTTGAGCACGTGTCCGTTGCTGCATTGCGCCTGTCTGACACGCCCACCTCCACTGACCTTGGAAGTAAGTCGGTGATGGGTCGCGGCCTGTTCATTATGGAGACGCTGAGCCATAGCTCAGATGGGTTGAGCTATGCCGAAATTTCAACGGCAACCGGGTTGCCGAAGTCAACGGTGCATCGCATTGTGGGTCAACTCATCGAGTTGAGATTAGTCGCGCGGTCGCGCAGTGGATTTATTTTGGGGCTTCGAGTTTTTGAATGGGGCAGCAAGGCAGGGGGCAATGTGCCGCTGCGGCAAGCTGCCATGCCACAGCTCGTTGCCTTGAGTAATGAGTTCGGGGAAACCGTGCACCTTGGAGTGCTCGACGTCGCAGACGTTGTTTATCTGGAAAAACTTGAACCAGATACTGGAGTGAAGTGTCCAACACGCGTGGGTGATCGGCTCCCAGCGGCTACCACAGCTCTGGGTAAAGCGATGCTGGCGTTCAAACACAGTCCCGGTGTACAGGATTCCTTCGTGTGTGTTGAGCAAGAAGAGTCTTTCGCGGGGTTGTCTTGTGTCGCGTCACCAATTTTAGATCGCAGGATGCGTCCTATCGGCGCAATCTCGATCAGCGTTCCTGCAGATCGCTTTGTGGCCGAAAAATTCGCACCGCGAGTCCGTATGGCGGCAGAAAGAACAGCAAGGCAATTACTTGGTACCACTCGTCTGGAACAGCACTAACCGCTTTAATCGCATCACTCAATCACCATCGAATTAGGAGATACCGGCATGTCGAAGCCAAATGGCCGCATGAAGTTCGGAACATTCATTTCCCCAGTGCACTCAAGCCGTAAGAGCCCAACGCTTGCGCTCCAACGCGATGTTGAACTCATTGAGCACATGGACCGCCTTGGATTCGATGAGGCATGGATGGGTGAGCATCACTCAACAGGCTGGGAGTTCGTTGCCTCTCCCGATGTATTCCTTTCGTACGTTGCGGCTCGCACCTCTCGAATCAAACTTGGTGCTGGTGTGGTTTCGCTTCCTTACCACCATCCATTCAACGTGGCCGAGCGCTTCATGATGCTCGACCATCTTTCACATGGACGAATCATGTTGGGCGTCGGCCCAGGTGCGCTTCCTTACGACGCAGAAGCCATGGGTATCAGCACGTTGAATACGCGCGAGATGATGGAGCAATCAGTCGAAGCCATCATGGCTCTGATCCGTGGCGAGCGCGTCACGATGAAGACCGACTGGTTCGAACTCAATGGAGCTGCACTGCAACTCAAGCCTTACAACGGCAAAGACATTGATGTTGCGATCGCAGCAACGATCTCGCCAAATGGTCCACGCCTTGCAGGTCGCCTTGGCGCAACGTTGTTGTCCATGAACGCAACACAGCAAGCAGGCTTCAACGTTCTTGCTGAGCACTGGGACATCATGGAAGAGCAAGCTGAGCGTTACGGCACTCCAGTCTCTCGTGATCAGTGGCGCATGGTTGGCCCGATGTACATTGCAGAAACCGAAGAGCAGGCCTACGCAGATGTTGAACAAGGCATTCAGGAATGGGCGTACTACATGAAGGACGTCAGCACCCTGCCGATCCTTCCTGCATCAGGTTTGGTTGACGGCTCCTGGGCTAAGACATTGGTCGCATCAGGCTTCGCGATTATTGGTACTCCAGAAATGGCCATCGCGCAGATTGAGCGCCTGTATGAACAAGCTGGTGGCTTCGGCACCTACCTGCTCTGGGCGCATGAGTGGGCCAATCGTGTGAACACCTTGAAGTCATACGAACTCTTCGCAAACGAAGTGATTCCGCACTTCACCGGAAGCACCGAATGGATGATCAAGGCCGAGGAATACGCAATTCAGCGTCGCCCGGATCTCACTCCTGACGTTCTTGCAGCTCGCGAAAAGGCTCGTAAGCAATTTGCTGACGAGCGTGCAGCTGATCCGAACTACAAGCCAAAGAGTGGCGAGTAGGTCATTCAATGAAGTTTGGGGTATCTCGGGTTCCAACGGGTAAGGGTGCATCTGACCCTGACTACGTTGCGCAACTTGGTGCCATCGCTGAGGCGCGCAATTGCGAGTCCTTGTGGATGGTGGAACATGTGGTGGTTCCTGCCTCGTATGACTCTGTCTACCCCTTTGATTCCAGCGGAAAAATGGGGTTGACCGGCAACGATGATTTACCAGATCCGATCGTGTGGATGAGTTACCTCGCTGCGTCAACGAAGAAAATCAAGCTTGCCACCGGTGTCGTGATTTTGCCGATTCGTAATCCAGTTGTGCTTGCTAAGCAAATGGCAACCTTGGATCGCTTGTCGAACGGTCGCATCATTCTTGGCCTAGGTCTTGGGTGGCTGTCTGAGGAATTTGATGCAGTTGGCGTTCCATTTGCTCGGCGAGGAGCTCGGGCCGATGAATATCTCGAAGCTATGACCGCCCTATGGGCTCAATCACCTGCAACCTTCAACGGTGAATTCGTCAACTTCGAAAACATGTACTGCACACCGCAACCAGAATCCAGATCAATTCCGCTGGTGATTGGCGGAATATCTGAAGCAGCAGTGCGCCGTGCAGTGCGCTTTGGTGCAGGCATGCACCTCATGCGCTCAAGTGCGGATGAAGTGCGCAAGGTGAAGCAGCGCATTGCTGATGAGTGCGAGCGCACTGGTAAAAACGCCGACGACATTGAAATAACGATGGTGGCTCCGGCAACTGTTGAACAGTTGCAAGAGCTCGATGAGCTTGGCGTCAACCGCGTATTTCTTTCAGTCTGGGACGGCGATCTCAATGCGTTCTCCGATCGTATTGAGGATTACCAAGCAAATGTGCTTTCAGGGGTTACCTCATGAGCCAACAAACCTTGTGGAACATGATGCTTGGCACCGAAGTGGTGTATCGCGATGCAAAGGGAACGCGCACGCGTTGTATTGAAGCTGGAAGCGGGCCAGCGATTTTCTTGCTCCATGGCACTGGTGGGCACGCAGAAGCATGGGCCAATAACTTCAACGACCTTGCGAAGCATTTCCATGTCATTGCCTTTGATTTTGTTGGCCATGGGCTGAGCGATAAGCGCACCGATATTGAGTATTTAATTCCCGATTACGTTCAACAGGTCCGTGACCTGATGGATGTTATGGGTATTGAGAAGGCTGCTTTTGTTGGGTTGTCCCTTGGAGCATGGGTTGCCTCGTGGTTAGCAATTGAAAGCCCTGAACGTGTCTGCTGTGTAGTGAATGCAACTGGTGCAGTGTTCCGTTGGCCTGAAGGTCAGCCAGCTAATGAAGCCAAAGACCGTGATTCCTGGAAGAAAGCCAATGATGAATTGGCAACTTTGAATCGTGACACTGTGCGCAATCGTCTACATACCCTGTTTCACAACACGGACCGCTGCCCAGAAGAACTCGTTGATTTGCGCCTAGCGTTGTATTCGCAACCAGGCGCATCCGAACTCATTCCGGCATTGCATCAGATGATTCCGTATGACTCGCCAGGGCGAGTGAAGTTCGGTCTGACTCCTGAACTCTTGGAATCGATTTCGGTACCGGTGCTGTACCTCTGGGGAGAACACAATCCAGGTGGTTCGGTGAAAGGCGCACAACGTGCTGCAGAAATTACTCCACAGGGAGAACTCAAGGTGATTGCTGATGCAGGTCATTGGCCGCAGTGGGAACAGCCTGAAGCATTCAACGAGATTGTTACTGAATATGTGGAGGCCCATAAATGAGCGCAAAATTCTTAAGCGTGTGTGCTTCACATAGTCCGCTGCTTGAAAATGTTGATGCAGGCGATGCTGGCGTGACTTTCTTTAGCGCAATCGAAGAAGCAAAAGCAACGATTGCGGCTTTTGATCCTGAACTCGTTGTGTTTTTTGGACCTGACCATTTCCGTGCCCTCCAAGGAATTGTTCCTCCCATCACGATTGCCACATCAGCGATTGGATTTGGCGACTGGGGAACGTCAGAAGATCCATACGAAGTTCCGTCTGAACTTGCCGACCACCTTGCAGCACATGTGCTCGCAGACGGATTTGATGTGGCCGTCGGTAGCGATGTGCGCATTGATCACGGCTTTGGTCAAACGTTTATGCAGCTGTTTGGTTCGCTGAACGCCATTCCAGTGATTCCAGTAGTACTCAACTGCGCTTCCATGCCGCGAACCTCTGTAGCTCGTGCCATCGATTTCGCTCAATCGGTCGGTGCCTTCATGGCCACAACTAATAAGCGAGTGCTTTTCTTAGGCTCAGGCGGCCTTTCTCACCAGCCGCCGTCAATGAGCGCTGAAGTTCGTGCCTTGCCATCAGAAGAGCGCGAGGCAATTGCTCGCAAGTCTGTTCTTGACGCCGCGAAGTTCGTCAACGCGCAATGGGATGAGAAGTTCCTCGAAGCGTTAACGACCAGTAATTGGTCAGTTTTACGCGAATATCAAGATCCTGAACTCACCTCGGTGGGTTCAGGTACACATGAAATTCGCACGTGGGTCGCAGCCTGGGCAGCCGCAGGCGCCTCAGCTGGTCGATTCACCTATGTACCTATTCCCGAATGGATCACCGGCATGGGTGTTGCGGTGAGTTCAGTGGGGAATAGTAAATGAGCACCAACGCCAGCAAAGTTCCATCACTACAAAGGAGTGTCACGCAATGAGATTCGGTTTATTCCTTTCTCCTTTCCATTCGGCGAGGGCAAACACCACGCGTGCATTGCACCGCGACCTTGACCTGATCGAGCACCTTGATTACTTGGGCTTCGATGAAGTTGTGTTCGGTGAGCACCATTCAGGCGGCATGGAACTGATCCCTGCACCTGACCTCTTCATCGCTGCTGCAGCGCGTCGTACCGAGCGCATCATTCTTGGTTCAGGTGTGGTGTCGCTTGCGTACCACAACCCGTTCCTCACTGCTGAGCGTTATGCAACGCTTGATCACCTCACCAATGGCCGCTTGCTCATGGGTGTTGGCCCAGGCGCATTGCCACAAGACGCATTGATGATGGGTATCCATCCAAATGACCAGCGTCGCCGCATGGAAGAGTGCCTTGACGTCATCATGAAGTTGCTGCGCACTGATGAGCCAGTGACCATGAAGACCGACTGGTTCGAACTCAACGAAGCGATCTTGCAGTTCAAGCCAATGACTGATTTCGAAATCGCGACCGTGTGTGTGGTTTCACCTTCAGGCCCAGCACTCGCTGGTAAGCACAACCTCTCGATGATTTCGACTGCGGCAACCACTGAAGGTGGATTCGCTGCGCTTGCTAATCACATGTCTATTGCTGAGGAATCAGCTGAACGTCATGGTCAGCCAAAGCCATCCCGTGATAACTGGCGCCTTGTTGGCCCGATGCACATTGCGGAAACGCGTGAGCAGGCTGAAAAGGATGTCGGCTACGGCATGGACGAGATGGTTGCTCAGTGGCTTCGTATCACCGAAGTGTGGGCTGCTGCTCTGAACAAGCCTTCGCGTTACCAAGAAGGCAAGACCTCGATTCAGATGGTTCAAGAATCAGGCGCTGGCATCATCGGTACGCCAGATGATGCTGTTCAGCAGATTCTTCGTCTCCAGGAGCAAACTGGTGGCTTCGGTACCTACATGCTCATGGGTCACGAATGGGCTAACCCAGAAGCAACCAAGCGTTCCTACGAACTCTTTGCTGAGTACGTGATTCCTGAGGTTAATCGTCAGAGCAAGCGCAAGATTGACTCACAGAATGGCTTCTTTGAGTTCCTCGATGAGGGTCGTGAGCTTGGCGCGAATGCTGTTCGTCAAGCAATTGCAAATTACGACGCTAAAAAATCATTCTGATCTAACCGCACCTCGAAAAGAAAGCAGAAACGTTCATGTTGATCGTCGGAATTGGCGGCACGGTAAGCCCAACCTCATCAAGTGATGGCGCATTGCGCATTGCTCTTGATGAGGCACAACGCCAAGGCGCTGAGGTAAAGATTTTCTCGGGTGACCTGTTGAAGAAGCTTCCAATGTATGACCCAACAGATCCAGATCGCACTCCTGAAGCCAAGGAGTTCGTTGAGGCGATGCGTGCAGCCTCTGGAATCATCATTTCTGCTGCGGCCTACCACGGCTCGATTTCTGGAATGCTCAAGAACGCATTGGATTACACCGAAGATATGGCGCGCGATGAGCGCTCATATTTTGCGGGTATTCCCGTTGGCAGCATCGCTGTAGCTAAGGGCTATCAAGCAGCGGTGAACACCCTCTCCACGATTCGCATGATTGTTCATGCACTTCGTGGTTGGCCAACGCCATATGGCTGTGTTGTGAACACCGCAACCGATGAAGGAGGAACCGGAGTGGCTGGCGCCGAAGAAGGTCTCCGCATGGTTGCAAGCGAGGTTGTTCATATGGCTCGTGCTTTTGAGTCACATGCTCAGATTGTGGCCAATTCGTGAATGCACCAAGTAATCCAGAAATTGGATTAAGCCTTCGTCACGACACCTTCACCACCAACTATCACGATGGTGGTGAAGGTGACGTGGTGTTGCTGATTCACGGTTCAGGGCCTGGTGTCAGCGCCTATGCAAACTGGCGCTTGATCCTTCCTGAATTGGCTAAGAAGTATCGAGTGCTCGCGCCGGATGTCGCCGGGTTTGGTTTCACGGAGATCGACGGCGATGTTGTGCCCCGCACTGATGACTGGGTCCGTCACATCAAGACCTTCCTTGACGAACTTGGTGTAGCCAAGGTGTCAATCATTGGGAACTCATTTGGTGGAGCACTCGCGCTCTGGTTCGCATCGACTTACCCAGACATGGTTGATCGCCTTGTACTCATGGGTAGCGTCGGCGCATCCTTTGAACTTACCGATGGATTAGACGCCGTATGGGGTTACGAACCATCTGTTGAAGCGATGGAAAACCTCCTCGAAATCTTCACGTATGACCGAAGCCTGTTGCCGGCCAATCTTGGCGAATTGCGTTACCAGGCTTCCATTAAGACAGGTGCTCAAGAACGTTGGGAATCACTCTTCCCAGCTCCTCGTCAGCAATGGATTGAACTCCTTGCATTGACCTCTGAACAATTTGCTCGCGTCACACATCCAACGCTGTTGGTACATGGTCGTGAAGATCAAGTGATTCCGTTGGAAAGCTCAATGACTTTGTTGCAATCAATCGATGATGCGCAACTTCATGTGTTCCCACACACAGGTCACTGGGTGCAAATCGAACGTGCCGCAGATTTCACTGAACTCGCGACTGACTTCCTAGCAAAGGCAGGCAAGTAGTCATGAGTCAATCCGCAGCCATCACGGGCATGGGTGTTGTTATTTGCGGTCCGAATGAAATCCCGGATGCAACTGGCAATGCTCTTTCGGCAATTTCCATGGCTGCGCAAGAGGCCGGTATCGATCTTCGTGACATTGATGGTCTTTTGATCAACCAAAATGAGTTGATCGCCGATGATCACCTCACCTTAGATCTTTCTCGCCGTGGCGCTTTTGGCACTCTCAAAGTGCTCTACGAACTTGAGTCAAAGGGCACCACGATGTCGGTGTTGCTGAAGCAAGCATCTGACATGGTCAATGCTGGTGAAGCTGACAACATCGTGGTGGTGTTTGCTGATGCTGCTATCTCACCGAATGCCCCATCCGGTGCTGCATTCGCAAGCATGGGTGGCGATACCGGCTACCGAGGCCTTGAGCGCGCAGGCGGAATGCTGGGAGCTGTGGCGGCGTATGCGTTAATCGCGCAGCACTACTTTGTGGAACGCAACGCAGGAATCGATGATCTCTTCGCGGTCGCTCAAAGCCAGCGCTCCTGGGCAGTTGAAAATCCACTTGCTTGGATTCGTGAGCCACTGACTCGCGAAAAATATGATGCGGCACCTCTTGTCGCTGATCCACTACGCCGTCTGGACTGTGCTCGTCCTGTCAGCGGTGCTGCTGCCTTCATCGTGTCCAAGCCCAGTGCCGCCAATACATTGAACCCTGTATTTGTTCGCGGTATGGCGCAACGTCACACCATGCGACGCCGTCACGCGCCACATTCGCCATGGCGCCCAGTGGGCGCAGCTGATGTGTTCACTGATGCGCTGAAGCAAGCGCGCATCGCTTCAACTGCGATCGACAATCTGCAGATCTATGACGCGTTCACGATTGTTCCGCTTGTGATGATGGAAGAGCTGGGAGTCGTGGGGCCAGGGGAGGCAGGCAGTTTTATTGCCTCCGGAAACACTCGACATGGCGGGTCATTGCCGGTGAACACTGGCGGTGGGCAGATTTCTGGGTTCTACTTACAGGGAGCAACCCCACTGATTGAGGCTGTCACCCAATTACGTGGGCAGGGCGGGAATCGTCAGATTGCCGATGCCAGTACGTCAATGGTTGTCTCGGTTGGCGGTCGTCTTGAAAGCGTGAACGCACTCGTGATGGGAGTTCAGCAATGACCATCGACTGGCTCCTCCACGACTCAGCCGCCCCCAGCGATGTAGCTCCACTGACTGAATACTTGGCAGGCTCAGCACAAGGAACGCTTGTGCTGCCATTTTGTGCAGCATGCAAGCATCCCCTTGACCTTGATCAACTCCATTGCGATGAGTGCGCACATCAGGAACGAGTATGGGAAACAGTTGAACCGGCAGGTCGCGTGACTGTCTCCATAATGATGAATCGCGTCGATGCTCGTTATGTGAAACAGGAAGCGGCTTATCCAGTGATTGAAGTGTCACTGAACTCCGGACACCGCATCATCGTGTCCACCAGCACGGTTTCTGAAGCGCCAATGGCCCCAGGCACAGAAGTTTGCCTTGAGTTTGTTCGCGTCGGTACCCAAAACATCCCACGCATCATCAACACCACAGTGAAAGGTTGACAGAGATGACAGCTCAAATGGATCGCGCAGCATCGATCGATATTGCTTCGCTTATTCAGCATGATCGAATTCATGGATCGCTCTACACCGATCCAGCTATTTTCGATCTGGAAATGACTGCGTTGTTCGAGAACGCATGGGTCTTCGTCGGTCACGACAGTGAGATTCCAGAAAAAGGTGATTACCTCACTCGTCGCATCGGCCGTCAGCCAGTCATCGTTGCTCGCGGCAAAGATGAAGTAGTTCGTGTATTACTGAACCGCTGCACCCACCGCGCAAACATGTTGTGCCGTGCGGATTCTGGCAATGCTGCACTCTTCCGCTGCCCGTATCACGGTTGGACATATGCCAATGATGGTCGCCTGCAGGGTGTGCCATTCCGTGAAGGCTATGACCAAGAAATGGCTGAAATGCGATCAGAGCTTGGGATGGCTCAAGCGCATCAGGTTGAGATCTATGGTGGATTCATCTTTGCCAATCTTTATGGCAACGCAGGAAGTTTCGATGATTACATCGGCCGCGCAAAGGGACCAATCGATCGCCTGTTGAGTCTTTCGCCTGAAGGCCGCATTGAATTGCGCGGTGGCTGGATGAAGCACAAGTCAGCAGCGAACTGGAAGATCGTTAACGAGTCACAGGTTGATGGGTACCACCCGCTCTTTACTCACGAGTCGGTCTATAAGGCAATCATGCCGGCCAAGGTTGACTACGCATCTGACGAGTTACTCGTTGCGACCCGCGACCTTGGCGGCGGCCACAATGAAGTTGATTACTCGCGTGAGTACCAGGCACAAGATGATGAATTCATCTGGTTCAAGCGCACCCCTCGCGAAAAGATGGCTAAGTACGTAGCTGCTATGGAAGCAGCAGTAGGCGCAGAAGAAACGCATAAGCGTTTTGTTGATGGTCCTCCGCATACATTTATTTGGCCGAACCTCTTCCTTGCTGAAATGCACGTGATCATGGTTGAGCCAGTAGCTGCAAATGAATCCATTCAGTACACCGCGCCAATTCATATTGCCGGTGGTGAAGAGATCAATGCCCGCATTCTTCGCAATGCTGAAGGCGCCATGGGCCCAGCAGGCTTCTTGATCGCCGACGATGGCGAAATGGGTGAGCGCAACCAAGCAGGGTTGGCCGCAAAGCAGCCTGAATGGGCGCTGCTTTCACGCGGATTCAGTTCAGAAGTTCAGGAAGACAAGGGTCTGACTTCATACGACCGCACATCAGAAACCACCCAGCGCGCTATGTGGGTGCACTACAAGGAACTCATGGCAGGGGATCAGGCGTAATGGCAAACACACATGTTCCCGATGACATCGCCGCTTTTCTCTACTTGGAAGCTCGATACGCAGATGAAAGTCGTTATGACGACTGGGAGTCGCTCTGGGCAGACGATGCGATTTATTGGTTGCCAACCAAAGACGACTCTGATCCGTCAGTAGATGTTTCATACATCTACGACAACCGCAGTCGCATCCATAGTCGTTTGGCGCAACTAAAAACTGGACGTCGTTATTCGCAGAGCCCGCCATCGAAAATGCGCCGCATGCTGAGCAACCTCGAAGTACTCAGTGAGCAAGGCGATGACATCAACATTGGCGCAAACTTTGTGTTGTATGAACACCGCAACGGCACACATGTGTGGGCTGGTCGCTACCTCTACACCGTTCGTCGCACAGCCGATGGCCTGCAGTTAGTGAAGAAGACTGCACTGTTGGTCAACAACGAAGACGCCATCCGCACCGTCGCGTTCATTATCTAAAGGACTCAAGAACATGCTCGTTGGTGATATTCCACGCCTGAATGCTCGTCGCTTCCCAAACAAAATTGGCATTATTTGTGAAGGGCGCGAGCTGACGTGGGCTGCCGTCAATGATCGTGCCAATCGCATTGGCTCCTACCTGCGAAATGCCGGCCTCCAACCTGGCGATCGCGTGGCCATGTTTGCGCCGAACACTCTTGAGTGGCCTGAAATCTCCTTTGGGCTATCAAAGGCAGGTTTTGTCCTCGTACCTCTCAATGTGCGTTTAGCTCCAGCCGAACTTGAGTATCAGGTGCAAGACAGTGGCGCAAAGGCATTGATCTTCCATGGCTCTGTAGCCGAAGCGGCAGCAGCAGTGATGGCTGGCAATAGCGACATCACAATCGTGCTGGAGATTGATGGTTCAGGTTCAGCTCCTGATTACGAGCAAGCAATTCTTGCTGCGTCTGCTGGAGATCCAACGCCAAGTGATCTCAAGCCAGATGATTTACGTGCATTTATATACACCTCTGGCACAACCGGCCTACCCAAGGCAGTGATGCATACGCATCGCACGATGTTGGCGGGTTGTGTTGATCAAGTGGTGATGGATCGCAGTCGTCATGACGATCGTTACATCGCAGTCACACCATTTTTCACGTCAGGCGGAGCTTTCCGCACGCTGTCTTGGGCGTATCAAGGTCAAACCATGGTGATCATGCCAAAGTTCGAAGTGCCAGAAGTGCTTGCAACTGTTGAGAAATACCGGATTACTTCAACCATCATGGTGCCCACGATGTTGCAACGTGTGGTGTCATATTTGGAGGAGCGTCCAAAGGTTGATATCTCATCTTTGACGCGCATTGGCTATGGATCTGCTCCAGCCTCTGCTCCACTCATTGAGAGTGCGCTAGAGCTGCTCGGTTGTGATCTTTGGCAACGCTACGGCCAGTCTGAAGTAGGTGGCTTCGTCACGATGTTGTCGCCTGAAGACCACCGCCAGATTGCGCTTGGCGATGTAGCCCGAGTGAATTCATGTGGTCGTGAATCAATGTATGCAGAAATTGCAGTGGTTGATGACGATGGCAAGGAATGTGCAC
Organism: Candidatus Nanopelagicales bacterium; assembly: GCA_028687755.1. Classification (NCBI taxonomy): domain Bacteria; kingdom Bacillati; phylum Actinomycetota; class Actinomycetes; order Candidatus Nanopelagicales; species Candidatus Nanopelagicales bacterium. The sequence continues at coordinate 166,564 of JAQTZL010000002.1, forward strand.
CCGGTGAGGTCGGCGAAATTACCCTGCGATCAGAAGCGGTGAGCCCGGGCTACTGGAATCGTCTAGAAGAAACCGCAGATCGTTTCCGCGGTGACACCCTGTTCACGAATGACATCGCGTATCGCGATGAAGATGGCTATCTCTTCCTTGTTGATCGCAAGAACGACCTCATCATTAGTGGGGCGTTCAATATCTATCCGGCAGAACTGGAACGTGTTGTAGCTCGGCACCCAGGTGTTGAGTCTGTTGCAGTGTTTGGCATGCCGCATCCAGAGTGGGGCGAGAGCCCACATGTTTCTGTGGTGGTTCGCTCGCAATGGAGCGGTGATCAGGCACAACTTGAGCAAGAGATTAAGGATCTATGCCGAACTGAACTTGCCGGTTACAAGCAACCACGTGGTTTCACAACTCACGCAGATTTCCCGCTGAGTGGTGCAGGCAAAGTGCTCAAGAGTGAGTTGAAGAAGGTTGTTGCTCAGGATGCAGACTCATGAGCAATAACTGGACCCTTGGCATCACCGATAAGCCAGAAGAAGTCGTGTGGAACGAATTTGCAGCAGTTCGAGTTGCGATTGATCGGGCAGGCAAGACCCCTCGACTCATGATTGAGGATCTAGAAACTCACGAGGTTGCGTATCTTGATCCTCTGGAGTTAGCCAGTTTCGTCATCGCAACACCAGAAATGCGCACGGAATGGTTAGCAGTGGGCGCTTACGCGAAAGCGCAGCTACGAGGCGAACCACACCCGCACTGACCTGTGCCGAATAATGAGACCTGAACTACCGATCGATCGAGGAGCAGCATGACCATCAACGCCGAACAGGCTCAATCGCACGCCGATGCTTTGTACGAGGCTCGGCAAACTAAGCAAGCCATTGCTGCGTTCACTGATGATGCTCCAGAACTTGGCATGCTTGACGGGTACGAGATTCAGCAGCGCCTGGTCGAAAAGCTCATTTCCAGCGGTGAAGTCATTACTGGCTACAAGTTGGGTCTGACATCAAAGGCAATGCAGGACCTGCTCGGAATTGATCAACCTGACTTTGGTCCAATCTTTGAATCCGGAATCTTTAGTGATGGATCAACCATTCCTCGCGATCAATTCATTGCGCCTCGCATTGAAGGCGAAATTGGCTTGATTCTCGGCAAAGATCTCAGCGGCCCAGATTGCACTGTTGATGATGTGCGTGATGCGACCGTGGGGCTCTCGGCTGCACTGGAAATTGTTGATTCCCGCATTGTTGACTGGAAGATCAAACTTGCCGACACCGTGGCGGATCTTGCAAGTGGTGGCGCAATTGCATTGAGTAGCAAGGTCGTGCCTATTGATGGATTCGATCCACGCCACATCGGCATGGTGTTTTCTAAGAACGGCGAAGTGCTGGCTACTGGAGCAGGAGCTGCAGCGATGGGTGACCCATTGGCCACTGTTGCTTGGCTTGCTAACACTTTGGCCCCGATGGGGGTCGTGCTCAAAGCCGGTCAGGTCATCATGACTGGTGCGCTGCACGCAATGGTGCCCGCTGGCTCAGGTGACTCGTTCACTGCAGAGTTTGATCGTCTTGGCTCAATCACAGTGGAAGTGAAGTAACCCTTCATGAAGAAAATGCGCTGCGCAATCCTGGGTTCAGGAAATATCGGTACCGACCTCATGTTCAAAATGCTTCGTTCTGATGTGTTGGATCTGGTTGCCCTCGTGGGCATTGATCCTGAAAGCGACGGACTCAAGCGAGCAAAGGGTTTAGGGCTACTTGCGCCACACGAGGGACCTGAGTGGGTTCTTGATCCGGGTAACAACATCGACATGATCTTTGATGCGACCAGTGCTTATGTGCATGTGCGAAACGCACCGAAGTATCGTGAAGCTGGCATCGTTGCAGTGGATCTCACTCCCGCGGCTCGTGGGCCAAAGGTGATTCCTGCAGTGAATCTCTATGAGCACCTTGATTCCATGAACGTCAACATGGTTACTTGCGGCGGACAAGCCACAACGCCAATCGTGTATGCCATTCGTCGCGCCATCGATGAGCTCCCTTACGCCGAGATGGTGTCAACGATTGCCTCCCTTTCGGCAGGTCCAGGAACACGCGCAAATATTGATGAATTCACCGTGACCACAAGTGCTGCACTTCGTGAAATTGGTGGCGCCAAGACTTCAAAGGCCATCATCGTGATGAATCCAGCCGATCCACCGATCATGATGCGTAACACCGTGTTTGGGGCACTTCCAGAAGGCTCTGATCATGATGCAGTGATTGCCTCAATCTTGGAAATGGTTGGAGAAGTCGCCAAATATGTCCCGGGTTATCACTTGAAAAACGAACCAGTGATTGAAGTTGGCCCGTTCAATACTCCGGGCGGAGTTGTTCCGCATCGCGTTGTCGCTCTGCTCGAGGTTGAGGGCGCCGGAGATTACCTGCCTCCATATTCGGGCAACCTCGACATCATGACTGCTGCAGCCTTGCGCGTCGGCGAAGCGATTTCGATTCACAAGTCAGGAGCCAACGCATGAGCACGCCAACTACACACCGCGACTTCCGTCTGATTGACTCAACCCTGCGCGATGGCTCGCACGCTATTAGTCACCAGTACACCGAAGACGATGTCATCAGCATTGTGAAAGGCCTAGACGCAGCAGGCGTTGAAGTCATTGAGATCGCTCACGGTGACGGCCTGGGTGGTTCTAGCTTCAACTATGGCTTCTCCAAGGTTGATGAAAAGTTGCTGATTGCGCGTGCCTGCGAAGCCACGACGAACGCAGAAATCGCGTGCTTGCTGCTGCCAGGCATTGGCATCGCCGATGACCTTCGCGAAGTGAAGGAACTTGGTGTCAATGTTGCACGCATCGCGGTGCACTGCACTGAAGCAGATATCACTGAACAGCACATCAAGGTTGCGAAGAAGCTCGAGATGGAAGCCATCGGTTTCTTGATGATGTCGCACATGAGTACCCCAGAGGATCTCGTGAAGCAGGCTCTGTTGATGCAGTCGTACGGCGCAGACACGCTGTACATCGCCGATTCAGCAGGCGCGATGACCACTGAAGATGTTCGTCGTCGAGTCAATGCACTCGTAAGTGCCCTTGAGATCCCTGTGGGTGTACACGCACATAACAACCTTTCCATGGCAGTTGCGAACTCGATTGCTGCTTATGAAGAAGGTGCCAAGAACCTTGATGGCACGAGTGCTGGGCTTGGCGCTGGCGCGGGTAACTGCCCAACTGAAATCTTGGCTGCGGTGAGTACCAAATACGGCATTGAAACCGGTGTGAATCCACTGGCGCTGATGGATCTGGCTGAAGAAATCGTTCGTCCAATGATGCCGCGCCAGCAAGTCATTGACCGTGCTGGTCTCATCCTTGGCTATGCCGGCGTGTACGGCTCGTTCCTCCTGCACTCGCAGAAAGCCGCAGAGCGCTATGGAGTCAGTCAGGCCGAGATCCTGTTAGAGCTTGGCCGCCGCAAGGTTGTTGGCGGTCAGGAAGACATGATCATCGATGTTGCGCTCGAACTTGCTCGTGCGCATGCTGCCCAAGAAGGTCAGTAACCGTAAAGGAGCGGTGTATGAGTGATCTAGATCCGCTAGTCAGACTTCTGGCGATTGAAGACATTCGTGTGCTGCGGGCCCAGTATTGGCGCTTTGTCGATACCAAGGCATGGGAAGAATTCGGGGAGCTCTTCACTCCAACCTGCTATTTCACTAATCACGAATCCAATTACACATTCGCTGGCAACGATCAGATGCGAGATCAAATTCGCGGGATTCTTGGTGAAGTGTTTACCTTCCATGCTGGCCATCAAAGTGAAATAACAATTCTTGACGAAACCCATGCAAGCGGTATTTGGGCAATCAGCGATTACCTGGTGTTCCCCGAGCATGTTGAGTATCCAGCGGACCCGGAAATCAAAACCATACGAAGTGTCGGTTATTACTTTGATACCTACGAAAAAGTCGATGACCGCTGGTTATTCGCGGGCATCGACTTTCATCGCATGCGTACTGACAAGCAGTAGATGTAACTGGCTGGTTAGAGACCCAACGCCTTTGCTTTAGCGGCAGTGAACTCATCATCGGTGAGGATTCCCTGCTTGTGTAGCTCAGCAAGCTGGGCAACCTTGGCAAGGGAATCATCTTCAGCTGGAGCGGCTACTGCATCTGGTGCGGCAGCGCCTGTTGCTGCTTGTTGTTCTGCAACCTTTTCGTTGTAAGCCAATGCTTGGCGTTGTGCAACGCGACCTGACACAGCTGTTGCGGTGCCGGAAATCACTGCTGTGCGTGCTGCTACTCGTAGAAGACCCATGATCGTTCCCTTCGTAAATGTCGTGTGTAATTAACGTGCGAGGATTTGCTCTGCTGCTGCAGCAGGAATTCGAATCTGATCGATCACTACAGCATCTGCTTCGCGGATTGCATCGACAAACTTCGAAGCCCAGGTGTTCTCGTAGGCAACGGCTAGAGCTGAGCTATTCACAGGGATGTCTTCAGCAATTTCATCTGCATCATCCAGACCCAGTGCGCCAGGTGAGGCAATTGTGACACCGGCTACTGCAGCACCTAACTGCTCATCGAAATCATGGAACTCAAGCGCAGTAGTCACTCCATCGGCATCTTTCATGATGAACAGGAGATCAAGAATGTGAATGGTTCCGGAATCAACGAGCTCAATGATCGCCGGGGCAATTTTGCCGCTGAACTTATTGCCAGGAAAACCGATAATGATGACGTCTACGGGGCCCATGGAATTCCTCACAGTGGTGATGGTTGGCAGGCGAACTGTTCAGCACTGCACGATGAAATGACTGTAACCCGTGGGTCGATGGCCCCGGAAATGCGGGACAGGGCACCAAATGGTGCATTGGGGTGAGTAACGGGACTCGAACCCGCGACATTCGCGACCACAACGCGACGCTCTACCAGCTGAGCTATACCCACCATGAAGCCAGCCGAAGCCACCCTCACCCGCTTGCGCGGAGCACTAATACTAGCGGCAGGGTTGATGGCCCCAAATCCGGCTCAGATCTGGTTGCTGACGTCAGCCGTGATCGACCACATGCCGTTGGCCGATCTCCTTTGCGGCAGCAGTCTCTAGCCCAGGAGCTGGGATGAATACCGCTTCGCGGTAATAGCGCAGTTCAGCGATTGACTCACGAATGTCACCCAGGGCTCGGTGGTTGCCATGCTTTTCTGGCATGGAGAAGTAGGTGCGCGGATACCACCGGCGGACCAGTTCTTTGATGCTGGAAACGTCAACGAGTCGGTAGTGCAAGTAATCATCAAGTTCTGGCATGTATTTGGTGAGGAAGCCTCGATCGGTATACACACTTGAGCCAGCCAACGGCGCTTTCTTGGGTTCGGGCACATGCTGCATCACATAAGCCAGCACCTGAGCCTGTGCATCTTCCAGTGCAATGCCGTTGGGAATTTCAGTGATCAAATCCGATTCAGTGTGCATGTTGACCACAAAGTCATCCATTTGTTCAAGCGCTGCATCGCTGCACTTGATAACCAAGCTAATGCCGGCGTCAAGTTCATTGAGTTCGCCATCAGTAACGATTGCTGCAATTTCAACGAGCTCATCCTTTTCAGGATAAAGCCCAGTCATTTCGCAATCTATCCACACCAAGCGGTCACTGTTAGCCATGTGCTCAGGGTAGTGGAGTGGTGTTACGCAGCGTCGTCCTCATGTGCTTCTTCTGTCACGACGACCACAGGCACTGTTGCTCGGTGCAACACACTGTGGCTCACGGAACCAATAATTGATCCCACGACAGCACCGTGACCTCGAGTGCCCATCACAATCGCGGCTGCTTCAGGTTCTGCACTCAAAATGGCATTTGCGGGCGTAGTGCGAATAACTCGCGTTTCCAACGTGACATCTGGGTAGCGTGCTTCGTAGCCAGCGAGCAGTTCAGCAGCAAGGCGAACCTCTGTGTTGGCAATATCGCCAATTTGAATGGGCACTGGCGTGTTTGGCATCACGATGAGATCAAACGACGGAACATCCCAAGCGTGTACTGCAAGAACACGAAGGTGATGTCGGCTTGCGTAGTCAAAGGCGAAATCAACAGCAGCATGTGACGCTGCACTGCCGTCAACCCCAACCACAACAGCAGTGGCATCGATCACGCGATCATCGCGGATGACGGCAACGGGGCAGTCAGCATGGGTAACCAGCTGCTGACTGACTGAGCCAAGGAGGAGTTCCTTGAAACCTCCATGCCCACGTGATCCAACGACGATCAATGCAGCGCTTTCAGATGCAGCAAGCAGAATCCCGGTAGGTGAGCCCACTTGTACGAGGGTTTGAATATCAGCCGATGGCAAGGTTGCAGCAAACGCGTCGAGCGATGTTTGCGCGCTCGTACGAATCTCATCGAGCGCGTCCAGCGAAATCGGTGCGCTAGGCCCCCAAGCACCGCTGCTGCTCATCGGTGGAACGGTGGCATGGATCACGGTGAGCCCTAGTCCACGGGTCTGGGCTTCACGTGCAGCCCATCGCGCAGCACCCAGTGACGGTTCGCTTCCATCGAAACCTACGACGACCCGATTGTGGAACATTGTGATGACCTCCATGAAGCAGTGTTTCAGTTCCTGAACAACCCCGCGAGGGGAACTAGGCCCCTTTGGTGGGGACTAATGACCTCATCTTGCCGCTTCGTTAGCCTTCTCGTATGGCAGATCTCGTGTATCGCCCACTTGTTTTCACAGCCAAGGGGCTTTTCAAATCCCTTGGCCTGAAATTCGACATCGTTGGCCAAGAGAACATCCCGACAACCGGCGGTGCAGTGCTCGCTATTAATCACATCAGTTTTCTGGACTATGCCTTTGCTGGTCTTCCAGCAGATCGTGCCGGGCACCGCCGGGTGCGCTTCATGGCTAAAGATGGAATTTTTAAGAACCCAGTCGCTGGCCCGTTGATGCGATCAATGGGGCATATCTCTGTGAATCGGGATGCGGGCTCTGATGCATTTCGACAGGGTGTGCGCGCGCTTAAAGATGGAGAGCTGCTCGGCGTTTTTCCCGAAGGCACGATGAGTCGGTCCTTTGAATTAATTTCATTCAAAAGTGGCGCGGTGCGCATGGCTGCGATGGCCCAGGTGCCGATCATTCCGATGACTGTTTTTGGCGGCCAGAGAATTCTTGGGTACGGGCATAAAGATCTTTCGCGAGGCAAAACAATCGGTATCACCATTGGTGCGCCAATTCAGGTGGAAAAGCGTGCAGATGTCCATACCGAGACCGATCATTTGAAGTCAGTGATGGGCTCGCTCTTGGATGAAACGATAGAAAGGTATCCAAGAAATTCAACTGACGACTTGTGGTGGTTGCCGCCTCGCTTTGGCGGTACTGCTCCAACGGTTGAAGAGTTACGCAATAAACGCTCGCACTCGTCCGATACTGCTGAGGACAACGACTAGTCTGACTACAGGCGTAGAGGGGGCTGTATGAGTAAGAGCACCACGAATTTCATGTTGTCCATCGTGGCTCCGCTTGTGTTCATCGCAATCATTTTGACCGCGGACACAATTGAAGGACCGAAAACGGCGTACGTCGGCGTTCTCGCAGTCGTGCCAATGTTCGCGGCTGTGTTCGGCACGATTTGGACCACGGCGATTATTTCGCTGATCACTGTGTTGTCTGCCTGGGCTTTCGGGCACTTTGCCAGTGATGGAAATGTTCAAGCTCAGACTGTTCGATTGATCATCATCTCGATTGTCGGACTCCTCGCAATCTACGCAGTGCGCCTGCGCATGATCAGGGAAAAGGCCTTGGTCGCAGCTCTCCAGGAAGCCGCGTTCGCATCTCAGATGCGCGAGTTAGCTGACACGGATCAGCTCACGGAGTTGCTGAATCGTCGAGGTCTGTTGTCTCGATTAGAACGTGAGTCCGCACGAGATAGAACCTTGATCATTATTGATCTCGATAATCTCAAAAAAGTGAATGATGAGCATGGCCATTTAGTTGGCGACAGTTACATCAAAGCTATTGCCGGGCGTTTAGCTGGATCCATTAGCAAGACTGATTTTGTTGGTCGTTGGGGTGGCGACGAATTTCTCGTAGTAGTCAATGCCGCCGCCGACGAAGCAGAGCGCATCATGGCGCGACTACAAAATGTCGTGACAAGAGCGGACATCACCACTGATTCGCTCAAGATTCCGGCTTCCTTTTCGGCAGGGGCTGCGCTCTGGAATCCTGGCGAGTCCATTGATGATGCATTGCGCCGTGCAGATGCGGCTCTGTATTCAGCAAAATCCCAAGGACGCAACACGGTGGTCTTCGCCAATTCGCTGTAAGCGATCCTTTCGAGAATTCCTTGTGAATGTGTAGCGCAAATGCGGTGGGGACCGTACGGTCAGCAGGTGACCAATTTCGCCCCATCTGTCCCGGCTGACTTCCCTCGCACCTTAAGCGCACTTGTGGCCAGCGGCTACCAGTCGCGCACGGTAAAGCAAGAGATGCAAGCAAACTTGCTGACTCGCCTTCGCGAAGGGGTGCCGAGCCTGCCAGGAATTGTGGGCTTTGAAGACACCGTGATCCCTCAGGTTGAGCGCTCGATCCTGGCTGGCCATGACTTGGTGTTGTTAGGTGAGCGTGGCCAGGGCAAGACTCGTTTGATCCGCACGTTGACCCAACTCCTTGATGAGTGGATTCCCGTTGTTGAGGGCTGTGAAATCAATGATGACCCGCTAGAGCCAATTTGTGCTGGATGTCGTCGCAAGGCAGCTGAGCTCGGTGATGACCTGCCCGTGTCTTGGCGTCATCGCAGTCAGCGCTTTGGTGAGAAGCTGGCAACACCTGACACCTCGGTTGCTGACCTCATTGGTGACGTTGATCCGGTCAAGGTTGCTGAAGGTCGCAGCCTTGGTGATCCAGAGACTGTGCACTACGGGTTAGTGCCTCGCACGAACCGCGGCATCTTCGCAATGAACGAACTTCCTGACTTGGCAGAGCGCATTCAAGTTGCGCTTCTGAATGTTTTGGAAGAGCGCGACATTCAGGTCCGCGGTTATAACCTGCGTTTGCCGCTGGATTTGCTCGTTGTTGCAAGCGCAAACCCTGAGGACTACACGAACCGCGGTCGCATTATTACGCCGTTAAAGGATCGCTTCGGTGCTGAGATTCGCACCCACTATCCGCTGCTCCTTGATGATGAAATCGATTTGATTCGCCAAGAAGCCAATGTGCAAGCTGTGATCCCTGACCACATGTATGACGTTGTCGCTCGATTCACTACTGAAGTTCGCACGTCCTCCTCCATTGATCAACGCAGTGGTGTTTCAGCACGCTTTGCTATTGCGTGCACTGAAGCGCTGTCGGGCGCAGCTCTACGTCGTTCAGCAATTACCGGCGAAAAGGATCCTGTCGCTCGCATCGGCGATCTCATGGGTGTTGTTCCAACCTTGCGCGGCAAGGTTGAGTTTGATGTCAGTGAAGAGGGTCGCGAGCAGGAACTCTTAATTCATCTTGCACGTAAAGCAACAGCAGAAACGTGGCGTCAGTTGCTCGGCGGTAATGACATTCGCCCCGTGTTGACTTCGCTTGTTGAATGGTTTGACGAAGGCAATACCTTGCAAACCGGCGACATCACGCCTGGCGCATCCCTGCTTGGCGAGCTGGGTCAGTTCGAGGGTCTTGGCAAATTAATGCAGACCGTGGAACCTGAATTAGCCGAATCCTCGGGCCTTGCGGCAGCATGTGTGGAGTTTGCCATTGAAGGACTATGGCTAACCCGACGGATTGATAAGGACGCAGTTGATGGGGTCATTCGCTACGGAGCCTCATGAGTCGATTTCAATATGGGTCCTTCCATGACGGCCCAGATCCCTTAGCTGCCCCAGTTGATGCTGGCGGTGGTGTGGATGAGATTGGCCGACGTCTCCTTGACGGGCAGTCATTAACCGATGCCTTTCGCAACATGTTTCGCGATGGATTGAATAATCGTGATGGTTTGCGCGACATGTTCCGCAAAGCCCAGCAGCGTCGCAAAGAGTTAGAAAACTCAGGTCGCATGGATGGTCTGCTCACCGACTTGCGTCAGTTACTGGATGACGCGCTTACCCAAGAACGCGCGGCGCTCTTTCCGGATCCGTCAGATGATGCACGTTTTCGTGAAGCGATGCTTGACACAGTTCCTGATGAAATCGGTCGCGCAGTTCAGCAACTTTCGAATTACGACTGGCAGTCACCGCAAGCCAAGCAATCCTTTGATCAACTCAAAGATCGCCTGCAGCGAGATGTTCTAGATCAGCAGTTTAAAAACATGACGCAGAGTATGAAGCAGATGAATACTCCTGAATCTAAAGCTGCGATGAAGGAAATGATGCAAGACCTCAACGCCATGCTGGAAAAGCATCGGCGAGGAGAAGATGCAACAGATGATTACGAAGCCTTTAAAGAAAAGCACAAGGATTTCTTCCCAGATGCGCCAGAAACTCTGTCGGAATTTATTGATGAGCTAGCGCGTCAAGCTGCTGCGATGCAGCGCATGATGGATTCACTCAGCCCTGAGCAACGTGCCGAGCTTGCTGAAGCAATGGCAGAGGCATTGGCGGACATGGGCTTACAGGATGAGATGTCACGTTTGCAGGAGAACCTTCAAACCATGCGTCCTGAATTCTCCTGGTCTGGGCAACAGCGCATGGGTGGGGATGAGCCGCTGGGCTTGCCTGATGCAACACAAGCACTTGCCGAATTGGCTGATCTCGAATCGATCATGGATCAGCTTTCCGATAGTGATGCTCGAGCCAATCTCGATAATATTGATGAAGCGGCTGTGGCCCGTGCCTTAGGTCGTCAGGCTGTTGATGATCTGCGTGCCATGCGTGAGATCCAAAAACAGTTGGAAGATGAAGGTTTCCTGCAACGCGATGGCGATCGCCTGGAACTCACACCAAAAGCTGTGCGACGTATTGGTCAGACAGCATTGCGCGAAGTTTTTTCTTCGCTCGATGCTTCATCAAGAGGTGACCACAGTGTGCATCGCACAGGTGCGGCGGGTGAGATCACCGGGATGACTAGGCCTTGGCAGTTTGGTGACGAGCAACCCATCGATGTGGTGAAGACGGTTCGCAATGCAGTGAATCGCAAAATAATGAGCAATTCTGCGACTCTTTCTCTTTCTGCAGAGGATTTTGAAGTTCACGAAACAGAAACGCGAACACGTGCAGCGGTGGCGCTGTTAATAGATCAGTCCTTTTCGATGGTGATGAGTGATACCTGGCGTTCAGCTAAAACGATGGCGCTCGCCTTACATGCGCTTGCACAAACTGCGTATCCACTTGATGCGCTAGAAATCATCTCCTTCGCCAACATTGCACAAGTGGTGAAGCCACATGAGTTACCTGATTTGGAAGCCAGCTACATCCAAGGCACAAATTTGCATCATGCATTGATGCTGGCTGGTCGATTCCTTGATAAACACCATGGTGCTCAGCGAGTAGTCATGGTTGTGACCGATGGTGAGCCAACGGCTCACATTGATGACGAGGGTTACTCGAATTTCAGTTGGCCGCCAAGTGATGAAACGATTGCCCTCACCGTGGCTCAGGTGGATCTCATGACTTGTCGTCGAGTTCCCATTTCTTGGTTCAGGCTTGGTGATGACCCGAGTTTGGAACGTTTCTTGGATCAAATGGCTCGACGCAATGGTGGGCGAGTGTTGGCCTCGTCAGGCGAGCGACTTGGCGACTATGTCGTGAGTGACTACGTGCGCGCACGCGGTGCCAGGTAGTTCTGGTAATTGTCCGGATACTGACTACTGTGTTCATGTGACCACAATTCAGCCACTTCCAGATCGCATTGAACGCTTTACGTTGCTCTCTCAAGCACTCGTTGCAAACCCTTCTTGGGATGAGCTCACAAGGCTATTAGCCTTGCGAATATTCGACTTTTGGGGTTGCGAGGAAGTGCTGTTGTACGGCATGGACCCACGTGGGACGCTTCAATTGAAGTCTTCATACGGTGTTGTCGACACCGGCCGTGTTGCTGAAGTTGCGCTTGAAAATAACCCGGAATTGGCTTCTGTCCTGTCCTTTGGCCGGACAACATGGGTCGTGGATGCAAGCGAGGGTGATGAGCTCGTTCCTGCAGTATTAGGAACGCATCACAAAGGTGGCGTGGTGATCGCGCCACTCAATCGCGTCAATATTCCCGAATACGTGCTTATCGTCACGTTCAAGGAGGCGCTGCCAGAAAACCCCGCAAGTGCGCCGTTCATGTCCTCGATCGTCAGTCTGCTCGAATTGCGAGTAGCGATGGCCAAGGGATCCAATGCTCGTAAAACTTTGGTGAGTGCGCCAGAAGGCGAAGTCGAATTCACTGAACGTCAACAGCGAATCTTGGAACGCATGCAAGATGGCAAGACAAATAAGTCGATTGCTCGCGAACTTGGTTTCAGTGAATCAACAATTCGTCAAGAGACGTTGCGCTTGTATCGCAGCCTCGGTGTGAACTCACGCGAAGATGCAGTAATCGCAGCGCGAGTCAAAGGATTATTGGATCCGCAAGCAGGTTAAAGGGTTGGCTAGTTAAAGGCCCGATAGGTCACGTAGATCGAAACACCAATGAGTACAGCCTGAAGTAGGCGGGTGGCGGCTTTCGGCGACAGTCTTCGCAGGAGTTTGCTACCAATAGGTGCGCCGATCAATCCACCTACACCCAAAACGAGCCCTGTAGTCCAATGAATATCTGCGTTATTAATGACGTGCCCTAGGAGCGCGGCACCGCTGGAAAACATAATCACCGCAAGTGACACGCGTGCTGCAACTTTGATCGGCGTATTGAGCCAAAGAATTTGCAGCGGCACTGTGATGAGTCCGCCTCCGATTCCAAAGAGTCCAGCGAGAAATCCGCCAGAGCCGCCTGTCACGGCGATTTGTCCGACGGATGCATCATTGGTCTGCTGGTCATGTTCTTCAGCCGCTGCGCCTGTACGTCGATTTGTCAGGATGACGTTGATGATGTTGAGCGTTGCAAAACCTAGAAGTAACGCAGCATCTGGAAGGTGGTGGGCTACCCAGGCGCCAACCGGCGCAATCACGATGGCAGGGATGCCGATCATGATGGCTCTGCGCCATGGCACCTGGCGAGCTAGCGCATTGGTGATGGTTGCGGAGGTTGCAGTCACAAAGACACCGATATTGCTGGTTGCAACTGCGGCTACGGGGGTCAGGCCGCTGACCATCAAAATGGGTACAAAGAGCATGCCGCCGCCGCCGCCGGTGGACCCGGCAAGAACTCCTGCTGCAACCGCTACGAGGAATTCCAAGGCAAGCTGCATGTGAGTAAAACTAGTGGGTCGCCAGCTGGGCACTCCTAGGGCATAAACCGGCCAGATTTCTTTGAAAATTCCCCAAGTTTTTTTGCTGAGAACAAGATTCTTAGAAATAAGAACGGTATTCTCAGTCCATGGCTACCGATACCAAGCACCCCTTTACTCCCGAAGAACTGCAGCGACTGACGGTTTGGATGGACTCAGTCAACCGACCAGGCGCCGGGGAAACTCCAGAACTCACCAAGATTTCAGGTGGTTCCCAAAACGAGTTGTATCTCGTTGATCGAGGCGGTGAGCGCCTCGTGATGCGCATTCCACCACGCAACTCAGGCCGCGCTGATGGCATCAAGCGCGAGATGACCTTCCTTGCTTCGCTCAAGGGAACAGATGTTCCTCATGGCGAGCTCGTTGTTGGTTGCGAAGACGCTGACGTTTTGGGGATTCCGTTTTATTTGATGAAGCAGATCATTGGTTGGTCTCCGGCTGGCGGCGATGGTTGGCCAGAGCCGTATAAGTCTGACTTGAGTTTGCGTCCAGCACTCGCGTACGCATTAGTCGAGGGCTGCGCACTGCTGGCCAAGGTTGATTGGAAGGCACAAGGCCTTGAAGGTTTTGGTCGTCCAGACAACTTCCATGATCGCCAGGTCAGTCGGTGGATTTCCTTCCTTGATGGTTACAAGTTCCGTGACCTGCCAGGCCTTGAAGAAGCAACCGCCTGGCTCGATAAGAACAAGCCACGTTCATGGGAGCCCGGCATCATGCACGGCGATTACCAATTCGCCAACATCATGTTCACCAATGATGTGCCGGCAAAACTTGCTGCCGTTGTCGACTGGGAAATGACCACCATCGGTGATCCACTGCTTGACCTTGCATGGGCCCTTGGATCACTTGCTCCAGATGCAGCTGATTCCAAGTACATGCGTTATCTCGATGTCACGGGAATGCCACCGCTAGAGGATCTTCTTGCGCATTACGAAAAGATCAGCGGACGCAGTACCCAAGACTTCCCTTACTACCTCGTGCTTGCACGTTGGAAGTTAGCGATTGTTCTCGAGATGTCTTATGCACGCATTGTGAAAAATAACATCGACAATGCGGCGCTTGCCTCATTTGGTCCACTGGTGTTGGAACTCATGAGTAAGGCAGCTGAGCTCGCAGCAACCATGCCGGATGGTGTGAAGTGAGCAGCTACCTTGACAACTTGTTTAGCCTAAAAGACAAAGTCATTGTCATTACCGGCGGAAGCCGTGGCCTTGGTAAGGAAATGGCGTACGGCTGTGCGCAAGCCGGTGCTCATCTTGTAATTGCGTCGCGCAAAATCGAAAACTGCGAAACCGTAGCCAACGACATCGCCGAAAAATATGGCGTTGAAACAATGGCTTATGCACTTCATGTTGGCCGCTGGGATGCGATTGAGCCGTTTGTTGATGCAGTGTACGAACGCTTTGGTCGCGTCGATGTGTTGATCAACAACGCAGGTATGTCACCTGTGTACGAAAAGAATTCAGATGTCACTGAGCAGATGTTCGACAGCGTGATGAACCTCAACTTCAAGGGGCCGTATCACCTCACGGCACTCATGGGTGAGCGGATGGCAGCTGCTGGCCGCGGTTCCATCATCAACGTGAGCTCATCAGGTTCAATTCGCCCTTCACCAACAATCATTCCTTACGCTGGTGCGAAGTACGCCTTGAACACCATGACTGAAGGGTTTGCAAAAGCCTTTGGCCCGGCTGTTCGAGTGAACACCCTGATGTCAGGCACGATGATGACGGACATTTCTAAAGCATGGGATGTTCCATCCATGACCGCAGGAATGCAGAACACCACCTCACTCAAGCGCATTGGCGAACCGCACGAAATTGTTGGTGCGGCCATCTATTTGGCTTCTGATGCTTCGACTTACACCTCGTGCGCGACCATTCGCGTCGATGGTGGCATGTACTAAATCAGCGAGAACGCACAGACTTCACACATCACACAAGGAGAATGACATGGCAATTGATTTCGAGGTCGATCCAGACTTCCAAGAACTTCTTGACTGGACCAAAGAGTTCGTCAATACCAAGATTAAAAAAGTTGACCTACTTTGGCCGCATGACATTTACAAGGACATGACTCCGCAGCAGGCCGCGATCATTAACCCGCTGAAGCAAGAAGTGCGCGATAAGAAGTTGTGGGCTTGTCACCTTGGGCCAGATCTCGGTGGTCAGGGCTATGGACAGCTGAAGCTGGCCCTCCTGAATGAAATTCTTGGAACCTCACGTTGGGCTCCACGTATTTTTGGTACCCAGGCACCTGATACGGGAAACGCAGAAATTCTTGCTCACTACGGAACTGATGAGCAGAAGGCCGAATACCTCAAGCCACTACTTGAAGGTGACATCGTTTCCTGTTTCTCAATGACAGAACCACAAGGTGGCGCTGACCCAGGTGTATTCACCACCCGTGCAGTGAAAGACGGCGACGACTGGGTTATCAACGGCCGCAAGGTGTGGTCATCAAATGCTCGCTGGGCCAAGTTCTTCATTGTCATGGCTGTCACTGATCCTGATGCTCCTGTAGTGAGTCGCATGACCATGTTTGTGGTGCCAGCAGACACACCAGGCATCAACATTCAATACAACTTCGGCATGGCTGGCGAAGGTCCAGACGATGTATCTGAAGCATTGATCAAGTACGAAAATGTTCGCGTTCCGCAGTCAGCAATCCTGGGCGGTGTTGGTCAAGCATTTGCTGTTGCTCAGACTCGCTTGGGTGGTGGCCGTGTGCACCATGCAATGCGCACCGTGGGTAACTGCCAGAAGGCACTCGACATGATGGCCGAGCGTGCACTTTCCCGCTACACCAAGGGGACCTTGCTTGCGGAGAAGGAATCAGTGCAGCAGATGATTGCTGATACCTACATCGAGTTGCAGTCATTTCGACTGTTGGTTCTTCACTGCGCTTGGAAGATCGACAAGCTCAATGATTACAAGAAGGTCCGCATGGACATTGCAGCGATCAAGGTGCAAACCTCACGAGTAATGACTGAAATTGGTATTCGTGCAGTGCATCTTCACGGTGCTATTGGCACTTCGCATGAACTGCCGCTAATGGGCTTCTTGAACTCCGGCATTGTGCTTGGTTTGGCAGATGGTCCAACTGAAGTTCATCAAGTGACCGTTGCTCGCCAGTTGCTGCGTCAGTACAAAGGAACCGACAGCGTGTGGCCTTCGGAATTGATTCCAAATCTCAAGGCTGAAGCTGAACTGGAACTCCTCGGAGAAGTCTTCACACAGACCGTTCCTGAAAACTAACAATGAATTGATGTAAGCGTTCGCTCATGAGCGGGTGGAATGTGTGAACATTCCACCCGCTCATTGCTTTCTTCAATACCATTCGCGTATGCGTGCATTGGTCTGTGAGCAATATGGTCCGCCATCAAGTTTGGTACTCAAAGAGCTACCGGATCCTGTTGCCGGCCCAGATGATGCGGTGGTTGCGGTTCGTGCAGCGGGGATTAATTTCCCCGACTTACTGATCATTGAAAATCTGTATCAAGTTTCCATTCCTACGCCGTTCATCCCTGGCAGTGAGTTTGCTGGTGTTGTACTTTCAGTTGGCTCAAACGTCACGAATGTTCAACCCGGTGACTTAGTGATGGGTGGATCCTTCGTTGGCTGTTTTGCTGAACAAATTTCAGTGAAGGCGTCATCACTCAAACCGATACCAACAGGGCTCAGCCTGCATCAGGCCGCTGCTTTTAGTGTTACCTATCGCACCGCCTACCACGCCCTTGTCACCATCGGTGAACTCAAGGCAGGGGACTGGGTAGTTGTGCTTGGTGCTGCTGGTGGTGTGGGTACAGCAAGTGTGGATATCGCTACACGTTTGGGCGCGAAAGTAATTGCAGTTGCTTCTAGCGACGAGCGCCTGCGTGTATGTGAAGAACTCGGCGCTGTCGCCGGCATCAACTACACCAAAGAGAATCTCAAGGATCGCATCAAATCAATTACCGGCTCAGGTGCTGATCTGATCATCGACCCAGTTGGCGGAAGTTACGCCGAAGAGTCATTTCGCGCGATTGCCTGGGGTGGGCGCTTTGTTGTGGTGGGATTCGCCGATGGTGAGATTCCAAAGATTCCTTTGAATTTGCCGTTGTTGAAAGGTGGCATCATCAAGGGTTTTGAAATCCGCACTGTTGCTGAGCATTTGCCTCAAGAGGTCGCTGAAGGCGACGCAAAACTTGATGAGATGACTCAAGGTGGATTAGCGCCGCATATCTCCAAAGTCTTTAGGCTTGAAGATGCCAGAGAAGCTCTGGAATTTATTGCAACACGTCAGTCAACCGGCAAAGTGCTTATTTGCCCGTAAAGAGTTCAAGGCACTCATCGGGAAAGTCGAGCATGAGGTGATGTCCTCCACCTTCAATTGCAATCACATCCACATCAGTGGTCGCGATTTCAACAAAGTAATCAGCCTTATCTTTACCGGACACTGGGCTATCTGTGCCGTAGACGAATGTGACTGGCTGTTTGATCAACGGCACTCGTGAGTTGATGTATTCGTCATACGGCTCAGTGATAGTGCTCCAGTCATGACGCCATGACCACCCCTGATCACGCTCCACTACTGAATATTCAGCAACAGGCAAGAGCACATCCATGCCAGGTTCAGGCTGGGCCGGAACTAAGCGAAAGCGAGCAAGTGCATCTTCCTTTGTTGCGTAGTACTTAGGAGTGAGAAGTGGCTTGCGATCTGAATACATCGCAATTTCTTCAGGGGAGCGGATATTGCCATCAATCATGATGAGTTCACGTACAAGTTCTGGATTATTTGCTGTTAACGCCAAAGCTACGCGCGACCCCATACTGTGGCCGGCAACCAGTGCTGGTTCGTTGCATTCCGTTCGCAAAATTTCAGCGAGCTCATTTGCCCAGATCTCAACGGTGTATCGCTCGCGGTGATCACTGAAACCGTGGCCGGTGAGATCAACGGTGATGACGCGCCAATCCTTTTGCAAGGCATCGAACATTCGATAGAACCAAAGTTGATGCGCGCCTGCGCCATGTACGAGTAAAAGATCACGGGTGCCCTGGCCATTAACGGCGTAGCGCACAGTTGCTCCTTCGACCACAACGCTGCGGTCTAGTTCATAGTTCGTCATTGAGTTGTGTTGATTCCTCGTAAGCAAAAGTCAACGAGGCGATCGCTGTCTTCTTGGGTTGGGCTGGTGTGTGCGTTCATATGGGTGCGCATGGTTCCCATGGATGTTTCTCGGATGAGCGCTGCGTCGCGCACTGGATCGGAACTGCCGAGTTGTGTCAAAGGTTCGATGAGCAAATCTTGCAAGGCGATCGTTGCTTCCTGGGATTGCGAATCAATGCCACCGCTATTCACCGCAAAAATTTCAGCGACGGCTGCGCCTTGTCGAGCTGCAATTTGGTGCGTGGCTTGTGTCAAAATTCCGCGAATCCATAGGTCAATCTTTTTGGCAGGATCGTCGACCTTGGACATGCGATGGTCCAGATATGCGTGTACTCGGCGCAGGCCGCGGGCCATGACGGCCTGCATGAGATCGTCTTTACCGTTGAAATATCGGTAGAAAGCTTGGTTCGAAGTTCCAGCTTCAGCCACGATGTCTGCGACTCGAGGGGCGGATGGAGCAGAAAGCTCGGCAACCTTGAGAGCGGCATCCAAAATGGCTTCAACATCGCGCACGGCATCGTCGCGCAGTGGCTTCAGGGCCCGATCAACCGCTTGTTCTACGGGATCATCAGCAGCGGTGGACACTGCCCAATTATGGGGCATTTGGGAGCAGTTCGGACGGGAATAGATTTGCCCTTGAGATAGTTGAATGATAAACTACTTTCAACGAAAGGACCTCCCATGGCCGCCATCACCGCAGATCCCCTGACCCTTCCACGCCTTGCTGTTGCATCCCCAGTGGCTGAGCAGCGTCAGGTCAAAACTGTTGTCACCGCACCCCAGGCCTTTGAGGGCGAAGGCTTCCCGGTGAAGCGTGCCTTTTTTGGTCTCAGTCAGGCTGACCTTGACCCGTTCATTCACATGGATCAAATGGGTGAAGTTGAATACGCGCCAGGTGAACCAAAAGGCACTCCATGGCACCCACACCGTGGCTTTGAAACCTTCACCTATCTCATTGATGGCCAGTTCATTCACCAAGATTCCAATGGCGGTGGCGGACTCATCCTTGATGGCGGTACGCAGTACATGACAGCCGGCAATGGCCTTTTGCATATTGAAACTCCGCCAGCTGCGCTCGTAGAAGCTGGAGGGTTGTTCCACGGATTGCAGTTGTGGATCAACTTGCCCCGCGCGAAAAAGCGCATTGATCCGCAATACCAAGATCTTCAGGGCAAGGATTCAGCGCTGATTACCAGTGCTGATGGTGGGGCAATTCTTCGTGTGCTTGCTGGTGAAGTTGCTGGTCACAAAGGCCCAGGTATTTCACACACGCCGCTATCGATCGCTCACCTCACCCTTGCACCTGGTGCGCAGATTGATATTCCATGGAGCCCAACGTTCAACTCGATCGTCTACGCACTTGCAGGTCAAGGCACTGTTGGCTTAGAGCAGCGCCCATTGCATTCAGGTCAAACTGCAGTGATGGTTTACGGAGATACCTTGCGCATCACGGCCAGTGAAACTCAGGAATCACGTTCACCAAACTTTGAACTCTTCATCATTGGTGGTGAACCACTTCGTGAGCCTGTGGTTGCATACGGTCCATTTGTGATGAGCACCAAAGAAGAAATCGTCGAAGCCTTCGAAGATTTCCAAGCTGGCAAGTTGGGTGTCATTCCCGCAAACGCGATTCAGCCTCACCGGGCTTAGCGATGAATCAAGTAGAACTTCTCAAGCCTTGGGAAGTCGCGCTTGGGCCAGATGAAGGCTTGCCGGTTCGTCGAACGTTGCCCACCCGCCGTCGTTCACTCATTGGTGGATGGTGCTTCATTGACCATTTCGGCCCGCAGGAAGTCAGCCTTGGAAAAGGTATGCAGGTTGGCCCGCATCCGCATACGCAGTTACAAACGGCAAGTTGGTTGTTTTCCGGCGTTATTGAACATCGCGATAGTGCCGGAAATGTTGCAGTAGTGCGACCAGGCGAACTCAATCTCATGACTGCGGGCAAAGGCATTAGTCATTCGGAGCGTTCCTTGCCGGAGAGCAGTGAACTTCATGGGGTTCAGTTGTGGGTTGCTTTGCCGAGCACAGCGCGATTCGCTAATCCGGGGTTCGAACATTTCATTCCGGATGTCACTGCGTTTACTGGTGGAACTGCGCAGGTGTTCTTGGGGGAGTTGCTCGGTTCGAAATCACCGGTTGCCACTCATTCGCCGCTAGTTGGTGCTGAATTGCGAGTCGATTCAGGAACATCTATTGAGTTAGCGGTCAATCCAACTCATGAGCATGGCCTGCTTGTGGATCGCGGTGATGTTGCATTGAACGGTGAAGCCGTGCCAGTACATCATCTTGGTTATCTAGCACCCGGATATTTAACTGTAACGATTACTGCTGAGAGTGATGCACGGTTGTTACTCATCGGCGGTGAACCACTGGGTGAAGAAATCGTGATGTGGTGGAACTTCATTGGTCGAAGCCATGAAGAGATCGTTGAATATCACCGATTGTGGCAAGCAGAAAACATGAACTTCACGACGCAGCCTGCGGATCATCCATTTTTTGGTTGGCCAAAAGGAGAAGGTCAGGAACCAATCTTGGCTCCTGACCTTCCACCCGTACGTTTAAAAACTCGCAGCTAGTTACTTCTTCTTGCCCGCTAGGAAAACCTTTGCGCCAGGAAGCTGAGCCTTTGGTAAGCCGAGCACGTGCTGCGCGATGATCGTGCGGAAAACCTCAACAGTTCCCCCATAGGTAGCAGTTCCTTGAGCAAAGCGATGTGCGTATTCAATATCGCCGATACCGATGGACCCTTCAGTATTCATGGGAAGAAGCCCCACTGTTCCCACGAGATCTTGAAGTTGTGCGGCGTTTTTCACCAGAACGTCGGATGCTTTAACGCGACCCATGGGGCCTGGTGTGCTGATGCCAGCTTCGTAATCAACCATTGCGGCACCTAGGCGTTCGCGAACACGAATGTCTTTCGCGAGCAGTTCGCCATCGGCGTTTGTGTTTTTATTCGCCCAGGTCGCAACTTCATTCATTGAGGCGCCAAGAACCCGACACATGCCGGTTCCCACTGACACGTCAGTCAGGCCACCATTCATGTCAAGCCCAATGCTGTGTTCTTCATCAAGGGGACCATGGAGAACCGTCCAGCCATTATTTTCCCCACCTACGCGCATGGAGTCACTCACCTGAACATCTTCGTAATACACGATGTTGGTGCGCTCACCACTGAAGGTGCGAATGGCTTGAATGGTGACGCCCTCTGATTTCAAGGGCACCAAAAACATGGTGATGCCCTTGTGCTTTGGTGCTTCTGGATCAGTGCGGGTAATCAAGAAGGTGTAAGTAGAGATATGTGCACCAGTTGTCCACATCTTGGAACCGTTGATGGTCCACATGTCGCCATCGCGAACAGCCCGAACTTTCGCGTTGGCGATATCAGATCCACCATCTGGCTCTGAGTAGCCAAGGCACATCACAGCTCGGCCAGCTGCGCATTCTTTAAGGATGGGATCGGCAATAACAGGATCCATGTATTTGCGTACTGCGGCCATCGGGAGAGATGACGTTCCTTGCATCATCATCACTCGTGCATCTTGACGAATGAGTTCCAGTTCCATGATGCGCTTTTGCACTGGGCTGAAGCCGGCGCCGCCTTGTTCAACGGGTAGTTCTGGATAAAGCCAGCCACGTGCACCAAGGGCTTCATACACCTTGGGGTTGAATCCACTACCTGTTTCATGTTCAAGTTGGAATACGTCGGGGGTGAAAATTTCAGCGAGGAAGCTGCGAATCTCCTGCTGCAAGGCGCGGTCTTCTGCACTGAGTTCTACGAGTCCGAAATCCATGGGAGTCTCCTTTTCTTATTCGTAAACTACTTGACCGAAGCCAAGACGCTGTCGCCAATAGATGCCAAATGTGCACTTGGATCGCCGGCAATTGAGCCCCAACCCTTTGCGCGTAGGAAGTACATGCTGATGTCGTTTTCGACAGTGAAGCCAAGGCCGCCTTGTAGGTGTGCTGCTTGTTGCGTGCCATGGGTTGCGGTGTTTGACGCATAGACAAGTGCAATGGCAGGAAGTTCTGGTCGTTCGTTAGGAGCAAAGTCCAGGTACCACGCAGCCTTGCGAGCGATATTGCGGGCACCTGCAATGTTCGTAGCGATATCAGTGAGCGGAAATGCCACGCCTTGCAGAGTTGCAATGAGCACGCCCATGGTTTCGCGGGTCTTCGTGAACTCCACCGTGAGTCCAAGTGCGTATTCAGTAATGCCTACGAGTGCAGCCGCCGTAAGCACCATGCGTTCATCATGTGCGCGGGTATAGATGCGATGAGCTTCAGTTCCAGTTGCAATGACTGTGCGCTGAGTGACTGAATCGAAATCCCACCAAGCAAGCGGGGTTGAACCTTGATTAGCAACATGGGCAAACGGGGTGTCTGCGCTCAACAACACGAGATTGTCGCCGACTAGAGCGATCACATCGCGAGCAATTGCTCCCGCAGGAACCAATTGCTTTGCACCGGCAACAACAGGAGCACTAGCCAGAGCAATGATGCGAGAGCCATCTGCGGCACCAGCAAGAACTTCTGCAACCGCATCATTTTCGGCTGCTGCAAGAGCTCGGGACGCAACGATGTGCTCGATGAACGGCACAGGTGCGATTGCTCGGCCAAACTCTTCAGCAACAAGTTCAAGTTCAACCATGCCGGCACCATCGCCGCCTGCAGATTCAGGCAGCCCCATGGTGGTGGTGCCCATTTCTACGAGGCGATCCCACAATCCTTGATCAAACCCAAGTGGTTGCGATGCGCGCACGAGCGAGGTTGGGCACTGATCGGAAAAGAAATCACCAAAGGCAACGAGCACCTCTTGGCTGACTTCTTCCAGGGTGTAGTCATTTCGGCGTAGTTCAACAAGATCCACGAAAATCCTCCATCAGTACTCGCCCCCAATTGTGGTGGACGGATGGCCTATGTGCGTGTGGTTTGCAAAAGGCGCAGGGCAAGGATCTCAATGAGCGCTGATTCCGCAAAGAGTGGGGTCGTTGATTTCAGGCTAAGGGATTGCGCTGCAGCGCTCACTTGATCGGCCAAGACGCCAGGGAAGAGGGTGAAGGTTGCCATGTGTGGCGCAAGCCCGGTTCGAGCCTGAAGTTCCAGCGCAGCGGTCTTCAAGAATTCACCAGACTCGGATGCCGCCGCAGCGACAACTTCGCGGCCAGTGGCCTGCATCCAGGCGGCAACTAAATCTCGCATTGCATCTTGGGCCTGCTGGCTTCGCCCACTGGCCCAAGCCACGACCACTGGTGCAGCGTCGGGAATTTGGGCATCAAGAGCTAAAGCCAGGGATAGATCTAGGCCCACGGTTTCACCAACGGTGATGGCCAGGCGACTGTCACGCTCAGCGGTGGTAACCGCGGCGGGAATGTCACGAAGTGCATGCGCAGCATTACTCAAAAGCAAAGGAAGCACGACAACTTCTTGGAGTGACCCAGCATCGCGTTCTCGACCAATTGCAGCGGTGAGTGTTGGCCAGTTGTGATCAAGATAAGCGGCTCGAACAATTGGACCATTGAGAGAAGTTTCAAGACGGGTTGCAACATCTTCAACAGCTGTGCTTGATCTTGGATCAGGGCTGCCGTGCGCCAGCAGAACTACTAAAGGCGACATGATCTATTGAATGCTGTTGGTGAATGATGGTTCGGCAGCAAGAAGATGAGGAACGGTCACAACATCTCCAATGACGATTACCGCTGGGTTAGTAACTCCAACATCAGAGGCAATCGCGGCAATTGATTCCAAAGTTCCAACAGTTACGCGTTGTTGAGGCGTCGAAGCTTTTTCAATCAAGGCGACAGGTGTGGACGATGACTTTCCGCCAGCAATCAATCCAGTAGCGAGTGCAGGAAGGGTTGCAACGCCCATTAACACCACGAGTGTGAGATCAACTTGAGCCAGAGCAGTGAGATCGTTGAGTTGATGGCCTGTGATCACTGCATAGCCGTTGGCCAAGCCTCGGTGAGTGACGGGAATTCCTGCAGATGCTGGGCCTGCAACTGCCGAGCTAATGCCTGGAACCACATCAACACTGACACCAGCATCTATGCACGCTTGCACTTCTTCTGATCCGCGACCAAACACAAAAGGATCGCCGCCCTTAAGTCGAACGACGCGCTTACCAAGCAGGGCACGATCAACAATCACGGCGTTGATTTCATCTTGATTCAGCGTGTGATGCCCTGGGCGCTTTCCGGCTTCGATGAGTTCAACATCTGGAGCCAAGGTTTCAAGAAGCGAGGTTGGTCCAAGGCGATCGAATACAACAACATCAGCTTTCGCCAGTTCGCGTCGCCCGCGAACAGTGATGAGTTCTGGGTCTCCTGGGCCGCCGCCAATGAGCACAACATGACCTTGGGTTGCGCGCACGCGACGAATTGGGAGCGCACCAACGGTGAGTTGGTCAGCAATTGCATCGCGAATTGCCGCTGCGCGGCGCGGATCAGCATTGGCAGTGACGGCAACAGTGACATCGTCAACACGTGTGGACGCAGGAGTCCAAGCTTGTGAGAGCAACGCTTGATCAGCACGAATGCACCACGTGCCTTGGGCATCCGCCTCAGCGGCGACGAGTTCATTCACATCGGCGAGGTTTGTTGTTGCATGCACCAGCCAAGCTCCAACGAGGTCGCCGGTTTCGAATGCACGACGATGCAGTTCTACTTGATGAACTTGTGCAAGTTCTTCAATGCGCTGATTGATCACAGGGGAGATCACCACAATGTGTGCGCCGGCTTCAATCAGAGACGTGATGCGTCGTGCTGCAACTGTTCCTGCACCAACCACCACAACACGCTTACCTGCGAGGTTGAGCGAAATTGGGTAACTACTCACGTGTGCAACCCGCATTCGGTCTTTTCCTTGCCAGCCCAACGACCTGAGCGAGGATCTGCGCCAACTTCAACGCGAGCAGTGCAAGGAGCGCAACCAATGGATGGGTATCCGGCGTACATCAGTGGATTAACAGGTACGTCATTTTCCAATGTGTAGCGAAGCAGATCCTCATCAGTCCAATTAAGGATTGGTGAAATCTTCAGAACACCACGCTTTTCGTCGAATTCAACAACTGGAACGTCTTCACGATGAGGAGCTGCTGCAATGCGTAGCCCTGTAATCCAAGCTTCGTAGCCCACAAGTGACTCTTCCATTGGCTCGACCTTGCGAAGTTTGCAGCAAAGATCTGGGTCGCGATCCCAAAGATTTTCACCGTACAACTCATCTTGTTCCTGCAAACTCATCACTGGGGTGATGGTGAGCAAGTTGATGTTGGTGCGAGCAACAAGATCATCGCGTGTTGTCAGTGTTTCTGGGAAGTGGTAGCCAGTATCGAGGAAGACAACCGGAATCTCAGGTGCAGTTGCGGCAATGAGATGTGAAATTGTGGTGTTGGCCATTGCTTGGGTTGCAACGACGCGACCAGCAAATGAATCAGCTGCCCAGCGAATTACTTCAGCCGCATCCGCGCCCTGCAAGCCGGCAGTCGCGTAACGCGCAACTGCTTGCAGAACTCGTGCATCGCTGCGCTGGGCAATGCTCATCGAATTGCCTCGTCATCCGCGCGAAGTGCCCATGTGCTGAACGCTTCATCGTTTTCGCGTTCTGCGACAAAGCGGCTAAACACGCGCTCGACATAGTCAGGAAGGTCATTTGCAGGAAGACGCAAGCCCTTCACTGTGCGACCAAAGCCTGATTCTTGACCCAGGCGTCCACCAAGGTGAATCTGGAAACCTTCAACATCGTTGCCATCGGCATCTAGCGCGCGAATGCCCTTAAGGCCAATGTCAGCAACCTGAATGCGTGCGCATGAGTTCGGGCAACCATTCACATGTACGGCAAGGGGCAAAGTGTTTTCTGGGAAACGAGCTTCAAGCTCGCCAACAAGTGCCGTTGCGCGGTCCTTGGTGTTCGTGATTGCCAACTTGCAGAACTCCACGCCAGTGCAAGCCATCGTTGAGCGACGGAAGGCTGACGGGTAGACCTCAAGACCGATACCTGAAAGACCGGTTGCAAGCGCATCAACATTTTCCGATGCAACATTGAGCACCACGATCTTCTGGTCTGCGGTGAGATGCACTCGATCTGAACCTGCAGCTTCTGCAAGATCTGCAAGAGCAAGTAAACGCTCACCAGACAGACGACCAACAGTTGGCGCAGCACCAACATAATTGCGCCCGTCTTTTTGTGGAAAGACGCCAACGTGATCGCGCATTCCGGTTGCAGCAGGGGCTGGACCGTCAGTGAGCTTGCGGCCGAGGTATTCAGACTCGAGGACTTCACGAAACTTCTCTGCGCCCCAGTCAGAAACCAGGAACTTCAAGCGGGCTTTGGTGCGAAGGCGGCGGTAACCGTAATCGCGGAAAATCTTGACAGTTGCGTGCCACACATCTGGAACTTCTTCGAGTGATACCCAAGCGCCAAGGCGAACCGCAAGGTGAGGGTTTGTAGAAAGTCCGCCACCAACCCAGACGTCAAAGCCTGGGCCATGTTCTGGGTGAACGACACCAACGAAAGAGATGTCGTTGATTTCATGCGCAACATCCAGGCGCGGTGAACCACTGATTGCACTCTTGAACTTGCGAGGCAGGTTTGCAAGTTCTGGATCGAGCAGGAAGCGATTCAAGATTGCTTCGATTGCTGGAGTGCCATCGATGATTTCGTCGACTGCTACGCCTGCAACGGGCGAACCCAAGATCACGCGCGGGACGTCACCACAGGCTTGCGCACTTGAGAGACCTACGGATTCCAAGCGGCGCCAAATTTCTGGCACATCTTCAATGCGAATCCAGTGAAGTTGAATGTTTTGACGATCAGTGACATCTGCAGTGTTCTGCGCGAATTCAACTGAGATGTTTGCGATGGTGCGCAGTTGTTCAAGGGTCAGACGGCCACCGTCTGAGCGAACGCGCATCAAGAAGTTGGAGTCTTCCAGATCTTCTGGCTCTAGTTGTGCAGTGCGTCCGCCATCGATTCCTGGCTTGCGCTGGGTGTACAGACCCCACCAGCGAAGGCGGCCGCGAAGGTCGTCGCTTGGAATGGAATCAAAGCCCTGCTTGGAATAGATGGTTTCGACGCGCTCACGAACAGCCAGGCCATCACCCTCTTGCTTCATCTCCTCATTTGGGTTGAGAGGAGAGTTGCCATCAACAGCCCACTGGCCATGGGATTTGGCCGGACGGGTCGGACCGGTGGTGGTGGTCATGGCATTCCTTCGTGGGGTTGGTGGTGCGCAGGGGAACAGGCTCGACAGTAATTCGCACCTGTCAGGACTGTCTACGACAAACCCGACACATGCGAAGCCTTTGCATGAGGGCGACGTACGCTGAATCCATGAGAACAACGTTGAATATGAATGGCCGGATTGCAGCAACCTTGGTCGCGGTCGTGGGCCTCACCTTGAGCCTTGGGGCAGTGGCGGCATCGGCGGCATCGCCAGCGCCACTTAAAGGCACGCAATGGACTGTGGTGACCTACCCAAGTGCCACTGGCCAGCAAACTCCCGGCACCACCGGGGCAAGTGCGGCCACCTTGAATTTTCGCGCAGGCGGCACGATCAACGGATTCACCGGATGTAACACCTTTAACGGCACGTATCGCCAGTCCGGATCATCGCTGACCTTGGAACTTGGGCCGATGACCATGAAGGCATGTGTTGGACCGATCTCAGTTCAAGAAGCCGCAATCATGAAAAACTTCCCGAAGGTGAAGTCATTTGTGAATACCGGCAATCTCACGTTGAAAGATGCCAAAGGCAAAACTCTCTTTGTGTACAAGACCACAGCAGTTGGTTTGCCAGGCACGTCGTGGCAAGCAACAGGTGTAAATAACGGCAAGCAGGCGGTTGTTGGCGATGGAAACGTTGCAATGATCACTGCAGCGTTCAGCGCAGATGGAAAACTCACAGGTAAGGGGGGTTGCAATAACTACACAACGACCTACACCTTG
Organism: Candidatus Nanopelagicales bacterium; assembly: GCA_028687755.1. Lineage (NCBI taxonomy): Bacteria > Bacillati > Actinomycetota > Actinomycetes > Candidatus Nanopelagicales > Candidatus Nanopelagicales bacterium. The sequence goes on from JAQTZL010000002.1 coordinate 194,975, forward strand.
ACTGGCAAAACTGGAATCAAGATTGCGCCAGCTGGCGCGACCATGATGATGTGCCAACCTGAATCGGTGATGGCCACTGAATCCCAGTACTTCGCTGCATTGGCAAAGGCTGTGACCTATGTTCGTGAAGGCGGCAAGCTGACATTGCGCGATGCTGCTGGTGCAATTCAGGTGACTTACGTTTCGCAGTAGTGCGCGATTCAATCGGGACATAAGTAAGGCAGTAAATAAGTCAGGCCGGGCAAATTCCTTGAATCGCCCGGCCTCACTCTTTACTTATTCAATGGGTTAGTCCTTGAAATGTCCAAGTGCTAATCCGTTGCTGTTCATCAACACATTCCAGTTTTCATTGCTGTGCATCCAATTGAAGTTCGTGCGTGGTGGATTGAGCAGGCTTGGAGCAATAGCTGTGCCAGCTGGGAAAGTGGCTGTCACGGCAACCTTGTAGTCACTCTTTGCTTTATCAAGCAATGTTTGGGCCGTTGCTCGAGTTGTATTCAATTGTGTTTGTGCTGCGGCCTTTGCTGTTGTTAGTGCTGCGGTGAATGCTGCAGCCGCCTGATCGCGAGCTGCCTTAGCCGCGACAGTGTCGGTGTTGGTGTCTTTTGCAAATTGATACGCATCCTCACCAATGGCAAGCGCCACACTTGGCGCACTCATCGCTGCGAGTAGATCGCCTTGAATTTTCACTACTGCTGAGCGCAGTGTTTGATTTATTGGTGCAACTATTGTCAAGTAGTTCTTGCGTGCCCCGGAAATTGCCGTGAACTGCCCTGGTGACAGTTTGATCCGTGCAGACACGAAACCTGAACTATGTGACGAGTTTCCTGAGTTGCCATTGCCTTTGCCTCGACCATGATCATCAGCAAATGCGCTCGTCGCCGCTAAAGGAATTGAAATCGCGATTGATGCAACTGCCGCAGTTGCAATAGCGCGTGTTGTCTTGTTCATGTGATCCCTACTTTCTTATTTGCCCCTCAGCTGCAGTGTGTGACGGGTTGTCTTTACCTGAAACCAAGAAATGGCAAAGTCGAGGTAAAGCGAAGGAATCGAATTTCCAGATCATGAGGAAACCTTCACATTCACAGGCGTTTCACATGATTGTGCGAGATCACTCCCAAAGTGGCTCAACACACTTCGGCCTAAGAGTTTCCTACCGAGAGTGAGCTGAAATGCACGTTTGGAAAATTGCGGCAAGCGCGATGGTTGTGACAGGAGTAGTAGCCACTGGGGTAATCGCTTCACTTCCTGCTAGTGCGGCGCCGGGTGATTCACGAACCTTTGGCGTGCGCTGCGCATTTAGTCACACGAACACCACTGATGCGATTGTTATGCCAGGTATGAGAAACATGAGTCATCAACATGAATTCTTCGGTAACATCACGACTAACGAACTCACTTCTGGTGCAACGCTGCTCGCAGGTTCAACGACCTGCGACGATTCCAATGACCGTTCGGCATATTGGGTTCCTGCGCTCTTCAATAACGGAACTCGTGTAGCCCCTGTCGCAATGAGCGTGAGGTACGACTCAACAAATGCAGGATCGACCACCGCATTTCCTGTTGGCTTCAAGGCTGTGTCAGGTCGCACCAACCAAACTGCTGCATGGGGTTGTGGTGCACCTGGCGTAGAGCCGACCTTCAGTGCTGACGTGGCAAATGTTCCAACCTGCGCAGGTGAGCAGCATTTAATTGCTCAAGTAACGTTCCCAAATTGTTGGGATGGCACCAGTGTGGATAGCGCGAATCACATGGCTCCTCTGGTGTTTGCAACCCAAAATTCAAATGGCTCGTTGACGTGCCCAAGTGACCATGCAGTGGCTGTTCCCAAGGTGGTGCTGCAGGTTCACTATCCCCGTTCAGTGGTGGGTGGGGCAGCGGTCACATTGGCAAGTGGTGCTGCATCAACCTTGCACGGCGACATGTTTGAAGCCTGGAGTGGCTCAAGCCTCACCAATCGGCTTCGCGTTCCTCGAGTAGATGCGCCTGCTGATCAGCGGCCAACTCCTCGGCCCGCAGATCAGCGTCCGATGCCAGGTGCAGGTGGGCAACGTCCAATGCCTATGGCAGGTGACCTTCGCCCGGCACCGGCTCCTGCAGGACAGAGCCCAGCCCCTCGTCCGGCTTTGCGCATCGCCTAGTCAAATGCGTCACACAAAGGCGGCAGTTCCTCACGAGGACTGCCCCCTTTGTGAGTGATAGATATGAATTACGAAAATTCATTGACGAGAGGGGCAGCGCGGCCTAAGTTTTGGCCATCCCCTGCATGAGCCCAAGGAGCCCCGATGAGTCACATCACGCCACCGGTATTTGATGCCGATCAGCACATGTACGAAGCAGCCGATGCGCTGACCCGTTACTTGCCTGAGCAGTACCAGTCCGCAATTCAGTTTGTCACGATTGGCCGCGCTACTCGCATCGCTGTCAATGGTCGGATCACGGAATACATTCCAAACCCAACCTTTGACCGTGTTGCTCGTCCGGGTGCTCATGAGGCGTTCTACGCAGCTCAGAACCCAGAAGGTCTATCCCTCAAGGAAATGACCGGCCGTGGTATCGATGCAATGCCAGAAATGCGTGACCCAGAGTCACGCGCAAAGCTCCTTGATCAGCAGGGTGTAACGGCGACCTTTAACTTCCCAACCTTGGCGAACTTGGTTGAGACCAGTGCTGCTGAAGATTACGAACTCACGGGCGCTGTTATTCACGCATTGAACCAGTGGATGGCCGAGCAGTGGACCTATAACTACAAGGATCGCGTGTTCTCAACACCCGTAATCACCTGTGGAACTGTGGAAGGCGCACTCAAGGAATTTGAGTACGTGATGTCCAAGGGCGTCAAGATGATCGTGATGAAGCCAGCACCAGTGTTTGGACCAAAGGGATGGCGTTCACCAGCACTTCCAGAGTTTGATCCATTCTGGCGCGAGGTTGAAGCATCAGGAATTCCTGTTGCCTTCCATGGCAGCCAGCCACCGTTGGATAGTTATGTTGATACGTGGGAGCCTCGTACCTCGAACAACTTCATGGGCATGGGCACGTTCCGTCGTGTAGTGCTTGGTCACCGTGAAATGTCAGACATGGTCGCCAGCCTCATCTGCCACGGCACCTTCACTCGCTTCCCTAACCTCAAGGTGATGAGTGTGGAAAACGGCAGTGACTGGATCAAGCCACTCTTTGATGACCTCACCACCATCTACAAGAAGATGCCACAGGGCTTCGAAGAACATCCACACGATGCCTTCCGACGCAATATGTGGGTCAGCCCATTCTGGGAAGGCAAGGTCAACGACCTCATCGATCTCGTTGGTAAAGATCGCGTGCTCTACGGCTCAGACTGGCCACACCCAGAAGGCCTTGAAGAACCTAACGGCATCTACAAGTATTCAGATCCGATGACTGATGACGTGACCTATGACTTCATGGGTGACAACGCTCGTCGTTTGATGGGTATGCCAGTGGTCAACCCAAAGGGTGATTACCTCAAGGTGTAGCTCAACGTAAATAAGGCCCGACTCTCGTTGAGAGTCGGGCCTTATTCGTTTCAGACAACGGGCGCAGCAAGGAACCTCTTATCCGCGCGGATCTCCAGGAATTTGCACATTGGTGAAGCGCATTGGTGCACCGAAGGTGTCATGTGGATCTGCGATCAGGGTGTGTTCGTCACGAGCGATGATCGCAATGTTCTTTGACGCTAGGAATGCCTCTGCTCGATCAAGATCAAGTACCTTCCAGGTAACCGCATGGCACATGTCGCCATTGCGTGAAAGATCTTGACCAGCGATTGAATCCGGTTCAAGTGGCTGAGCAATTTCAACAATGGTGTTTTCGCCCACGAGCACATACACATTGCGTGTTCCGGTGAGATCTGAAGTCGACTCGTGCAGAAGCTTGCCTTGCAACACATTGGTGAACAGGTTCGTCGCCTTGTCGATGTCGGCAACAACAACGGTCGCGTAGGCCATGCGAACAAGCCCGAGTGGATATTGCTCCCAGGCTAAATCGTTGAAGTCGGGGGAGAAGCGTGGATCAGTCGGAATGATGTGTGGGAAGAACTCCAGTTGCGTATGTGTATCGCGTGGGTGAGTAAAGAGTGAGCCAGCTGAAGGGCGTTCAGGTAGTGGCACGCCACCATCGGTGACGACTCGAACGCCGAGATCTGTCATCTGCTGCCATGCGGCGCCTACATCGTCGAGATACCAAGCAAGTGAATGCCAGTGACGACCAAAGCGGGAGTAGAATCGGCCAACAGGCATTTCTTCGGCACCAGGAACCTTGCTTGCCGCCATTGGTTCGATGATGGCATCACCAATCACAATCAGTGAAGCATCGCGCTTTTCAATTTCCGAATAAGCATTGTCCATAATGCCGCGGATTGGCTGAAAGATTTCGTCATACCAAGCATCGAGCTCGGCTAGATCATCTGAAATATGGATGATGTGAAAGAGCTTGCCGATTGTGAATGTCATCGTGATTCTCCCGTGCGGCTAGTGGCCTAAGCGATGCATCGGAAGATACCCATAACTCGCCTATGTGAGCAGGGAAACGAAAAAACCCAAAAAGAATTGTGAGGCGAGTAAAGACTGAAGCTGGTGAGAACGTTCTAAATCTCACTTAAGCGCGAAACAACGCGTGAAGCAAAGCGTTCCACCCATGCTGCCGGGTCTGGAGCAGGTGGAGATACCCATACCTGATCAACACCCATTGCTGCGTAAGCCTCCATTTGCGTAAGGAAGGCATCAACATCAGGATCTTGACCTGGTGCTCCAGTGGTAATGGTTTTGTGCACAGTTGCTGGATCTCGCCCGATATCTTCGCAATGTTGATTCAACACATTGATCTTGTGCTCAACTTCTGCTTGATCGAAAGCAAAGAGGTTGCATGAGTCTGCGTACTGAGCGACTAAACGCAAGGTTTTCTTTTCCCCTCCGCCGCCAATCAGAATTGGTGGGCGTGGTTGCTGAATCGGTTGTGGAACGCAAATGGTTTCAGTGAGTTGATAGTGCTTGCCGTTATAAGGCCCATCGTTTTCGCTCCACATTTGCAAACAAATCTGGAGTGTCTCTTCTAGTCGTTCAAAGCGTTCAGCCACTGGAGGAAATGGAACACCGAGCCCTAGGTGTTCACGTTCATACCAAGCCGCGCCAATACCAAGTTGCGCTCGACCTTGTGACAAGACATCGAGAGTGGTGACAGTTTTGGCGAGTAGGCCTGGGTGGCGGTAGGTCACACCAGTGACGAGTAAGCCAAGAGTGATAGTGCTGGTGTGTGCGGCAAGAAATCCCAAGGTGGTGTAACCCTCGAGCATGGGATCTTGAGCAGTTGCAAGTTGTTCCATCTGGAACCAGTGATCCATTACTGTGAAAACCGAGCAACCGCCAGCTTCAGCGGCGCGTGCAGTTGCTGCGATCGTTGATGCCATGGCTGCTGAGCCGCCTGGCAAGGTGAAGTTTGGGTTGTGGATCGCGAGTTTCATGTTGCAAGACTAGGTTCGAATGGGAAGCCGGAGGGCGCAATTACTGAAGTTCTCGCACGAGATCACCGAGATTGAGGCTTTTCCAATTCTCAATCAGGTTGGTCATGGTGTGCAGCATGACTCGGGAGGTATATAAATCCCGGAAAATTGGGTCGCGCGGTCCAGAAACAGCATCGATATCTTCAATATCGCGGGCGATGGCCACAGGTGCGGCCATGGAGATTCCGAAGTTGGTGGCCAAGGAGAGGCGAACATGCAGACTCAACTCTTCAGGGGAGATTTGGTCGTCGCCCTGGGCGTTAAATTCTTGAACAAAGGCCGCAAGGATTTCATCGAGATTTTCAGCCCAGACCTTTGGATCTGCGCACCCAAGGGCACCGCTCACTACTTGAGTAAAAGGCAGGACTCCACAGTTGGCCCAGTCAATGAAGCCGCAGTCAAGCGAGCCATCAGGAAGACGTTCAAACCAGCAGTTGTCGATGTTGCCATTCCAATGAGCAAAGGCAACAAACTTGGGGCGGCCGCTTTGCAGAATTTCTTGAATGCGATCACGCGCAAGAAATCCATCAGCCACAAATGCTAAGAAGTCTTCGCGTAGCCCTGCATCTTGGAAATGCGTGGGAAAGAGTTTTGGGTAACGCTCAATGAAATCGAACATGCGGTGAGCGCGCTGCATCGTTTGCTCATCGGAAACCTGCGAACGAAATTGTGCTGCGCCAGCTTCAGCATCGGCAAAGAGTTCATCGAACTCGGGTGAAAGTTTCCCTGCACGATGCGCGCCTGAAAGTCGGCCCATGCTGGCAAAGATTGCGCGGTAGTGATCAACAGCATCAGCATCGTCCATGAGGTAGTCCATGCACTTTGGGTGCGGAACTTCAACATTGCCTTCGCCATAGGGAATGAGTTCGGTAATTAGAAGGCCAGTTTCAGAAACGGGTTCGAGATCGCCAAACATTAAGAGCGGAACGTTCACTGGGAAATCAGGGGAGCGCGAGAGCAGTGCAAAGTTCACTTCAGAAAGCATCATGTGTTTCGCGCTATCCCATAAAGCGTTGTCGAAGTTGCGCGAGAACTTCACGAAGAGACGCTCAGGAAGTTTTGGATCGGGCTTTTCGTATGAAACGGTCAAGCGAAGCTTCTTGCCACTGCCACCATCAAAGAATTCTGCGGAATCAATGATCTCCACCACACGATTGTTCTCAGCAAGTTGGCCTGACGCGCGAAAGGCGTAGGTGAGGAACTCGGTGCCGCCTTCAAGGAGTGCCTCTGGATCGGCCGGGATTGACAGGCCGAAGTTATCGCCAACTACCCAGGATTCCTGCGTGGCTTCATTTTCAGCTGCCACGGGTGAATTCACTGGGACACGTTATCAATGTGTGTTGTGCGTGACCTGAACATTGTGAAAAGCGCGCCCGGAGGGACTCGAACCCCCAACCGACTGGGTAGAAACCAGGAGCTCTATCCGTTGAGCTACGGGCGCCAGTGCTACTTACTGTCTGGCTGCTCTCGCAGCAACATCAGCAGCACGCGCAATTATTGCAAGATCATCATCGGTGTGAGCAGCCGATACAAACCACGCTTCATACGCTGAAGGTGGCAACCACGCGCCGTTTTCCAGCATGGCATGGAAGAAGCGCCCGAACGCTGCGGTGTCTTGGGTCTTGGCATCGTCGTAGGTGTGCACTGGCTTGTCGGTGAAGAAGAAACTGAAGAGATTGCCAGCGCGCTGAGGTTGATTGGCAACCCCGTGCTTGGTGAGCGCATCAGCAATGATCGTGAACACTTGATCTGCCATCGCATCTAGGTGCATGTAGACATCTGGGGTGCAGTTGCGCAGTGTTGCAAGGCCCGCAGTGGTCGCAACAGGGTTTCCGCTGAGTGTGCCTGCTTGATACACAGGGCCAGCTGGCGCAAGAAGATCCATGATCTCTGCATTACCAGCTACAGCAGCAAGCGGCATTCCGCCACCAATCACCTTGCCGTAGGTAAACAGATCAGGAGCCCAACCTTCACGAGTTCCTTCAATGCCCCACCAGCCATCAGCTGAAACGCGGAAGCCGGTCATCACTTCATCAAAAATGAAGACAGATCCGTATTGCTTGCACAGTTCACTAATTCGCTTGTTGAAACCAGGTGGTGGCGGAACAACGCCCATGTTTGCTGGAATAGCTTCTGTGATCACTGCAGCGATTTCATTACCTCGCTGAGCAAAAACTTCTTCAAGGGCTTTCACGTCGCCATAAGCGAGGGTGATGGTGTCTTTCGCCGCGCCTTCGGTTACGCCAGGGGAGTCAGGAAGACCAAGGGTTGCAACACCAGATCCAGCAGCAACCAACATTGAATCCGCGTGACCGTGATAGCAACCCGCAAACTTCACAATGACATCGCGCTTGCTCTTTGCGCGAGCGATACGAAGAGCAGTCATCACTGCTTCAGTTCCTGAATTGGTGAAGCGCACCTTTTCAACGGCATTCACTCGACTCACAATTGCTTCTGCGAGTTCAACTTCTGGCGGGCAGGGAGCACCAAATGAAAATGAGTTCATTGCAACGTTTGCTACATCAGAAACAACATCTGGGTGAGCGTGACCGAGGATTGCTGGACCCCATGCGCCAACGAGATCAACGTATTCATTGCCATCAACGTCAGTAATACGTGAGCCCTTGGCTTTGGCAACGTAGGGAGGCTTGCCACCAACAGAGCGGAAAGCGCGAACCGGAGAACTTACGCCTCCTGGGATAACGGCTTGGGCACGCTCGAACCAACGTTCTGATTTATTCACAAGGTTTACCGATTCAGCAAGTGAGCAACTTCCGTTGCCCAGTAGGTGGCGATGATGTCAGCGCCTGCGCGCTTCACTGATGTGAGAGTTTCAAGAATTGCGCGTTCGCGATCAAGCATGCCCGCGGCTGCTGCGGCTTCAATCATTGATGATTCGCCAGAAACCACGTAGGCCGCAACGGGAACATCAACTTCGCCACTTACTCGGGCGATGACATCTAGGTAGGGAAGACCTGGCTTGACCATCACGATGTCTGCGCCTTCAGCGACATCAAGACGTACTTCGCGAATTGCTTCCATAACATTGCCTGGATCTTGTTGATACGACTTGCGATCCCCTTCGAGGGAAGATTCAACGGCGTCGCGGAATGGTCCGTAAAACGCTGACGCGTATTTAGCAGCGTAAGCAAGAAGAACCGTGTCGATATTGCCTTCAGCATCAAGGGCTGAGCGCACTGCGCCAACTTGCCCGTCCATCATGCCGCTCAAACCAAGAATGTCCGCGCCTGCATCAGCAAGGGTGATGGCCATGCGTTGGTATTGCGCCAAAGTTGCGTCGTTGTCAACGTTGCCGTGGGCGTCGAGCACACCACAGTGGCCATGGGTGGTGAATTCATCAAGGCAAAGGTCCGCAATCACTGGAAGTGAATCGCCAACTTCAGCTTTAGTCCAACGAATTGCGTCAGCCAAGATGCTGTCGTGCGCACAAGCTGCCTCGCCATTGGCATCTTTATTGGCAGGAACCCCGAAAATCATGACTGAGCCAACGCCAGCATTCGCTGCTTCATTGACTGCGGCTTTGAGGGAGCTCTGAGTGTGCTGAACCACGCCTGGCATGGATCCAATGGCAATCGGTTCGCTCGCGCCTTCACGCACGAATACAGGCAGGATCAGATTTGCTGGATCAAGATGAACCTGACGCACCAAGCGACGCATGCCTTCAGTGCGACGCAGGCGGCGCGGGCGCTCGTGGATGTTCATAGTGGAATCAGCCTAGACCCCGGGGATCGTGGCCAAATCTGCTCGGGGGTTGGGGCAGCAGGTGCCAGAGCACAGGCCAGCAGGGGTGCTTCGGGTAGTGCCGTCATAGAGGGCGTCTTCCACCACATCCGCCAATGCCGCTACGAAATCCTTATCAATCCCTGGGGTGGGGATGCGCACGAACATCAGGTTGGCTTCTTCGGCGGTGGCCATTGCCTCGTTATCAAGATCCCAGATGACTTCCATGTGATCGCTGATGAATCCGATGGGCACGACCACCACTGCTGTGGTTTCCCCTGCGGCACCGAGCTCGCGGATCACGTCATTGATGTCTGGTTCGAGCCAAGGATCTGTAGGGCGGCCACTGCGTGATTGGAAGACCAATCGATGAGGTGGCTTCATCAACGTGCTGATGTTCACCATTTTCATCATGTCGTTCATGACTTCTTCATGTTGACGGACGTATTCGCCAGGTTCAACGAATGGTTCCGGGCCTGACTTCAATGCAGAGTCAGTAGGAATGGAATGCGTAGTGAAAAGAATCTGAATTGCCGGCTCAAGGTGATTTTCTGAAATAAGAAACTTCAATGCATCAATAAGCACGCTTGCTGGCTTCGTGCGAAATCCAAGGCGATTGCCGTATGGGTGCGCCATTGAAATGTTGATATCACTAGAAGTTTCAGTGAGGGCCTTTGCGATGTTCTCGCGATATTGGCGACACCCGCTGTATGAGGAATACGCACTTGTGCCGATGGCCAATACGTTGGTGCGTTCATCGGCTTGCATGTCGTTGATTGCGTCTACGAAGTACGGCTTCCAGTTGCGATTACCAAAATAGATCGGAAGGTTGACGCCGCGATCCTTTAATTCATGTCGAAGTTCATCGATCAAATCAAGGTTTTGTTGATTGATAGGGCTCACGCCCCCAAAGCGAAAGTAATGCTGTCCAACAACCTCTAGGCGTTCTCGCGGAATGTTGCGACCTGCAGTGACATTTTCTAAGAAAGGAATGACGTCGTCAGGGCCTTCTGGCCCACCAAATGATGCAAGCAGAATCGCGTCGTAGGTCATTGCAGGCTGGCAACCCAAGTAGCCGCATCAACACGGCGACCGGTGAAGAAAGGAATCTCTTCGCGAACATGCAGGCGAGCCTTTGCTGAACGCAAGGTGCGCATCATGTCTACGATTTCGTCAAGGTCATCTGATTCAAGAGCAAGAAGCCATTCGTAGTCACCAAGCGCAAACGCGGCAACAGTGTTGGAAAGAATCCCACCAAAATCACGGCCCATCATTCCGTGCTCGAACAGCATTTCGCGGCGCTCATCTTCAGGGAGCAAGTACCACTCGTATGAGCGCACGAATGGATAGACCGAGATCCAATCCTTTGGTTCCTTGCCGAGCATGAATGAAGGTACGTGTGACTTATTGAATTCAGCTGGGCGATGCATACCCATGCCTGACCATGTCATTTCCAACGATTGACCAAGTTGAGACTGACGAAGTTCGCGAAGTGCTTGCTGAATGGCATCTGCTGTTGGCGCATGCAGCCAAGTCATCACATCTGAATCGGCGCGTAGCCCTGAAATGTCATAAAGACCGCGCACGGTGATGTCACGGGATGCCCAGCTTTCAAGCAAGGTGTTGAACTCTGCAAGAGCAGACTCTTCTGGGCGGTAGATGCGCTTGAACGCGGTCCAGCAGGTGTAGCGAATGGTTTCATTTGCCTCGCGTGCTGTGAGCTTTGGTTTAGATGCAATGCGGACATCAGAAGTAGTCATGGGGCTAGTTTCTCACTTCGTTCATAGTGGCGCGCGCTTGGCTAATGGTGCCAGCCAAACCGTTGCCGGCAAGACCTGCAATTGCTAAAGAAAGGCCTTTGGTTTGGGCTTCGGCAGCCTTGAGGGCTGAAACCTTGGCTCGATGCCCAACACGAGGGTGAACAAGTGAACCAGTCCAACGCGCAGCGTGCGTGGTTTCGAAGGCCGGAAGAGATGCCCCCAAGAGAAGTTCAAGATCTGCATGGGCGATCGTTGGCAGATCTTCGATCCTTTCCTTAATCACGCCATCACGACCATAGGAAAGTCGAACCACATGACGGCCAGGACCATAGGCCTGGCGAATCCATTCCCATTTCGCTGATGCGTGCGTGATCGCCTTGGCTTGGATCTTGGGAGTGCTTGGTGCGATAAGAGCACCGGAGCCCAGCGGGTCTTCATCCAGAAGTGGTGTTGAGACAACTGCGGCGAATACAACGACGTCACCACCAGTGATCCGTGAGAGCGGCTCTTGAATTGCGGGAATTGATGACAACACCGGCGCTGCTGCGTGTGCAGCAAGGGCAACAACGGCATGTTCCGTTTCAAATGCTTCCGATTTTGTCGTGATCGTCCATGTTGCTCCGCTAGCACTGACATCACTCACTGGCGTATTGACGATCAATTCAACATTCATGTGTTCTAGATCGGCAACTAGGGCATCGATGAGTTGTGACATCCCACCAACAAGTCCGTTCACTGCGGCACCGGGTACTCCTGAGGCTGCGCGAATTGCTGCAGCAGCATTTGCAAGTCCGCCGTGTTTTTGTGTTGCCGCTGTAATGCCCGGCATCAGCGCTTCTGCTTCAGCAAGATCAGGGTGCAATGCATGTACGCCGCCTACAACTGGCGTAGTGATGTAATCAGTTACTTCGTCACCTAGACGCGAGCGCACAAGTGCACCAAGAGTGAGTTCGGGATCCCAGTTCGTTGGTACCGGTTGTGCGTCAAGTTCGGCAGCACGCTGAGCAGCTTCTTTACCAATGATCGCCACGATGTCATCAGCAAGGGGATTTGTGGGAATTCCCAAGAGTGCATGCGGCATCGGGAAGGTTCCTTGGGGAACAACTAGGCGTGAATCAGATCGACGAGGTGCAATCACTTGATCGCCAAGGCCGAGCTCTTTGATCAGATCAAGAGTTTCTGGCCGAGCGATTGCAAAGGCTTCAGCGCCAACATCGACGGTCACGCCACCGAGTGTTAATCCCTGAATTGCACCACCGAATCGATCGCTCGCTTCAATGAGGCATACAGATTTTCCTTGAGTTGCCGCTGTGCGCGCAGCAACAAGACCGCTTATTCCGCCGCCAACAATCACGACATCAAAGCGACGAGCCAAGGTTCTAGCCTTCCTCGTGAACGAGAGCAACCATGCGAGTTAATACATCTGGATCAGTTTCAGGTGGAACGCCATGGCCAAGGTTGACCACGTGGCCAGGCGCGCTCAAGCCGCGTTGCAATACATCGCGAACATTGGCTTCCAACGCTTCCCACGGGCCACTGAGAAGTTCAGGATCAATGTTTCCCTGCAACGGTGTTGTTCCACCGAGCATCTCGTTTGCAACATCAAGAGGGGTGAATTGATCAACACCAACCACGGTTGCACCAACATCGCGCATTGCAACAAGCAAGTGACCAGTCTTGGTTCCAAAGTGGACTCGTGGAACAGGAAGGTCATCAACCATGCTCATTACCGCAGCGGAATGTGGTGCAACAAATTCCGTGTACTCATCAAGTGTGAGTGCGCCAGCCCATGAGTCAAAAAGTTGAAGTGCGCTGGCCCCAGCGATTGCCTGTGTGCGTAAAAACGTTCCAGTGACACGAGAAACCCATGCGAGCAATGCATGCCATGTTTCTGGCTCATCACGCATCAGTGCTTTTGTATGCAGATATTCGCGCGAGGGTCGGCCTTCAACTAAATATGAAGCCAACGTGAATGGGGCACCCGCAAAACCAATCAAAGGAGTGGTGTCGAGTTCTGCAGTAACGATTCCCACAGTTTCAATGATTGGCGCGAGTGCTGCTGGATCGAGTTCAGGAAGATTGCGCACTTGCTCGGCAGTGCGAATTGCTTCGCCCATCACTGGGCCAACGCCAGCAACAATGTCGACATCAATGCCGGCAAGCTTCAGTGGAATCACGATGTCGCTAAAGAAAATTGCTGCGTCAACCTTGTGGCGGCGAACGGGTTGCAAGGTGATCTCTGCGGCCATGTCTGGCCGAAGGCAGGAATCCAGCATTGCGGTGCCTTCGCGTAGCGCACGGTATTCAGGTAGTGAACGACCGGCTTGACGCATCATCCAGATCGGACGCGTGGCTGGTCGCCCGCCGCGGTAGGCCGTAATTAATGGTGAGTTCGCGGTGCGCCCAGAAATGAGCGGATGCTCCAAGGGAAGGGCGTCGAGGGAAGTCATGGCATCAACTTAGTTGCGGGCACGCTTGCGAATCACACAGGTGAGGCGAGCAGTGCAAGTGAGGTTGCCCTCGTCATCGGTAATGACGATGCCGTAGGTGGCGGTGCTACTGCCCTCGTGGATTGGGGTAGCCACAGCATGGACAGATCCGGTTCGGACCGCTTTGTGGTGGGTGCAGTTGAGCTCAAGTCCAAGGGAAACGCCATCTGAGCCAGCGTGCATCCCCCCTGCAATGGAGCCCACGGTCTCAGCAAGGGCGGCATTGGCGCCTCCGTGAAGGAGGCCGTACGGCTGAAGGTTGCCCATGACTGGCATCGAGGCCTTCACGCAACCTGGCTCCACGTGGGTAATGACCATACCCATGCTTTCCATCAAGGTGCCGTCTATCTGCGGGTAGGGCAACTCTGGTGCGGTCATGGCGCAAGTCTAGATCGTGAGGGAAAGTCGGCTTGAATGTCCACATCTAGGTCATGGGTCACACTTCCCGCACCGCGGGCGCGCTTGAGGCCAATTCACCGTAGAATCCGGACATGGTCATGGTGATGCTTGGTGCAAGCCACCATGACGTCACCCTTGATGAAGTCAGTCGCTTGGCATTAGCCACCGAAGGGTTGGCTCCTCGATTAACCGCTGCTAGTGCGGACATCAAAGGCGCAGTCGTTCTCTCCACGTGCAATCGCTTTGAAATCTATCTCGACCTCGAGCGCTTTCATGATGCAGTTGAACTCACGACATCTTCTGTTGCTCAAGCCGCTGGGCTTGATTCAGGTTTCGTTGTCGACGCGATGCGCGTCGTGGTTGGCACTGCCGTTGGTCAGCACCTCTTCTCCGTTGCCTCTGGTCTTGAGTCCATGGTCGTTGGCGAAGATGAGATCGCCGGCCAGGTGCGCCAAGCATTGGCGACGGCGCAAACTGAAGGCACAACGTCCCCAAGCCTTGAACGCTTAATGCAACGTGCACTAGCAACTTCGAAGTCAGTAACCAGCTCTACGGGCTTGGGCGCTGCTGGGCGTTCAATCGTCAGTGTTGGTCTTGATGTTGCTGAGCAGCGTTATGGGTCTGTTGCTGGTCGCCGTGCTCTTGTGCTTGGCACAGGTTCGTATGCTCGGGTTGTTACCGCTGCTCTACAAAAGCGTGGTTGTGTTGACATTCAGGTGTACTCATCATCTGGACGTGCAAATCAATTTGCACAAAATCGAGAAGTCTCGCCAGTCGGCCCTGAAGGATTGGTCGCCGCAGTTGCGAGTGCAGACATCATCGCTGCGTGCAGCGGGTCTGCCGAGTACTTGATCAATCGTGAATTGATGGAACGCGCACATGTCCTTCGCGATAAGACTGCTCACCCAGTTGTACCAATCATTGACTTAGCACTTTCGCCAGATATTGATCCCGATGTCACAACTTGCGAATGTGCGGATGTGATTAATCTTGAAGTGATTCGAGAATTTGCTCCGCGTGAACATTCATCGGCAATTCTTGAAGCTCAGGACATCGTGCTTCAAGCTGTCTCGGAGTTTGAGCTCTCAGAGTCAGGCCGCACCGCTGACCATGCTGTTGTCGCGATGCGCCAACACGTGATGTCGATCATCAATGAAGAGTTGGAACGCATCAGTACTCGCGTTGATGCAGAAACCGCAGAAGAAGTAGCGCGAGCACTCCACCGCGTTTCAAATTCCATCTTGCACACGCCATCGGTTCGTGCTCAGGAACTTGCACGCACAGGTGAGTTCGCTGACTACCAAAAGGCAATCCACACGCTCTTTGGTATTGAACTCGATGCCCGCGGCTAATCCGATTCGACTCGGCACGCGCGCCAGCCTTCTTGCTCGAACCCAATCAGCAACAGTGGGTAATGCGCTTGCTGCAATTACTCATCGCGAGTGGGAAGAAATCCTTATTCGCACTCCTGGTGATGACACCACGACTTCGCTGAACCAACCTGGTAACCCAGGTTTGTTTGTTTCAACCTTGCGTCGCGCACTCATTGCTGGTGAAGTGGACGTGATCGTGCATTCATTCAAAGACTTACCAAGCGCACCTGAACCTGGCATCACGCTTGCAGCCGTGCCGCTTCGCGAGGATCCGCGCGACGTGTTGGTGTGTCGTGATGATTTGACCTTCGCAACCTTGCCACATGGTGCAAAGGTTGGCACGAGCTCGCCGCGTCGCGCTGCAATGTTGTTGGCGCAACGCCCAGACCTTCAGATCGAACCGATTCGCGGCAATATCGACACCCGCATGCGCAAAGCAATTGACGGCGACGTTGATGCGGTGGTATTGGCCTACGCCGGCATTGCGCGCATTGGTCGGACGGAAATGATCAGCGAGATTCTTGATCCGCTAGAAGTAGTGCCTGCACCAGCTCAGGGCGCTCTTGCAATTGAATGTCGCTCAGGCGATGAGTTAGAAAGCTTCATAGCTCAACTACAAGATCCAGTCTCGCGCATCACCACTGCAGCAGAACGCGAAGTCCTGGTTGGTATCAATGCTGAATGCACCACAGCAATCGGCGCCTATGCAACCTTTGATGGTGCGCAGTTGGTGCTCACTGCAGAACTCTTTGATCGTGACGAACGGTCGAGAGTGCATCTGCGTGAATCACTGGCAGTAACCGATGTGATGCAAGCCAGAGCGATGGGCTTGCGTGCGGCGGCGGAGCTCCTTCGACCGAGTGAACATAAGCCCGTGTTGTTAGTGCGCGCGAGTGATAACGAAGCTGATGCGTCAGCGTTGAAGTCGCTGGGTATTTCGTCAATCACTGACTCCTATTTACACATGACTCAATCTGCATCGAGTGTTGATGCGAATCGCATGCTCGCCCAGTTGCGTGTCGGAGTCGATTGGTTTGTTGTGACGTCGCAAGTGGCGATACCAAGTTGGGCCAATTTGGTTGGTCGAGATGAACTTGCAACAGCATTCAAGGATGCAACTCAACGCGGCATGAAAATCGCAGTGGTTGGTGCAAAAACAGCCGAAACAGTTCGTGCACTCGGCGTTGACGTTGATCTCATTCCGCGCGAACCATCCGCTGCCGGCTTACTTAAGGAAATGCCTGACGGTGTTGGTTCAATTCTTTTTCCGCACGGCAGTATCGCCATGCGTGCACTTCCTGATGGCTTAAGTGCTAGTGGTGCAACAGTTCACGAAGGTGTTGTGTACGAAACAACAGTTGTCGCGCATGTGCCTGTATCGACTTTGTTGCTCGAACAAGATCACATCGGCGCGCTGATTCTGCGCTCACCAAGTGCTGCACGCGCTGTGCATCAGAAATATGGCAGCGCTCCGCAAGTTCCTGTCGTCGTTTCCGGGCCAACAACAGCCGCTGCTGCAACTGAACTGGGTTTTCACGTCGCTGCGATCTCGGACTCGCCGGCTGCCGAAGACATGGCCGCAGCCATTCATCACGCTTTGAATTCATAAGTTATCCACCGAGTCCGATTTTCCCGGATCTCATCCACAGATTCATTTTGCCCATAGCGATGGGTTCACCCTTTCTCGCACAGTTGCGCCATCGAGAACACACTCGGTTCGCACCTTGGAGGATGTATGCACGACATAACTTTGACGGTTGTTGGCAACGTAGTCAGCGATGTCTCACTTCGATTCAGTTCAGCAGGTGATCCGGTCGCCTCGTTCCGCATCGCTTGCACCCCACGTCGCTTTGATCGCACCACGGATCGGTGGATCGATAGCGATACGCATTACTTTGGCGTGAGCTGCTGGCGCGATATGGCACAAAACGTCGTTCAATCGGTTACCAAGGGGATGCCGGTGGTGGTGCACGGACGCTTGCGATCCCGTGAAGTGGAACGTGCTTGTGGCGATGCCAGCCACAAGATTCGTTACCAAGATATTGAAGCTCGCTCCGTTGGGCCAGACCTGACGCGGGGCGTTGCAGCCTTCACTCGAGTGAAGCGGCAGTCAGTAGTGGAAAGCGAAGAGCGACTCATTGCTGATCTGCAGGGCGCAGCCTTGGCACTTGCCGAGGTCGATGACATCCCGGAGGGCGTCGACCCGGAAACCGGTGAGTTGCTAGAGGACTACGCCCGAATCGCGGCAGATCAGATGGAATCCATCCCCGTTGGAGTCTGATCAATCTGCCCAAAACTCGGCCATAACCGCTGGGCCGTTAGGCTCACCGGTTATGGCCGAGTTCATTTACACCCTCAGTAAGGCACGCAAAGCACACGGCGACAAGGTTGTGCTTGACGATGTGACCCTCTCGTTTCTCCCTGGCGCCAAGATCGGCGTGGTGGGCCCAAACGGTGCTGGTAAGTCCAGCTTGCTGAAGATCATGGCCGGCATGGACGACGTTTCCAATGGCGAAGCCAAGCTCCACGAGGGATTCACCGTGGGTTTCCTCCAGCAGGAACCAAAGCTCGATGAAACCAAAACAGTCCTAGAAAACGTGCAAGACGGTGTTGCCGAAACCAAGGGCATGGTTGATCGCTTCAATGCGATCTCCGCTGAAATGTCGAACCCAGACGCAGATTTCGATGCACTCCTTGCTGAAATGGGTCAGCTCCAAGAAGCTATTGATCACCGCAATGCTTGGGATCTCGATGCTCAGCTTGAACAAGCCATGGATGCACTTCGCTGCCCAGCGCCAGATTCAGAAATCGGCGTGCTTTCTGGTGGCGAGAAGCGTCGCGTGGCGCTCTGCCAGCTCTTGCTTCGTCAGCCTGATCTCCTACTACTCGACGAACCAACCAACCACCTTGACGCTGAGAGTGTGAACTGGCTGGAACAGCACCTTGAGAAGTACCCAGGCACCGTGATCGCGATTACCCACGATAGGTACTTCCTGGACAATGTTGCGCAATGGATTTTGGAACTCGACCGCGGTCGCGCCTTCCCGTACGAAGGTAACTACTCCACATACCTCGATACCAAGGCAACCCGTTTGAAGGTTGAAGGTGCCAAGGACCTGAAGCTGCAAAAGCGTTTGACCGACGAACTTTCTTGGGTTCGTTCGAATGCCAAGGCTCGTCAGACAAAGAGCCGTGCTCGTCTTGGCCGCTACGAGGAAATGGCAGCAGAAGCCGACAAGGCACGCAAGCTCGACATGGAAGAAATTCAGATTCCACCTGGCCCGCGCTTGGGTTCAGTTGTTGTTGAGGCCAAGAACCTGACGAAAGCCTTCGGCGATCGCATTCTTATTGATGATCTTTCCTTCACACTTCCACGCAACGGCATTGTTGGTGTGATCGGACCTAACGGTGTTGGTAAGACCACGCTCTTCAAGATGATCGTGGATGCTGCAACTGGTGGCACCGACGTTGATGAGAAGCCAACGAGTGGTGAACTTAAGGTTGGTGACACCGTCAAGCTTTCATACGTTGATCAGAACCGTGGCGGTTTGGATCCAGAAAAGAATGTCTGGGAAGTTGTTTCTGACGGTCTTGACTGGATCAAGGTCGGAAACGTTGAAATGCCTTCCCGTGCCTATGTCTCGGTGTTCGGTTTCAAGGGCCCAGATCAGCAAAAGCCATCACGCGTACTTTCCGGTGGTGAGCGCAACCGCTTGAACCTCGCGCTCACGCTGAAAATGGGTGGCAACCTGTTGCTGCTTGACGAACCAACGAACGACCTCGATGTTGAAACCTTGGGTTCTTTGGAAAACGCACTCCTTGAGTTCCCTGGATGTGCTGTTATTACCTCGCACGATCGCTGGTTCTTGGATCGCATCGCTACGCACATTCTCGCGTACGAAGGTGATTCACAGTGGTTCTGGTACGAAGGAAACTTCGAGAGCTACGAGAAGAACAAGATCGAGCGTCTAGGTGCAGAAGCGGCTCGTCCGCATCGTGCGACCTACCGCAAACTCACACGAGGATAAACATGACTGTTGTTCGAATGATGATGCAACGACGCATTGCTGATCTTGATGGCCAGGGCCATGTCAACAATGTGAAGTACAGCGAGTACATCCAAGAGGCGCGGGTGAACCTAAAGAATGTGCTTCTTGGCGACCTTGCACCTGGGTTCTCACAGGTTGTTGCAAAGATGGAAATCAACTACAAGGTGTCACTGCTTCATGGCTATGAGCCAGTGCCACTTGATGCTTGGGTTTCCCGCATTGGAAACAGCTCATACGACATTTCCTATGTGCTGTATGACGAGCAAGGGCGCGTTTCGCTCACCGCAGTGGGAACCATGGTGTCAACGGGCAACGGTGGTTCGCGCCCTATTCCAGAAGATGTTCGAGCAATTCTCGAATCACATCTGGAAGCTCCTGCGAAGTAATTCCTTACTTCGCGCGCAGCCACACCGCAGTTTCTCCACCGATCACTACATGTTGACCATCTGAGGTGTCGAGTACTGCAACGGCATCACCTGAAGTCGCAAGCACTTCAGTGCCCAAATTTGCGGGTAAATGAACGAGGTCATCGCCAAGATTGATGACGGAAACAACCGCAGTTGCAGTTTCGCCTCGTTGGAAGGCTAAGACTTCTGGATTTCGTGCATCAAGCCACTGCAATGGGCCCTCACCCAAACTTGGTTCGGCTTTACGTAACGCAAGCGTGCGGCGATAAAAGTTCAAGGTTGAATCTGGATCATCGCTTTGTTGCGCAACCGTCAGCTCAGCCCAATGTGCAGGGAGCGGCAGCCAAGATTCACCATTTGCGCTGAACCCAAAACTTGATGAGCTGGCATCCCAAGGAAGTGGCACGCGGCAGCCATCGCGCTTGCCATCAGTACCGCCACTGCGTAGCCAAGCGGGATCTTGGCGCACTTCAGGAGCCAGATCTGTGACTTCCTCAAGTCCGAGTTCTTCACCTTGATAGATGTACGCAGAACCTGGAAGCGAAAGCGCAAACAAGGTTGCAGCGCGCGCCCGAGCAAGTCCGCGCTCAAGGTCTGGTTCACCATCGACAATCGGTGCTAAGCGAGTGCGATGCCGAATCACATCGTGATTGGACAGCACCCACGTTGGGGGAGCGCCGACCTTTGCGTGCGTCGCAATTGTCTGGTCAATCACTTCATGCATCTTTATTGCATCCCACCCAGCTTGCAGGTAGTTGAAGTTGAAGCAGGTATGCAATTCATCATTGCGTAAATAGAGCGAGAGACGCTCTTCTGTTGCCACCCATGCTTCACCGCAGAAGACTCGCTTGTCGGGGTACTCGTCAGCGATTTCGCGCCAACCTCGGTACACCTCATGCACGCTGTCTTGATCCCAGTAGGGGCGCAATAATTCAAAATCAGGATTTGATTGATCAAGAACAACATCAGGGAGCGCAGGATCTTTGCGCAGGCCATGCGCAACATCGATGCGGAAGCCATCAACACCAAGGTCAAACCAGAAGCGCAAAATTGAATGGAACTCTTCAATGACTTCAGGGTTTTCCCAGTTCAGGTCAGGCTGTGATGTATCGAAGATGTGCAAGTACCAATATCCAGTTGATTTTCCCGCATATTCAAGCTGAGTCCAGCCGGCTCCGTGAAAGACACTTGTCCAGTTATTCGGCGGTAACTCTCGGTTGGCACCCTTGCCTTCTCGAATCATGTAGCGATCCCATGAGGGTGAGCCGGGAGGGTCATTCAATACTTCTTGGAACCACGCATGATCAACGCTCGTGTGGTTAGGAACTAAGTCAAAGAAAACTTTGAGGTTTCGCGCATGTGCTTGATCAAGCATTTCTTTCACTTCATCAACGGTGCCCAAGCGTGGATCAATGACTCGGTAGTCAGCTACGTCATAACCGCCATCATGTAGAGGTGATGCGTAAAACGGTGAAATCCACAAGGCGTCAATGTTGAGTGACTGCAAGTAATCCAAGCGGCTGATGATTCCTTGAACATCACCCATGCCATCGCCATCTGCATCCACAAACGAGCGAGGATAAATCTGATAAATGACGGCGTCACGCCACCAGTTGGGATTGTTCATCTCAATCCTTAGCTTTCAAAGGGTGATGGGCGATCGTCATAAATGTTTTGCATGCCAAATGCTGCAGCAACGAAGTACTGCCAGAGTTCTTCTTCATGCGCAGCGGGAAGTTTTTGTTCAACAAGTGAATCGTGCATCAGGCTCAGCCAGCGATCACGCGCAATGGAATCAACAGGAAATGGCGCATGGCGCATGCGCAATCGTGGATGACCGCGTTCGTCACTATAGGTTTTTGGTCCGCCCCAATATTGCTCGAGGAACATCAACAGGCGCTGTTCTGCTGGTCCAAGGTCATCTTCGGGGTACATCGGACGCAGGATTTGATCCCGAGCCACGCGCTCGTAGAAGGCGTGAACCAAACTCTGAAAGAACGCAGCACCACCGAAGAGTTCATACGGAGTGGGCGCTGTGCTCATTGCCTTATTGTGCCTGATTCCTCTGTAAACGTTTGCGCCTGCTCCACGATTCGTCTGGCCATGGGTGGAAAGACAAAGGCATGGAATGGGGCAACAGCCCACCAATAACTGTGGCCCGCGAGTCCGCGAGGCCAAAACACCGCCCGTTGATGGAGGACCGAACCGCCATTGGCTCCAGGTTCCACCCGAAACTCAAGCCAGGCCTTTCCTGGCATTTTCATTTCTGCACGTAAGCGGAGAAGCGATGGGTAGGTGCGTTCTTCAACGCGCCAGAAATCGACCGGTTCACCAACGAGCAAAGTGTTGGGATCGCGGCGTCCTCGACGTAAGCCCACCCCACCAATGGCTTTGTCAAAGACTCCACGCACCCACCACAGGAAGTTGGCCGCATACCAACCGTTGTCACCACCAATGCGCTCGACAGCGTGCCAAAGTTCCTCAGGTGTAGCGGTTGATTCCACAACGCGAACGTCGTTGTAGAGAGTTCCGCCTGACCACGATGGATCAGTAGGTAGCGGCTCACTGGGTGTTCCGCTCAGTGATGCACCACTCCATCGAGTAGTAACTTTCGCATCACGAATTCGAGTGAGTGCTCGTCCGACAGCATCCGCAAAGGTCAACAACCCGCCTTCGGGATCAGGGATGTACTGCTTAATGTCGTCATTAGTGCACACCGCGGGATGGCGTAATGAACGCACGAGTGGGCGAGCAATTGATCGTGGAACAGGTGTGACCAGATTGATCCAGTGGCTAGATAACTGAGGCGAGAGCAAGTTGATCGGCAAGATGATGCGGCGGCGAAGACCAGCTACTTTGGCGTAGGTCTGCATCATGCCTTGATAGGTCATCACATCAGGTCCGCCGATATCGAAGGCCCGACTGACTTCAGGTGGAAGCGCTGCGCTTTCTACTAGGTATCGCAAGACATCGCGAATCGCGATGGGTTGAGTTTTCGTGCGCACCCAGCGAGGTGTGATCATTGCTGGCAAGCGTTCAGTCAGGTAGCGCAACATTTCAAATGACGCCGATCCTGAACCAATAATGACTGCAGCTCGTAATTCGATCATCGGTACTCCGCTATCGCGCAGAGTTTGACCAACATGAACCCGCGATCGCATATGCGGTGACATGTCGGCTTCATCAAGAACTGGTGCGAGTCCGCCGAGATAAATGAGTTTGCCCACGCGTTGTTGTTTGGCGGCGTCGGCAAAAACTTTGGCCATCGCAACTTCGCTCGCTTCAAGATCAGGACCTTGTTGCAAGGAATGTAAAAGGTAGTAAGCAACATCAACATCGTTCAGTGCGGTATTGACTGCATCAGGATCTAAGGCATCGCCCGTAACAATTTCAACCTGTTCGCTCCAAGGAATATCTCGAAGTTTTTCAGGTGACCGCGCCAGCACTCGGACTTCATAGCCTTTGGCAAGAAGTTCAGGAATCAGGCGCCCGCCCACGTAACCAGTTGCACCGGTCACCAGGCAGCGAGTCATGTGTGAAGACTATGCGCTACTCCGCTGCTCCTTGCATGCCCGTCCATTTGGCCATGAAAGCAAGAGTCTCGGCCGACTCTTCAATGGACTTGCTCATTGAGCGAGCTCCGTGGCCAACGTTACCTTCAGTGCGCAGCAGGATCGGGCGTTCGCCAGCAGTCGCATGTTGAAGGGCGGCAACCATTTTGCGTCCGTGCATTGGATCTGTGCGAGTGTCATTGTCGAACACGGCAATCATGGTGGCTGGATAGTCCGAGCCTTCTTTAACGCAGTGATACGGCGAGTAGTTGATGAGCCAATTGAATTGTTCGGCATCATCGGGATTGCCGTACTCCACGGTCCAGGTCGGGCCAAGTTCAGAGGTGACATAGCGAATCATGTCGAGCAACGGAGCTACACAGACCACGGCATTGAAGAGCTGTGGTTGTTGAGTCATTGCTGCGCCGACAAGGAGCCCTCCATTTGAGCCGCCATAAATGGCAAGTTGCTCAGGGGTTGTCCAACCTTCATTTGCCAGGTATTGCGCAGCAGCGTGGAAATCGTCATACACGTTCTGCTTCTTATCGAGCATGCCATCGCGATGCCACTCTTCGCCTTCTTCGCCACCGCCGCGTAAACAGGCAACAGCCCACACGCCTCCGGCTTCAACCCACGCAAGCGTTGCGGCTGAATAGCCAGGAGTCATCGGAATACCAAAGCCGCCATAGCCATAGAGCACCGTTGGGCGAGGTCGATCGGGAACTTCAGTCGGCGCAACAATGAACATGCGCACTTCAGTGCCATCTTTTGACTTGTAGGTCACGAGTGATGAGTGCACCTTTGGCACTTCAACTGCTCCCGGAGGCGCTGCATACAACGTGACCTCGCGCGTGCGAGCGTCGTATTGATACACGTGTGGCACGGTTGCGTGATCGGTGTAAACAAACCAAATGACCGGGCCGCCGTTGATGTGCTCAACTGGGCCGCTAGTGGCTCCGGCTCCTGGTAGCGGCACGTTTTCAATGAAGGTGCCATCGTCGGCACGATGAATGGCAAGTTCGCCAACGCCATGGCGGGTCTTGGCAACCATCATTACTGGAAACTCAAGTTCATCGCCATCAAGAATGGCGAATGAGTCAAACACAGCATCAGGATCTTCTGGAATGAGATCGGTCCAAGATGAAAGATCAGTTGGATCAGCTACTGCAAGCTTGGCTCGTGGTGCATCTCGGTCCGTGGTCACAAAAATGCGGCCGTCGCGCGCAAAGGAAAGTGAGGTCTGTGCATCAACGTCGCCTTGCACCAAAGTGAAGGCCGGATTTTCTGGATCTGATTGAGAAAGGTCTGCAACCCAAAGGTCATTTCGCGGTTCGGTGCCTTCTGATGCTGTTACTTCAAGCCATCGACCATCAAGGCTCACATGAACGCCGTAGTAGTTGGTCATATTCATGCCGGCACCAAAAACCAAGATGTCTTCATTGGTTCCAACGTGATGCAAGTACACGCGACGATGGAAATTTTGTTCTGACTCTGGCAGGAGTTCAGGTGCAATGCGGCGCACGTAATAGAACGCCTCGCCTCCAACTAACCATGCAATTGGTGAGAAGCGGCAACGATCAAGTGGGCCGTCAATAGTTTCTCCCGTGGCTACATCCATCACGTAAAGCACTGACTCTTCTGTACCGCCTTCGGAAATCTGGTACGCCAGACGATCTCCTTCCTTGGATGGCTGCCAACTATCCAGCGTGGTTAAGCCATCTGGGTCCAGGGCCATTGGGTCAATGAGTACTCGCTTGATGCCGTTTTCAAGTACGAGCAACGAAGCAAATTGCTCACCGGGATTACGGCGCATAAAGAAGGTGCGATCGCCGCGGTAATACGGAGGTGAAATCGTTCCCGCGCCCAACAGTTTTTGCATGCGATCGGCAAAGCCATCGCGGGTTGTCCAGGTTTCGCGCTCGGCATTCATGAGGATGCCTTGCTCGGCAACCCACGCAGAGGTCTCGGCGCTATCGGCGGTTTCTAGCCAGCGATAAGGGTCGGCAACCTGGGTGCCGTGGTAGTTGTCGGCAACAGTTGAACGGATGGCATTTGGGTACTTGGGCGTCGTCACGGACTCACCATAGGCTGCTCCCGTGGCGAAGTTGCATGACCTCACGGCACTTGAGCAAGGAGAGGCGATTGCCCGCCGCGAAATTTCAGCGCTTGAGCTCACCAATCACTACCTTGACCGAGCCGACCAGTTCGATGCGACCGTAGGAGCCTTTGCTCTGCGCACGCCAGATGAAGCGCGCGAGCAGGCTGCTGCGGCAGATTTTGAGCGCGATCGAGTAGGCCTCTCGCTGCTGCATGGAGTAGTGATTCCGCCCAAGGATTTGAACGCCTGGGCTGGGGTGCAATGTCGGTTGGGTTCTGCGGCGTATCACTTCATTCCAGATGCTGACGATCATGTGGTGATCCGGATGAAGGAAGCGGGATTCGTCTTCACTGGAAAAACCAACACTCCTGAGTTGGGCTTGCCTTCGTACACCGAGCCTGACGTGGCCCCACCTGCTCGGTCACCCTTTGCTCTTGCGCGTACTGCAGGTGGATCAAGCGGCGGCGCGGCATCCGCAGTTGCCTCAGGGCTTGCAGCCGCTGCCGTGGGATCAGATGGTGGTGGATCAATTCGTATCCCGGCAAGTTGTTGCGGCCTAGTGGGAATCAAGCCAAGCCGGGGTCGAGTATCTAACGGGCCAAGTGGTGAAAGCGTTGGCGAACTTGGAGTGCAAGGGCCGCTGGCCCGCACAGTTGCCGATGCAGCTGCGATTCTCGATGTCCTGAGTGTGCCGTTTGTGGGCGATGAGCTTCGGGCACCGATGTTGGCCCGGGGAAGTTCCTTTCTCTCGGCTGCCGGTGGCGAGGTTCAACGATTGCGGATCGGAAGATTTGCAAAGCCCATCATTGCTCATTGTTCGGTAGATGCCGAAGTGCTGCATGGGTATGAGGCAACATCGCAATTGCTTGAATCCCTTGGTCACGAAGTAATCGACATGGAAGTGCCTTTTCCTTCAGATATTTTTTCGTATTTTGAAATTCTGTGGAGTTCACTTACCGCAGCCATTGAGTTTGAAGATGAGCAATTCGCGCAATTGCGGCCACTCACCACCTGGTTGTATGAGAAGGGTCAGCAGGTATCCGGTGTGCAGCTGGCGCGCACGGTTACACAATTGCGAACCATCGCTCGCACCTCTATTCAGCACATGAGTATGTTCGATGTGATTCTCACACCGACGCTTGCTCAATTGCCTCCGGCAATCGGTGCAATGCGAAATGATGCCGATCCTGAAGCTGATTTCCTTGCACAGTGTGAATTCACTCCATTTACGTCACCTTTTAATATGACTGGTCAGCCAGCAATTTCCTTGCCTTTACATTGGAGCAATGAAGGCATTCCTATTGGAATGCAATTCATTGGTAGACCCTTTGATGAATTCACCTTGATTGCGTTAGCCGCTCAACTTGAGCAAGCACAGCCTTGGAATGACCGACATCCGGAAATGTGGTGAGGAACAGCAATGTCTGAACTCTTAATGACTCCAGAGCTCGTGCAACTGGCTGATGCATGCGGTGTTGCAACGCAGTATTGGGGTCAGGCAGGTGAACGGGTAGTCATCGCTCCGGAAACTTTGCATGCGGTGTTGGGATCACTTGGCTATGACACCAGTTCAGCAAGCGCGATCAACGCATCGCTTGACGGAGTGCGCACTCGCGACTGGCGCCGCATGTTGCCTGCATTCACGGTTGGAGTGCAAGGTCAGGAACGTCGATTGTGGGTGCATGTGACACATGGCGATCCCGTCAGTGTCTGGGTTGAAGCTGAAGATGGATTCCGTACTGATTTGGCGCAGATGGACTACTGGGTTGAGCCCGTTGAGATTGAGGGCGCACTTATTGGTGAGGCGAGTTTCGCGATTCCCGCCGATCTTCCCGTTGGTTATTACTCGATTCACGCTTCGTCATTGGATCGAACTGCTACTGCTCAGATGGCAATGACTCCGGCGCGCTTGCATCCTGAAGTCATCGCAGGGGAGCGCCAGTGGGGATTTATGGAACAGCTCTATGCAACACGTTCACGCAACTCGTGGGGTTTAGGTGATCTTCACGATTGTGCTGATGTTGCGACCTGGAGTGCAAAGGATTTCGGCGCAGGTTTCTTGCTGATCAATCCATTGCACGCGGCTGCACCGACGAAACCAATGGCCCCGTCTCCGTACCTTCCAGTTTCTCGGCGTTTTTCCAATCCGATCTATCTACGTATTGAAGATCTTCCGGAGTATGCGGAAGCCGGCAAGAAAATCCGCAAGCGTATTGAGGAATTGGCCAAACCCCTACGTGCGATGAATTCCAGTGCGGAGCTGCTTGATCGCGATGCAGTGTGGGCAGCAAAGCGCGCGGCACTTGAAATGTTGTTCGCCGAAGGGCTCACCAAGAAGCGGGCTCAGGAATTTGCGAACTACTGCCAGCGTGAAGGTCAAGGGTTAGTGAACTTCGCGATCTGGTCAACGCTGTGCGACGTGTATGGCAGTAACGGATCAACGTGGCCGTCGGAATTTCACGAGGTAACGAATCCTGCGATTGCACAATTCGCAGCTTCACGGTCCATAGACGTTCAATTTCATATGTGGATGCAGTTTGTTGTTGATGAGCAACTCGCGCGCACCCAAACGGCCGCGAAATCAGCGGGCATGGCGATTGGCATCATGCTTGATCTGGCAGTTGGCGTTCACCCCGAAGGTTCGGATGCTTGGTCGCTGCGCAATGTACTTGCGCAAAATATTGGTGTCGGTGCTCCTCCGGATATGTACAACCAACTTGGTCAGAATTGGCATCAGCCGCCTTGGCATCCAGTTTCATTGGCGGAAGCTGCTTACCTCCCTTACCGAGAATTACTGCGCGCAATGATGCGGAACGCTGGTGGGTTGCGCATCGATCACGTATTGGGACTCTTTCGCATGTGGTGGGTGCCGAGTGGCATGCAAGCCGATAAAGGAACGTTCGTGCGCTTTGATTTCGAAGCGATGATCGGGTTGCTCGTACTCGAAGCGCATCGCGCGGGTGTGCTCGTGATCGGTGAAGATCTGGGAACAGTTGAGCCTTGGGTCCAAGATGTTTTGCGAGAGCGTGGAATTCTAGGTACGTCAGTGCTCTGGTTTGAAAGTGGCGACGATGGTTGCGCACTTGCACCCGAACATTGGCGCAAGGAAGTGCTCGCAAGTGTCACTGTTCATGACTTGCCACCTACTGCAGGTTTCTTAAGAGATGAGCATGTGCGCATCCGTCACGAACTTGGGTTACTAACCCGCTCGGAAGATGCCGAGCGCACGGATGCAAAATCTGAGCGTGACGATTGGGTGAACATCCTGCGAGATCGCCAGTGGTTGGGCCAGGAAAATCAGGCGATTTCTGAAGTGGAGCTGGACGAAGTGGCACTTGCCTTGCATCGAGCCTTAGGCGCATCTCCAGCCAGACTCGTCGGCATTTCATTACCTGACGTGATCGGTGATCGTCGCGCTCAAAACCAACCAGGTACTGATCAGGAGTACCCAAATTGGCGCGTTCCGATGACGAACGCAACAGGTGAAGTGATGTTGATAGAAGACCTGCAAGCCAAAAGTGCACAGGCGCAGGCCTTCGTCAACGCATTGTCAACGCAGTGAAGTAATCAGTTATGCACGATCGCGTGCTTGCGCACGAATCGAACGTTCAACACCATCGCGGCCTTCACTGACCAAACGTCGACCAGCTGGTCCCAGATCGTTTGCAGCCGCGCTTGCGAGCAACTCGTCAGTGAGTCGAAGTGTTTCTGCATCCGCAAGCAAGAACGGATACAAGCCAACAGTGAGTTCCTGAGCAATTTCGTGTGTGCGATCGCGCCACATGCGCGCGATCTCAACAAAGTACTTTTCCCGGAAGTTCACAAGGAGTTCGCGCTGCTCAGGTTGTACAAATCCAGCCAACGTGGCGCCAATGAGCGCGTTTGGCAGATCAGTGCGCTCGAAGAGATCGTTCCAAGCGATGTTTTTTGCTTCCAGTTCTGGGCGAGCAGCAAGAGCATGTGCAGCATGCCGGCGCCCGGTGGCAGTGTCATCGCTCTTGAGTTCGGTTTCAACTGCCGCATCACCCAGTTTTCCTGTAGTGACAAGCCGATCGAGCATGAACCAACGAAGATCGGTATCAACGGCGAGCCCTTGCCACACGATTGATCCATCAAGGAGACCGGCAACCACTGCCAAGTCAGCATCTGAACGCGCAGCACCAATAAACGAACGCGTAAATGCGAGTTGATGATCGCTTCCGGCAACTGCAGTTTGCGCCGATTCGCGTGTTGCTGCGGCTAGGCGATCGTTGTATTCATTGCGGTGATCAGCGCTGGCGTATTGATCAATCGCACTCTTGAGCTGACGAAGCACGCCTTGCACAACACCGATATCTGATTCCGTTGCGGTTCCGCTGAGCACCAGCGCGAGGTAATCGCCAGTTGAAACTTCAGCATCGCGTGTCATGTCCCAAGCCGCGCCCCAGATCACAGCACGAGCAAGTGAGTCATCCATGTCGCCGAGATGAGCAACTGCGGTAGCCCATGAACGTTCATCGAGACGAATCTTGGCGAAAGTGAGGTCACCATCATTCAGCAGCAATAAATCTGGCTGCTTCACGCCAACGAGTGCATCAATGGCGGTTGTTGCACCAGAAATATCAACTTCTAAGCGATCGCGAAGCACGAGGCGACCGTTGTTGAGGTCATACAAGCCGATGCCGAGGCGATGTGATCGCAAGGTTGGCGCGATGCCAGCTGGTGAGCTTGGTGGTTCTTGCTCGACGACGACGCTCGTGAAGTTTCCCGAAGCATCAACAGTGATGAGTGGACGCAGCAAGTTCACGCCGCTGGTGCGTAGCCATTCATCAGTCCATGATGAAAGATCGCGCCCCGACGTTGCTTCAAGTTCTACGAGCAAATCAGGGAGTTGCGTGTTCTTCCACGCGTGCTTGACGAAGTACTGCTGTAAGCCCGCCAAGAATTCAGCTTCACCAACCCACGCCACCAATTGACGCAAGGCTGAAGCGCCCTTTGCGTAGGTGATGCCGTCAAAGTTCACGCGAACTGAATCAAGGTCGACCATGTCGGCAGCAATCGGGTGCGTTGAAGGCAACTGGTCTTGGCGATAGGCCCAAGCCTTGCGCTGGTTAGCAAATGTTGTCCAGGCATCGTTGTAACGAGTGGCGTGAACATTTGCGTAGTGAGCAGCCCATTCGGCGAAGGATTCATTGAGCCAAAGGTCATCCCACCAGGTCATGGTCACTAAATCGCCAAACCACATGTGTGCCATCTCGTGCAAAATCGTGTTGGCGCGTTGTTCATAGGCCGCATCAGTTACACGTGATCGGAAGATGAGATCTTCCAGGAACGTTACGCAGCCTGCGTTTTCCATTGCACCTGCATTGAACTCTGGAACAAAGAGCTGGTCGTACTTTCCAAATGGGTAACCCACTTTGAACTGCTCTTCAAAGAATGCAAAACCTTGTTTCGTGATGAGCAAAATGTCATCAGAGTCCAAGTACTGCGAAAGGGACTGGCGGCAGAACACGCCAAGCGGGTAGGTGCCATAGGCGCCTTCGTACACATCCTCAACCTTGAAGTACGGGCCAGCAACTAGTGCGGTGATGTAAGTAGACATGCGTGGAGCAGCAGCAAATTCCCAACGAGCAACGCCTTCTCGCACAGGAGTTGGCTCAGGGCTCGTGCTGTTGGAAACCACCTGCCAATGTGCTGGTGCTGTGACGCGTAATTCAAAGGTTGCTTTGAGGTCTGGCTGTTCAAAACATGCATACATACGGCGAGCATCTGCTGATTCAAACTGGGTGTAGAGGTAGGTCTCGTTATCCACTGGATCAACAAAGCGATGAAGGCCTTCGCCAGTGTTCATGTAATCGCCAAGAGCGGCGACAACCACAGTGTTTTCTGCCTGCAGATTTGGCAGGTGAATACGAGCACCGTCAACGGCAGTTTCGAGATCAAGGGCTACGCCATTGAGTTCAACAGCTTTCACGTTGGCGATGTGATCAAGCCACGTAGATGATCCTGGAGTGCGGCAAGCGAAGGTCGCCGTTGTGGTCACTTCGAAGGTCTCGCCCCTGCCAGTGAGGTCAAGATCAACCACGTAGCTGTGGGAGTCGATGACCTTCGCGCGGTCGGCTGCTTCTGCTCGGGTGAGGTTCTCGTTGTTCGCCATATGCGGATCCTGCCACCTAGAGATGTCGGCTCGGTTACGGTGTCTGGCGTGAGTACCCCTGTTGATTTTTGGATGGACCCTTTAAGCCCGTGGGCTTGGGTCAGTGCCCGATGGCTCGAAGAAGTCCAGACCATGCGAGATATCAAGGTGAATTGGCATGTGATGTGCCTAGACATCTTGCATGAGAACGATGAAGTGCCACTGGCGCAGGATTTCCGTGCCTGGATGAAGAACACCTGGTTGCCTGCTCGCGCAGTGGAAGCGGCCCGTGCGCAACAAGGTGATGAAGCAGCTCGTGCACTCCTGTTTGCCATTGGACGGATGAGCAACGTTGATCGCAATCGCGATCTGCCGGGCGTCATTGCAGCAGCCGTTGCCGAATGTGGTCTGCCGGAAAATGTGGTGCAAGCATCCATGACCAACGAATTTGACGCTGCAGTGCGAGCAAGTCACGAAGCGGGCATGGCTTTAGGTGGCAAAGATGTCGGCACGCCAATCCTGGCAATCCCTGGCCCTGACGGGACGCCTGTTGGTCTCTTTGGCCCAGTTGTCACACCGACGCCACGGGGCGATGCGGCGGGTCGACTCTGGGATGGCGTCCTCTTACTGGCTCAAACCCCAGGCTTCTATGAACTCAAGAAAGAACGAACGGCGAAGGTCTGGTGCGACTGATGAAGGCGACTTTTTGGTTTGATCCGATGTGCCCATGGGCCTGGATCACCTCGCGCTGGGTTCTCGAAGTAGAGAAGGTTCGCGATGTTCAGGTGAACTGGCAAGTGATGTCACTCGGCGTGCTCAATGAAAACAACGACGTACCTGCTGAATATGCAGAACTCATCAAGCGGACCTGGCGCCCAGTGCGCGTGCTGCATGCAGCGGCGCAACAACAAGGCGAGCAGGTGTTGTTGCCGCTCTACACCGCCATGGGTAACCGATTCCATCTAGAAAAGCAAAAAGATGTGGACGTGGTTATTGCCGCCGCACTTGCTGAGGTTGGACTGGATGCAAGTCTGGCTGCGGCAGCTGACAGCACTGATTTCGATGAGCTGGTTCGTGCAAGTCATGCGAATGCTGTTGCGATGTCGGGCAAGGGTGTGGGAACGCCGGTTATTGCCATTGATGATCTTGAAGGTAACTCTGTTGGTTTCTTTGGCCCGATCATGACGCCAATTCCCCGCGGTGAAGCCGCTGGAAAAATGTGGGATGGCTTCGTTCTTGTTGCGCAGGTTCCTGGTGTCGTTGAAATTAAGCGCACCCGATTCGACGGGCCAAAGGTCGATTAGTCGAACTCACGCCCAGATTGTTGGAAGGTTTCCTTTTACCGGCCAACGATCGGCTACTCCATTAGCGATGCGTAAGGCGCCAGCTAAAGCAGCGAGTGCATCAAGTGCGTCATCAACTGGAACGTCACTGGGGGCTTGCTTCATGAGCAGCGCACATGAAGTGCCCAGAGTTGTGAGCCATGGGTCAAGCGCGCGCATGCGAGCACCTGCGCCTGCAGCGCTCTTCTTAGAGGGAAGTACTGAGCCTTCAAGGGCAGCGAACACCAATTCCGGGAAAACCTCGTATAGGCGCTTATCGGGAAGTAACGCATTGACAGCAAGCACACGCTCAGCCAACGCCATTGCTTGACGGGAAACGCCTTTACCCGTGAGTTCGATGCTTAAGGCTTGAACTTCATCATTGGGTGCCGCAAAACCAAGCTCAAGGACGGCCTTGGGTGGAGTCATAAACACTCGTGAACCAGCCTTGCCCATTGCGGACTTAGCTTCAACATCACATATGCGCCACCCTTTGATTGCAAGGTGGATGGGAATGTCGATGCCGATGACATCTAAGCCGTCGAGTTCTTGGGGTAAATCATGAATGCCACATGTGCGCCACACAATGTGGTTGTCGCGCAAAATAGCGATGACCCAACCTTTGGCATAGCCATCAATGCCGGCCAGAGATTGGGTCATGCGTAGATCATTGCAGTGAAGTGAAGGTCTTGTAGCAGCTACTCAACAGGTTGAAGCTCTTCAGGATGTTCATGGCCGACCAGTGGCGAGAGTTTGACTTCCTTTAAGAAGAGCGCGAGCACGAATGCTGCGACCATGAAGGGGAATGCCACGATGAAGATGTGGCTCAATGCGCCGGCGTAAGCAACGAGCACGATGTCATGAAGTTTCGCCGGCAGTGACGCGATAGTTGAGACCGCATTGGTCATCGCGGCGACATCAACATTGGAGCCACCTGGGATTGCTGCTTCGATGTTCTTCGTTAACTGTGAAGTCATCACCGCACCAAAGATTGCAGTGCCCAACGTGCCGCCAATGGAACGGAAGAAGGTGCTTCCGCTGATGGCAGTACCTACTTCACGTACGTGCACTGAGTTCTGCACAGCAAGCATGAGCACCTGCATCGTTGAACCCATACCCAAGCCAAGAATGAAAAGGCCCAGAGCGATGTACCAGTACGGCGTATCAACGGCGATGCGACTCAAAATCAACATTGCGCTCGCTGCAGCAAAGGTTCCAAATATCGGGAAGGCTTTGTAGCGACCCAGCTTGGAAGTTAAGCGCCCAACAACAAACGATGCTGATGCCATACCGGCCATCATGGGAATCATCTTGAGCCCTGCCTGTGTTGGTGTCACTCCTTGCACAATCTGCAAGAACACCGGCATGAAGATGATCGCGCCAAACATCGCTAGTCCCACGAGGAAACTGATGGCACTTGCGACGGTGAAGATCGGGTTCTTGAAAAGTGACATTGGCAGGATTGGTTCAGTGGCGAAAAACTCTCGCCAGACAAAGCCACCGAGCAACATCAATGAACCTGCGATCATCGAAAGAATCGTGGTTGAACCCCATTCGAACTTATGGCCGCCCCATTCAACGACCAACAGCAGCAAGCTGACGCCAGAAACCATCAGTACGGCACCTAGGTAATCAATCTTGTGTTTGACGCGTTCGGTTGGGACGTTGAACACTGCAGAGATAACGAAGAGTGCAACGATGCCAAACGGAATGTTGATGTAAAAGATCCAACGCCAGTTGAGCGACTGAACAAAGAAACCACCAAGAAGTGGACCCGCAACGCTAGAAAATGCAAACACAGCAGTGAAAAGACCTGTGTAACGGCCGCGCTCGCGTGGGGGAATGACATCGGCGATGCTCGCCATTGCCAGCACCATGATGCCGCCGCCACCCAAGCCTTGAATTCCGCGCGAAACGATTAACCATTCCATGCTGTGGGAGAAGCCAGCGAGGAACGACCCGGCGAGGAAGACAGAAATTGCAATCTGCAACATGATCTTGCGGCCATAAAGGTCAGAGATCTTTCCCCAAATAGGTGTTGAAGCTGTGGAGGCAAGAAGGTACGCAGTGACCACCCATGAAAGCGAACTCAAGCCATTGAGATCACTCACAATTTGGGGGAGTGCAACTGAAACAATTGTTTGATCAATTGCTGCAAGGAACATCGCAAGCATCAACGCGATCATGATCCAGCGCAAACGTGCACCGGTGATGCGATCTTCTGCTGGTGCGCCTTCTGCGATCAGTGCTGCTTCTGGATCAGGTGCAAGACCTGGGTCTAGGTCTTGCTCAGTGTTACTCATGCGTGCTCCGATTCATTCAGGGTTCGATCAAAATCATGAACAAATTTGGCAAGAAGTTCGCCGAAGGTGATGCGTTCCGTTTCTGACCAGTCTTGTGTTACTTGTGCAAAGTTTTCGGTGCGAATTCGCACTCGTTCGTGTAGGAGTGCCAAGCCGCCATCAGTAATGGCAACCCATTGCACTCGACGATCATGTTCATCTGTGGTTTTCGTTACCAGGGCGTCATCAACCATGGAACAGATATGTCGACTCACGGTGGATGGGTCGAGCTGGAGGTAGTGAGAAATATCTGCCGAGCGCATTGGGCCTTCCAGAGCCAGCTTGCTCAGCATTGCGCTGACCGTGGCTTGTTCCTTGGCGCCAGGGCTCACGCGCTTGGCGGTCATGATGAGTTGGATCAAGCCCACAGATATGAGTGAGGCCGACGAATCACCTGCAGCCTGGGTAAAAAGCGCTGTTGAGCGCTCCAACATTGAGATAGTTGGTTGCGTCATGCAACTAACTTTACATTCGTGCGTGGCCCAAAAGAAATGAGGGCCTGACGCAGGGGTGTTATGCACGGCAATACAGCCAAGAAGTGCGGTGGAGCGGGTGACCGGGATCGAACCGGCATGACCAGCTTGGAAGGCTGGGGCTCTACCATTGAGCTACACCCGCGTGACCAGCCAAAGCTGGACTGGGAAAGTGTAACGACTCCCAGGTGGAGCGCGAACATTCGTCCCGATTGGGGCGAAATTGGCCCTGGGTTAGGGGATCCAACTCGCGTCCTCTATGCTCAGATGTCCGCATTTACCGGGGTGTAGCGTAGTGGCTAGCGCGTCTGCTTTGGGAGCAGAAGACCGCAGGTTCGAGTCCTGTCACCCCGACCAATACCCCGTGCTTTCAGCACGGGGTTATTAATTCCCAACAACCAGGAGTAACCGCTGTGAAGAGCACTGTTGAGACCCTCTCGCCTACCCGAGTCAAGCTCACCATTAAAGTTCCTTTCGATGAGCTCAAGCCAGCGTTCGATGAGGCCTACGCCGCAATCGGCAAGCAGGTCAGCATCCCTGGTTTCCGTAAGGGCAAAGTGCCAGCTCGCGTTCTCGAGCAGCGGGTAGGTCGCGGCGCAGTTATCGACGAAGCGGTCAACAATGCAGTCCCGCAGCATTACGAAGATGCACTTCGCGAGCACAAGGTTGTTCCCGTTGCTCGTCCAGAAATTGACGTAACGGAACTCAAGGATGGCGAAACTCTCTCGTTCACCGCTGAAGTTGATGTTCGCCCAGAGTTTGATCTTCCAGCTTTTGACTCAGTCAAGGTTGAGGTTGCAAACGCAACTCCAACTGATGAAGACATTGAAACTCAGCTCACATCACTGCGCACCCGCTTTGCATCGTTGAAGGATGTAGAGCGCGAAGCGGTTGATGGCGACGTGCTTTTGGTCGACATTGCGGGTGAAACCCCAGAGGGTGACACAGTTGAAGATCTCGTAGGAAACGCACTTTCCTATGAGCTTGGCACCGATGGCATGCTCCCTGGCTTTGACGACGCAGTGCGCGGCGCGAAGAAGGATGGCGAAATCACCTTCACCTTCACCCCACAAAATGGTGACTGGACCGGCATTGAGCTCGTTGTTCACGTCAAGGTGCAGTCGGTACGCGAGCGTGAACTTCCAGAACTCAATGATGACTTTGCTCAGTTGGCCTCGGAGTTCGACACGGTTGCCGAACTTCGTGCAGACGTTGCTGAGCGCCTGGTGAAGATGAAGAAGCTTGAGCAGGCTGGCGAAGCGCGCGAGAAGACCCATGAAGCCCTCTTGGCCTTGATTGATATTCCACTTCCAGAGAGCGTGATCACTGCTGAAGTTGACGATCACTTCTCCGATGGCCACGGCGGTGACGATGCGCACCGCAGCGAAGTTGAAGAGCAGGCACGTACGGGTCTGAAGAGTCAGTTCATTCTTGACAAGATCGCTGAAGCTGAAGAAATCTCGGTTGGCGAATCAGAGCTTTCAGCATGGTTGATGCAGAACGCACCTCGCTATGGCATGGCACCTGATCAATTCGCGCAAGCGTTGGTTCAGGCCAACCAGGTTCCAATGGCGATCCAAGACATTCGCCGAGGCAAGGCACTTGCTGCGGCAATGAAGCAGGTCACCGTGGTTGATGCTGATGGCAATGCTGTTGACCTTGAGGCCTTGGAAGCAGAACTCAACGAAGGTTTCACTGACGCTGAGTAGTTTTCACATGTTTTCGTTACGTGGGTGTCGCCTGATGGCGGCACCCACGTTTCATTTCATTTGGCTAGCGGCGAACACGAGGCCATCTAGGGAAGTTCTGCCCCCCTTCACGGGTTAGGGTCAGAACAGTTCCCTTCAGGAGGTTCGCGTGAGTAACAGTTTCTCTGCACCGACCAGCCCATTCATGGCAGGTGGCGGTGGCATGACAGGTTTCGGCGACATGCTCGATGAGCGGTTGCTTCGTGAACGCATCATCTGGCTCGAAGGTGAAGTGCGCGATGAAAACTCAAACCGCATCGCAAAGCAGCTGCAGGTGCTTGCGGCTGAAGATCCAGAACGCGACATCACGCTCTACATCAACTCCCCAGGTGGATCAGTCACCGCGGGCATGGTCATTTACGACACCATGCAGTTGATTCCCAATGATGTTGCGACCATCTCCATGGGCCTTGCCGCATCAATGGGTCAGTTCCTGCTGTGTGCAGGCGCAAAGGGCAAGCGATACGCAACACCAAACACGCGCATCATGATGCACCAGCCACTTGGCGGTATCGGTGGCACCGCGTCTGACATCAAGATTCAAGCTGAGCAAATGTTGTTGCTCAAGAAGCGCCTTGCTCAGTTGATTGCTGATCACAGTGGCCAAGATCTTGCAACGATCGAAGCTGATTCTGATCGTGATCGCTGGTTCATGCCAGAAGAAGCAAAGGCTTATGGCCTCATTGACCACGTGTACACCTCTGCTGCTGATGCGCCTGCATCATCGAAGAAGAGCGCAAAGGGAGAAGACAAGTGAACTACCTAAATCCCCAAAGCCGTTACATCCTTCCTGAGTTTCGTGAGAAGCACGCCAATGGTGAACGCGTTCACAACCCGTACACCAAGTTGTTTGAAGAGCGCATCATTTTCTTGGGTGTGCAAATTGATGACGCATCTGCTGACGATGTCATGGCGCAGTTGCTGTGCTTGGAGTCCATGGATCCAGATCGCGATATTCAGATCTACATCAACTCACCTGGTGGCTCATATACCGCGATGACCGCGATTTACGACACCATGCAATTTGTGAAGCCACAGATTCAGACCGTCTGTTTGGGTCAAGCAGCCTCAGCGGCGTCGGTGATCTTGGCAGCAGGAACGCCAGGTAAGCGTTTTGCGCTTCCACACGCACGCGTGTTGATCCATCAGCCGTATACCGAAGGTGGCGGTCAGGGTTCAGACATCGAAATTCAGGCCAATGAAATTCTTCGCATGCGCGCAGAGATGGAAGGCCTGTTAGCTCACCACACAGGCCGCACGCCTGAGCAGGTAGCCAAAGACATTGATCGCGACAAGATCCTGACTGCGGCTGATGCCAAGGAATACGGTCTGATCGATCAGGTCATCGCGTCACGTAAGGCCTAAATCGCCACAACCTGCACATGGGTTGCAGCCCACTGCGTGTTATTTCTGCGCAAAGGGCTTCAGCAAGGTAGCGTCAGCGTGGTTGGATCGCGAACTTCTGAAAGGGCATAGGCGTGGCACGCATTGGCGAGAGCGGAGACCTGCTCAAGTGTTCTTTCTGTGGAAAGAGCCAGAAGCAGGTTAAAAAGCTCATCGCTGGTCCAGGCGTCTATATCTGTGACGAATGCATTGATCTATGCAATGAGATCATCGAAGAAGAATTTAGCGAAGCCGTTGAACTTGGCCTTGGTGAACTTCCTAAGCCACGCGACATCTTTGAATTCCTGGATCAGTACGTCATCGGCCAAGAGGTTGCTAAGAAAGCGCTTTCTGTAGCGGTGTACAACCACTACAAGCGTGTGCAAGCTGGCGAGAATGCTAAAGATGATGCTATTGAATTAGCAAAATCCAATATTTTGTTGCTTGGCCCAACTGGTTCAGGCAAGACCCTTCTTGCTCAAACGCTTGCACGCATGTTGAACGTCCCGTTTGCGATTGCTGATGCAACTGCGCTTACTGAAGCTGGTTATGTCGGTGAGGATGTTGAAAACATTCTGCTGAAGTTGATTCAGGCTGCCGACTATGACGTCAAGAAGGCTGAAACCGGCATCATTTATATTGACGAAATCGACAAGGTTGCTCGCAAGAGTGAAAACCCGTCAATCACCCGCGACGTTTCAGGTGAAGGTGTTCAGCAAGCGCTATTGAAAATCATCGAAGGCACCACAGCTTCAGTTCCACCACAGGGTGGTCGCAAGCATCCGCATCAAGAGTTCATTCAGATCGACACCACAAATGTGTTGTTCATTGTTGGCGGAGCTTTTGCTGGACTCGACAAAATCATCGAACAGCGCCTTGGTAAGAAGTCCTTGGGCTTCACCTTTGATCACTTAGGTGAAGAGCGCTCAGATGTTGATGCCAATGATCTTGACATCTACAGCCATGTGATGCCAGAAGACATGTTGAAGTTCGGCATGATCCCTGAATTTATTGGCCGCCTTCCAGTGTTCACTGCAGTAAACAAGCTTGATCGTGCAGCGCTTGTGGCGGTGTTGAGTGAGCCAAAGAACGCGCTCGTCAAGCAGTACATGAAGCTCTTTGATCTCGATGATGTTGAACTTGAGTTCACGCCAGCAGCACTTGATGAAATTGCTGATCAAGCATTGGCTCGTGGCACTGGTGCTCGTGGGCTGCGCGCAATCTTGGAAGAAGTGTTGCTGCATGTGATGTATGACGTGCCTAGCCGTACCGACATCGGCAAGGTCATCATTACTGATGCAGTGGTGCGCGAAAATGCGAACCCAACATTGGTGCCTCGCGAAGAAGAGCGCGAAGAAAAGTCAGCGTAATTTTGACGTGAGCTTGGCCTGATTTACCTGTTCGGACATATCGATTGATGTCCGAACATGGCCAATAAAAGTCGTCCCTCGATCACCAGACATTGCTACCTTGGCGGGTGTCGCCTTGTAGTTGCTCTGGGATTTCTGGGGGGCATTCCAGAGCAGCTACAAGGCGATTGAACTATTGCTCAACAGGTGCAAGAACCACTGATACTTCGATGTGTTCGGCAGAAGCAAAGTTCAAGGATTCAATCGAGCCGGCAGCCTGAAGATCCTTGGCGGCAAGTTTCAAGCGACCCACAACTTGATCGTTAGCAGCGATCGTTGCTGTTTCAATAGCTGCACGCATGCTTACTTTCGCATCAGACTTCGACTTTCGAATCTGTGAGAGTGCTTCAGCAATATCAGCAACCATGGCTGCATCGCCATCACCAGCAAGCCTTGCCAGTGCAGCGGCATCTGGCCAAGGTGAACGGTGAATGGTGCCCTCTTGCCACCAGCTCCACACCTCTTCGGTGACAAACGGCAGGAATGGTGCAAAGAGCTTCAGGAGCGCATCAAGGGTGGTTGCCAAAGCTGCCTTGGCAGACGCTGCACCAGCAACATCAGTCTCGCTATATGCACGAACCTTTACGAGCTCCACGTAGTCATCTGTGAAATTCCAGAAGAAGCTCTCAGCAACTTCTAGCGCGCGTGCATAGTTGAAATCTTCGAAGGCATTGGTTGCCTGCTCAACAGTCTTGGCTAATTGCGCCAACAACGCTTTGTCGACGGCTTCGGTAATCGCAGCATCATTTTGAGTCGCATGTAAACCAAGCACGAACTTGCTTGCATTCAAAATCTTGATCGCAAGACGGCGACCAATCTTCATTTGGCCAACATCAAACGCAGTGTCAGTGCCTGGTCGGCCTGATGCAGCCCAGTAGCGAACGGCATCCGCGCTGTATTCATCAAGCAAGCCCATAGGTGTCACCACGTTGCCCTTTGACTTGCTCATCTTCTTGCGATCTGGATCAAGGATCCAGCCAGAGATGGCAGCGTTCAAGAACGGCAATCGATTGTCTTCCAAATGACTACGCACCACGGTGCTGAACAGCCAAGTGCGAATAATTTCGTGAGCCTGTGGGCGCACATCCACTGGTGAAACCCGAGCCCAAAGGTCTGGATCGCGCTCCCAACCACCGGCAATCTGTGGGGTGAGCGAAGAGGTAGCCCAGGTATCCATGACATCCGGATCACCCATAAAGCCACCAGGTGCATTGCGCTGATCTTCAGCGAAGCCAGCGGGCACATCAGTGCTTGGGTCGATAGGCAGATCAGCTTCCTGCGGCATCATGATTTCGTCGTAGATTGGATTGCCTTCTGCATCCAAGCGATACCAGAGTGGAATAGGCACACCAAAGAAACGCTGACGCGAAATCAGCCAGTCACCGTTGAGGCCCTCAACCCAGTTTTCATAACGCACCTTCATGTGCGCTGGGTGCCACTTGAGTTCGCTGCCCCGAGCAACAAGATCAGCGCGAAGCTTTGGATCG
This sequence comes from Candidatus Nanopelagicales bacterium, assembly GCA_028687755.1. Classification (NCBI taxonomy): domain Bacteria; kingdom Bacillati; phylum Actinomycetota; class Actinomycetes; order Candidatus Nanopelagicales; species Candidatus Nanopelagicales bacterium. Next base: position 236,636 of record JAQTZL010000002.1, read on the forward strand.
CGACCACCATTGGTGATGTACCACTGGCGAGTGGTGACGATTTCCAGAGGCTTATCGCCCTTTTCAAAGAACTTCACTGGGTGAGTGATCTCGCGTGGTTCGCCAACAATGTCGCCATTTTCATTCAAGCGAGAAACGATGCGTTCCTTGGCTGTGTGACTCGTTGCGCCAGCAATGTGTTCGTATTGCGCGATTGCTGACTCAGTCGCAATCCATTCAGGAACTTCACCAATGATGCGGCCGTCCCAGCCAATGATTGGTCGTGTTGGCAGTTGAAGTTCACGCCACCAGATCACGTCAGTAAGGTCGCCGAACGTACAAATCATCGCAATGCCCGAACCCTTTTCAGGATCAGCAAGTGTGTGAGCCAGAACTGGCACTTCAACTTCAAACAGTGGTGTGGTGACCGTGGTGCCGAAAAGTGGTTGGTAGCGCTCATCATCTGGGTGCGCAACCAAAGCAACACACGCAGCAAGTAATTCAGGTCGAGTGGTCTCAATGAAGACCTTCTCTTGTGGGTTTGCTGTGGTTGGGAAGCCAATGCGGTGGTACGCACCTGGGCGTTCGCGGTCTTCGAGTTCAGCTTGAGCAACTGCTGTGCGGAAGGTGACGTCCCACAACGTTGGCGCTTCTGCTTGGTAGGCCTCGCCGCGCTTTAAGTTACGAAGGAAGGCAAGCTGACTAACCTGCTGTGAATTGCGCCCAATGGTTTGGTAAGTGTGCGACCAGTCGATTGACAACCCAAGGCGACGCCACAGATCCTCAAACACAACCTCATCTTCAACGGTGAGCTGCTCACATAGTTCAATGAAGTTCTTGCGGCTGATCGGAATTTGCTGCTTGGCATCTGGAGTTGCTGGGGGAGTGAAGTCTGGGTCGTACGGAAGGCTTGGATCGCAACGAACGCCATAGAAGTTCTGCACGCGGCGTTCTGTTGGCAGGCCGTTGTCATCCCATCCCATCGGGTAGAAGACCTCAAACCCGCGCATGCGCTTATAGCGAGCCATGCAGTCGGTGTGGGTGTACGAAAACACGTGACCAACGTGGAGGGATCCACTCACGGTTGGTGGAGGGGTATCGATGGAGAAAACCTGCTCGCGGGTCTTGGTGCGATCGAAGGTGTAGTGACCTTGGCTATCCCAGACGCCGGCCCATCGATTCTCAATGCCGTCGAGGGTGGGCTTTTCAGGTACGCGGGTGCCGGTCATGGTGGGCAATCTTATTAGCGACCCAAGGCTCCATAGACTGCTACGTCGTGAGCCGTTCCAGTGAAGCAGAGTCCAGTGCCCTAAGTGAGGTCTGGCGAAACCTGCTGGGTCGGTGGCCAGAAAGTCAGCTTGAGCCCTCGCTTTCTCGCATCGCCTCACTGACCACGCTCTTGGGTGACCCACAAACCGCCTACCCTGTGATTCACGTGACGGGCACGAATGGCAAAACCTCGACTGCTCGAATGATCGAAATCATGCTGCGCTCTTATGGGCTTCGCACTGGTTTATTCACCTCGCCGCATTTGATTGATCCACGTGAGCGAATCTGCCTTGATGGTGAGCCAGTCGATGCAGATCGCTTCTTACATGTCTGGAACGACGTTGCTCCATATATCGACATGGTTGATTCCAATTCCCTTGCTGATGGTGGCCCACAACTCTCATTCTTTGAAGTGATGACTGCTTTGGCGTTCGCCACCTTTGCTGATGCGCCTGTAGATGTTGCGATCATTGAAGTTGGCATGGGTGGATCGTGGGATGCCACGAATGTGGCTCATGGCCAAGTTTGTGTGATTACTCCAATTGCCCTTGATCACCAAAACTATCTAGGTGACACCATCGAAGAGATCGCTGCCGAAAAAGCTGGCATCATCAAGCCTGACTCCTATGCAGTTCTTGCTGGTCAGGATGAAGCAGCAGCAGCGATTTTGAGCGCGCGTGTTGCTGAAGTTGGTGCGATTGCCTTCCGTGAGGGCGTTGATTTTGGTGTCGTTGATCGCCAGATTGCAGTGGGCGGACAAATGCTGAGTTTGCTTGGTATTGGTGGGCAAATTGACCAGGTATTCGTACCCCTGTTTGGTGAACATCAGGCGCGCAATGCTGCAGTTGCCTTGTGTGCAGTTGAAGCATTTATGGGTGCAGGCAAGCCGCCAGTTGAAGATGATGTGATTCGTGCTGGCTTAGATCAAGTAACTTCACCGGGGCGTTTGGAGATTGTGCGTCGCACGCCAACAGTTGTTGTTGATGCTGCACACAACCCAGCTGGTGCTGTGGCGCTTGCGCATGCGCTCGAGGATTCATTTGAATTCGCAACGTTGATCGGCATCATCGGTGTACTTGAAGATAAAGATCCCATGCATTTCTTGATTCCTCTGGAACCAATCCTTTCGACAGTCATCATTACTGAGCCGACCTCACCGCGCGCAATGTCAGCCGATGCATTGGCATTGATCGCGAATGAAGTTTTTGGTGAGGATCGTGTTCAGGTTGCAGAGAATCTTTCGGAAGCCTTAGATCGCGCGGTAACCCTTGCTGAAGCCGACGCTGTGTACGGCGGTGGCGGAGTGCTTGTCACAGGTTCTGTCGTTCTGGTTGGTGAAGCAAAGCAGTTGATGCAAAAAGGAAGGCGGCATCCTCAGTGAAGGTGCTTTGTTCAGCAACATTGAGTCTTGAAGCCATCGTGGTGTTCTTGGGCGTAGTAGTCGCCGGAACCAATGGCGATCACAGCAATACCGGGTTGATTTTCACTCTTGGATTCACTCTGATGGTTGTGCTCTTCTTGGCAGTGGGAACTCTGCGTCGCCCATGGGGATTGACCTTTGGTTGGCTTTTGCAAATTCCGGTACTGGCCCTTGGTTTCCTCGTGCCGCTCATGTTCGTGATGGGTGGGATTTTTGTGGTGCTTTGGTACGTGGCCATTCATCAAGGCAGTCGTATGGACCTACTCAAGGCCGAGAGGGCAACCCAAAATCCACCGGTAGGCTAGAACTTCATCAATTTCTTGAATAAGGAGCAACATGTCTGAGCGCACCCTGGTGTTGGTTAAGCCTGATGGCGTCGCACGTGGTCTTGTCGGTGAAGTACTCGCTCGCATCGAGCGTAAGGGCTTCAAGATTGTTGCTCTTGAAATGCGGACCTTGCCAAAGGAAATTGCAGAAGCTCACTATGGCGAGCACGCTGACAAGCCATTTTTCAAGAACTTGGTTGATTTCATCACCGGCGGACCGCTTGTTGCCGCAGTGATCGAAGGCGAAGCTGCCATCGTTCAGTGGCGCAACATGATGGGTGCAACAAACCCAGCAGCCGCCAACCCAGGCACCATTCGCGGTGACCTGGCTACTGAAATGCAAGAGAACGTGACCCACGGTTCAGATTCACCTGAATCTGCAGCACGCGAAATTGCGCTCTTCTTCCCAGGTCTATAAATCATGCGTCCCTCCGTGCTTGGACTTGGTTTAGGTACAACGGTTGGCGGAGTTGTTGGTGCCAAAGCGCGTGGGGCAACTCTCGTGCCGTGGCCAACAAAGGTGCGAGATGCATTTCCCAGCGCGCTTGGTGGATTAACCGGAACGCTCTCGGGCGTTGGTGTTGATCTGTTGATTGCTGCAGCTCGCCGCCCGCAACGCATTCCCGCAGCACTTGTTGCTACAGCAGGAATTTTCGCTGTTGCTGGCGTTGCTGGAAAGTATGCAGCGGGCAACGTATTTGCTGGTCTCGCTGATAAAAGTCGCGCGCTTGATCCAGGTTTCGCGGATGCACCTGCTGATCCATTGGTTACAGGATCTGCCGCGTCGGCTGTTCCACATCAGACCCTTGGTCGAGAAGGTGCACGTTTCGTAGGAACGGTGACTTCTGCCGAAGATGTGGAATTCGTAACTGGAAACGCTCGTGTGATCGAACCTGTGCGCGTATTTATTGGTGTGGATTCTGCACCAACAGTTGCCGAGCGCGTTCAGCTCGCGATGGAAGAGCTGCATCGCACTGGGGCCTTTGATCGCGCGAATCTTTTGATTCAGGCACCTGCTGGTTCGGGGTATGCCAACAGCACTCCTGTCGATGTGTTGGAAATCTTGACTCATGGTGATGCGGCATCCGTTGCTATTGGTTATGGATTGCTCCCGTCATTCTTGTCATTGGGCAAGGTCGCGATCGCATCACAAACCCAGCGCGAACTTCTTGATGCGATCGTTGCTGAGCTGCGTGATCGACCAACCAAACCTCGCTTGCTGCTGTATGGCGAAAGCCTGGGCGCCAAGGTGCAAGAAGCCGCTGTTCCTGCGGGTCTGCTTGATCTCGATGCGTATGGGATCGCTCAAGCGTTGTGGGTCGGCACCCCAGGCGGCAAGGTTGCAGATGAGTTCCATGCACGTTGCGCGGATTCTTCCATCACCGTCGACAATCCATCACAAATACCTACAGACCTGACAAATCGCCCACGCGTGTGGTTCTTGGAGCATGACGGCGATCCTGTGGTGCGTTTTCGCCCTGAATTGCTCAATGAGTGCCCATTTTGGCTTAAGCCAAATAAGCCTCGAGGCCGCAATATCCCCGAAGAGATGACGTGGAAGCCGGTCGTGACTTGGGCGCAGGTGCTCGTAGACGTGCTCTATGCCACCGATGTGAAGCCAGGGGATTTCAAAAGCCTTGGTCACGATTATCGGGCCGATCTTGGTGCCGTGGTCACCGCCGCATATGCCCTTGACGCCTCACCGGAGGTGGCCGATCGCCTCGAAACTCGCCTGCGCGAGCTCGAAGTAGCTCGGGCAGCCCGGATTGACGGTGCTGCCTAATCACGGGCAGGTGCGTAAGATAGGCAATTCGACCACTTTGGAAAGGGCCACTTCCCCATGGCTTCAGCTTCGTCTTCGTTCGTCGGCCGCGATATGGCCGTCGACCTAGGCACGGCCAATACCTTGGTCTACGTGCGCGGTCGCGGAATTGTGCTCAATGAGCCTTCCGTTGTAGCGATCAACAATCACACTGGCGGCATCTTGGCTGTTGGCTCCGAGGCCAAGCGCATGATCGGTCGCACCCCGGGCAATATCGTGGCGATTCGGCCACTCAAAGATGGCGTGATTGCAGACTTCGACACCACTGAGCGCATGCTTCGTTACTTCATTCAAAAGGTGCATCGTCGTCGTCATTTGGCTAAGCCGCGTCTGATTATTTGCGTTCCGTCAGGTATCACTGGTGTTGAACAACGTGCGGTGAAAGATGCCGGTTACGCAGCTGGTGCGCGCAAAGTGTTCATCATTGAAGAGCCAATGGCCGCGGCAATTGGCGCGGGCCTGCCCGTGCACGAACCAACGGGCAACATGGTTGTTGATATTGGTGGCGGTACTTCTGAAGTTGCTGTGATTTCCCTTGGCGGCATTGTCACGAGTTTGTCCGCGCGCGTTGGCGGCGACGAGCTTGATAACGCCATCATCAATTATGTAAAGCGTGAGTACTCATTGATGCTGGGTGAGCGCACCGCTGAAGAAATCAAAATGGCAATTGGCTCTGCTTTCCCTATGCCAGATGAACCACATGCAGAAATTCGTGGTCGAGATTTGATTACAGGTTTGCCTCGCACCATCGTGGTGTCTGCTGAAGAAATTCGTCGAGCAATCGACGAACCAGTCAACGCGATTGTTGCTGCTGTGAAAGCAACCCTTGACCGCACACCACCTGAGCTTTCCGGTGATATCATGGACCGCGGCATTGTGCTCACTGGTGGTGGCGCTCTCCTTCGTGGCCTCGATGAGCGGTTGCGACATGAAACAGGCATGCCAATTCTTATCGCAGACCGTCCATTGGATTGCGTTGCGCTTGGTTCAGGTAAGTGCGTTGAGGAATTCGACGCCTTGCAAGCAGTTCTCGTTTCCGAGCCACGGCGATAGGGCGGCTGGTCAATAGACCTGCCGTGCATTCACGATGTTTCAGCGCCGCGCTCGAGTGGTCATCGCCGTACTCATTGTGATCAGTTTGACCTTCGCAATCCTTGATTTGCGCGGCGGGAAAGGTCCGTTTGCAACGTTCCGTTCCGTCGTGGGCACAGCGCTTGGCGGTATTGAACGCGCTGGAGCAACCGTGTTTTCTCCAGTGCTCGCTATAGGCGACTGGTGGGGAACTTGGGGTGATCAGCGCGAAAAAATCAGCGAGTTGCAAGCGCAAAATCAGGCGCTGAGTGATTTGGTTCGTCGCAGTGCCGAAGATCGTGCTCGTGCAAATGCACTTGATGGATTACTTCGTGTTGCAGGCGCGGGTCGCTACCGCATCACACCAGCTGAAGTGATCGCTGTTGGACCAGAACAAGAATTTAGTTGGACAGTCACCATCGATATTGGCACGCAAGATGGCATTGAGCGTGACATGTCAGTAATAAATGCAGATGGACTCGTTGGTCGAGTATCGGCAGTACATCGCACGACATCCACGGTCATGCTGATCGTTGATCCGTCGATGTCCGTTGGTGCCCGTATCGCCGGCAGCCAAGAGGTCGGCATTCTTTCTGGAACTGGCGACCAGAACTCACTGGAATTTCAGATGTTGGATCCTTTAGCTGACGTAGAAATCGGTGCAGCATTGGTCACGTTTGGTTCTAAGAACGGTAAGCCTTACGCCCCGGGTATTCCGATCGGCGAAGTAACTGAAGTGCGTGGCACTGCAGGTCAGCTCACACGTGTAGCAACGATCAAACCATTCGCACGAATGTCTGCATTAAGCGTTGTTGGTGTCGTGGTGCGTCCGCCACGTACTGATCCACGTGATTCTGTTCTGCCTGATCGCCCAAAGTCGCCAACTCCTACGCCAACTCCTACGCCGTCATCTTCTCGAGGCGCGGGTTGGTCAGATGTCACTCCGGCTCCTTCGCCAAAGGCATCCTGATGTGGGCGCGCCAAGTCATCATTTTGGTGGTGACATTCTTCGTTGCCTTTCTCTTTCAAAATGCGTTTCTTGGTCGCTTGGGATTGCCAGGATCCACTCCGGATTTGATCCTGGTTTCGGTGATTGCAGTTGCTCTGGCCTACGGCTGGGAAGTCGGCATGATGTACGGCTTCGCTGCAGGCATTTTGGTGGACCTTGCGCCATCAACTGAAGGTGTGATCGGGGTCAATGCTCTGCTGTTTATGGCAGCCGCATTCTTTGCAGGTCGACTTCTTGACCCACGTGATCGCACCGTGCCGCTCCTGATTGGCCTGACAGCAGGCACTGTTGGTGCAGTGATCCTGGCTCGAGGCGTCATCGATTCGGTGCTTGGGCAACCCACCGTGGTGTGGGGGAATATGGCGGGGCTGATTCTCAGCGGTGCCATCTATGCCGGGTTTTTAGCTCCCATTGTCGTGATGCCTTTGGTGTGGGTGGTGAAGAAGTTCACTCCTGAGGTTGCAAAGTGATGATCATAGGGAGCGTCAATGGAACCGCGGTGACCTGCGATGAGTCACAGTTCCAAGGAAACCAGTGCCAAGTGAATGGAGGCTGCAGTGCGTGACCGCTCAATGCTGCGTCTCATGGTGCTCGGCGTCTTGGTTTTCTCATTGGTGATCACATTATTTGCTCGACTTTTCTATATTTCAGTTATGGAAGCCGCCGAGTATTCCTCGGCATCGGCGAATAACTCTGTGCGAGAAATCGTTCGACCTGCCGTTCGTGGGCTGATCCTTGATCAAGCTGGTCGGCCTATCGTTTCCAACCGCACAACGCTGGAAGTAACTGTTGATCGTGTGACCTTGTCACGCGAAAAAGATGATGGTGAAGCAGTCTTGAATCGATTGGCTCTATTGCTGAATACCCCAGTTGAAAAAATCAAGGACCGGCTGAAAACCTGTGGCACTGAGGGCGCCAAATCACCCCCTGTGTGTTGGAACGGATCTGCTTATCAACCAGTGCCCGTCGCGAACGGCATTGATACGCAAACTGCAATCAACATCATGGAGCGTTCGACCGACTTCACTGGTGTGAGTGCTCAACTGCATGCCAATCGCATTTATCCCGCACCTTTTGGTGTGAATGCCGCACACATTCTTGGTTATCTTGGGCCAGTTACTGAGTCCCAGCTTGAGGCTCAAGGAAGATCAGATGCTTATGACCGACTTCGGCGGACAGACGTCGTTGGTCGATCGGGTCTAGAGGCTCAATACGACGACACCCTTCGTGGCAAGCCAGAGGTGACATCACTGGCAATTGACACGTCGGGAAATGTCACCGAAAAACTCGGTGACAACGCCGCAACGCCAGGTAATTATTTGGTCTCGACTATTGATGCACGGCTGCAAGCTGTTGTTGAGTCTCAATTGGTAAATGCCGTGCAGCGGGCTCGATCGCAAGGCTATCCAGGTAAGTCGGGTGCGGCTGTGGTCATAGATGTGACTAATGGAAATGTTCTGGCGATGGCCAGTTACCCAACATACGATCCAGCAATTTGGGTAGGCGGAGTCACGAGCAAGCAGTACAACGAATTGAAGCGATCTGATTCGTTGTCTTCGAACGCTATTCAGGGAACGTTTGCGCCAGGTTCTACCTACAAGGTGGTGAGTACCGCGGCTGCTGGTGCGTCCAACATGAATCTTGGTGGGTATTACGGATGCCCAGAGCAATACAAGGCTGGTAATCAGACCTTCCGTAACTTCGAATCTAAAGGCTACGGAACAATTTCACTTGCGCGGGCACTTGAAGTGTCGTGCAACACCGTCTTCTATAGCATCGCTGACACCATGTGGAAGCGCGGTGGTGGATTGGATGCTGATCGCACTGCACCAGACCCAATCGCGAACATGGCGAAGTCCTTTGGTCTTGGTACAAAAACGGGTGTCGATCTGCCAGGTGAATCAAACGGACGTGTGGCAAGCCGATTGTTCAAGGCTGAAAACTGGGATGCCAAGAAAGACAGTTGGTGCGCGAATGCACTTGATGGATATTCAGAAACCCGAAAGACCAACCCAAAGCTTGCTGATTTCTACACCGCGCTTGATAAGGAAAACTGTGCTGACGGTTTCCGTTGGCGTGAGGGCGACGCACTGAATGCTGCTATCGGCCAGGGTGACACCGCTGTCACCCCATTGCAGATGGCCATGGTCTATTCGGCGATTGCAAACGGCGGCACTGTCTATCAACCTCAGGTGGTGAAAGGAATAGTTGGGCCTGAAGGCAAAGTTATTGAATCCTTCAAGCCAGTGGTGAAGTCAACTGTCGCAGCGCCGAAATCAACCATCGCGTTTTTGCAGCGCGCACTACCGGGTGTGACCTTGCGTGGTTCAGGTGAAACGCCATTCGCTGGCTTCCCACTTGCACAGATTCCAGTGGCTTCGAAAACAGGCTCAGCGCAGGTCACGGGTAACAAGGTTTCGACATCATGGTTCGCATCATTTGCACCAGCGAATAATCCGAAGTACGCGGTAGTGATGATGGTGACCGAAGGTGGCACGGGTTCGAAAACATCCGGGCCAAGCGTGCGAAAAATTTATGAAGCGCTGTTTGGAGTGAACGGAAAATCAGTGAACCCAGCAAAGAGCGTCTTGGTTGGTGGCGCTCCGAAGCTTGAACTCCCTAAGGTTCGAACAGACGGCACACCAGTTGCGCCTAAGGGTAAGAATTCGGGAGTGCGCGGATGAGTTTCCTTTCGACCATGAGGTCTAGTGATCAGCGCTCCTTTCCATCTCGCCAAGGTGGCGATTACCTTCGCGACCTTGACTGGGTGCTGCTTGCAGCGGCGGGTGCCGCCACTGTCTTGGGATCACTATTGGTGTGGTCTGCTAGCAAGGCTGATTTAGCGTCACCAACTGATCCTCAGTCGTATCTCAAGAAGCACTTGATCAACGTGGTTCTTGCCCTCATCTTGGGATTCATCGCTTCACGCTTAGAACACAGATGGCTGCGCGCTTACACGCCAGTAATTTATATCGTCTCTGTATTTACGTTGCTGCTCCCATTCGTTCCAGGTCTTGGCACAAAAATCGCGGGAGCTCGAGCCTGGATTCAGCTGCCAGGCGGCTTCACGATTCAACCCTCTGAATTTATGAAAATTGCCGTCATCTTGATGATGGCTGTGATTTTGGCGGAGAAAGATCGAGCGAATGAAGAACCAAAAGATAAAGATGTTCGTTTAGCACTCATCGTTGCAGTTATCCCGCTGCTCATTATTTTGTTGCAGAACGACACGGGCAGTGTGTTAATCCTGGGCTCGGTCACCTTGGCGGTGATTGCCGTCAGTGGTGCGCGAACGAAGTGGGTCGCGGGCCTTTTAGTCAGCACCGTGGTTGGCATTCTGTTAGCCATTCAGCTGGGCCTGCTCAAGCAATACCAAGTAGATCGACTGACCTCATTTATCAATCCGACCGCTGATGCCGGATCTATCGCCTACAACTCAACTCAGGCGCGCATCGCGATAGGTGGCGGCGGCTGGTTTGGGTTTGGGTTATTCCATGGCCCACAAACCCAAGGGCGCTTTGTCCCCGTGAATGAAAGTGACTTCATTTTCACAGTTGCTGGCGAAGAGCTGGGGTTCATCGGTGCTGCCATTTTGATTCTGTTGCTTACCATCGTGCTATGGCGGGCGGTGGTGATCGCGATGAAGGCTGACGACATGTATGGCCGATTGGTGGCAACCGGCATCGTGGCTTGGCTTGCCTTCCAGATGTTTGAAAACATTGGCATGGCCCTGGGCATCATGCCGATCACAGGAGTTCCGTTGCCCTTTGTCTCGGCCGGAGGCACGTCGATGATGGCCACCTGGATAGCCATTGGGCTGTTGGAGAACATTCGTCTCCACAGCCAGCAGCAATTGCCTTAAATGAAAGGCAAGTAGACTTCCCAAGTGACTGTCATGGATGCGCGTGTAAAAGGTGCTTCGATCTTCAATGAGATTGAAGCGCTCCTGCCTATGGTGTCCAAGCCAATTCAGTACGTTGGCGGCGAACTCAATGCAGTAGTCAAGCCGTGGGAATCAACTGATGTTCGCTGGGCGATCATGTATCCCGATGCCTACGAGGTTGGTGCACCCAATCAAGGTGTCCAGATCCTCTACGAAGTGATTAACGAGCTTCCAAATGCATTAGCTGAACGCACGTACTCCATCTGGCCAGATCTAGAAAAGCTCATGCGCGAAGCGGGCGTTCCACAGTTCACTGTTGATGCGCATCGATCCGTCGGCGATTTCGATCTTTTCGGACTGTCATTTTCAACCGAGCTTGGCTACACCAACATGCTCACGGCAATTGACCTTGCTGGTATCCCTGTGTATGCCAAAGATCGCACTATTGATCATCCAGTCGTGATTGCCGGCGGTCACGCCGCTTTCAACCCTGAACCCATTGCAGATTTCATTGACGCAGCAGTGATTGGTGACGGAGAAGAAGCCGTCCTTAAGCTCACTGAGTTAGTGCAGCAGTGGAAAAACGATGGTCAGCCAGGTGGGCGCGATGGCTTGTTGCTTTCAATTGCCACGTCAGGTGTTGCCTACGTTCCCAAGTTTTATGACGTTTCATATTTGCCAGACGGTCGAATCCAGCGAGTAGTGCCAACGAATCCTGATGTGCCATGGCGCGTTGCCAAGCACACACTCATGGACCTTGATGCGTGGCCATACCCAAAGGCGCCACTCGTTCCGCTTGCTGAAACTGTGCATGAGCGCATGAGCGTGGAAATCTTCCGTGGATGTACTCGCGGTTGCCGCTTTTGCCAGGCAGGCATGATCACTCGTCCAGTGCGCGAGCGCAGCATCTCGACAGTCGCTGAAATGATTGACAACGGTTTGTGTAAAACCGGCTACCAAGAAATTGGTTTGCTTTCGCTCTCAAGTGCGGATCACTCTGAAATTGCAGAGATGTCAAAGGCTTTGGCTGACCGCTACGAAGGCGATCAAACCTCGCTTTCCTTGCCAAGTACCCGTGTTGATGCATTCAATATTGATCTCGCAAATGAACTTTCTCGCAATGGTCGCCGAAGTGGTCTGACTTTCGCACCTGAAGGTGGCAGTGAGCGCATGCGTAATGTCATCAATAAGCAGGTCACTGAAGAAGATCTCATTCGCACGGTTTCTACTGCTTATGGAGCGGGTTGGCGCCAGGTGAAGTTGTACTTCATGTGTGGTCTGCCGACAGAAACAGACGAAGATGTTCTACAGATTGCAGCGCTTGCTCGCGAAGTTATCCGTGCAGGCCGCGAGGCTGCAGGCACGAAAGACATCCGTTGCACGATTTCCATTGGTGGCTTCATTCCAAAACCACACACGCCTTTCCAATGGGCTGCACAACTTGATCATGAAACAACCGATGCGCGCCTTCGTAAATTAAAGGATGCAATTCGCGCTGATAAGCAATTCGGCAAGGCAATTGGCATGCGTTACCACGATGGAAAGCCTGGAATCGTTGAAGGTTTGCTTTCACGAGGGGATCGCCGCGTTGGCAAAGTGATTCATCAGGCGTGGCTAGATGGTGCACGTTTTGATGGCTGGAGCGAACACTTCTCCTATGACCGTTGGATGAGTGCCGCTGAAGTGGCCTTCGCTGACGAGAGTGTTGATGTTGATTGGTTCACGACCCGTGAACGTCAACAAACTGAAGTGTTGCCTTGGGATCACATTGATTCTGGCCTGGATTCCGAATGGCTTTGGGAAGACTGGCAGGCAGCTATTGCAGAAACTGGGGTTGGCGATTGCCGCTGGACTCCGTGCACGGATTGTGGCGTTTGCGATCAAATGGGTACTGACATTCAAGTTGGTCCAACTGGCATCACTGAACTACCGATGCCAATCGTGCGCCCAAGCGTGGTGAACTAAGTGGCACGTACCGCTCCGGTGCGCGACTTCGCACCAACCGTTCAAAAGCTGCGTCTGAAATACGCCAAGCGCGGTCGTTTACGTTTTTCTTCACATCGCGATTTTCAACGAGCCTTTGAACGTGCCTTGCGTCGCGCAAATGTGCCCATTGCATTCAGCACAGGTTTCTCTCCCCACCCAAAGGTTTCGTACAACAACGCTGCTCCGACTGGAACGGCAAGTGAGGCTGAGTACATCGAGATTGGTGTGACGGTCCAGTGCGATCCCGATCGAATCCGCCTGGCCCTTGATGAAGCCTTGCCGCCTGGCCTAGACATCGTGGATGCAGTGGTGTCAAACACGCCCGACTTCGCTGCTCGATTAGAGGCCAGCCAGTGGCGCCTGGAATTCCCCGGTGTGGGGCAAGAAGAGCTCGCCAAGGTGGTTGAACTGTTCATGTCGCAAGGTGAAGTCCTCGTAGAACGCCTCATGAAAACCGGAATTCGCACCTTTGATGCCCGCTCAGCGGTCGTATTTGCGCAAGTCCTGGATCACGAGGCGACTCCTGGCGATCCAGAGTGTGCGATACTCACCTTGGTTGTTCGGCATAGCACTCCCGCTGTACGACCTGACGATGTTCTTGCCGCGCTGCGGCGAGTGGCTGACCTCGTGCCGCCCACCCCTGTAAGGGTGACCCGGCTGGCGCAGGGACCACTTGCCCCCGATGGCCAAGGCGTAGGAGACCCCTTCGCCCTTGACCGCGGTTAGCGAGAGCCAAGAGCCCCATGGCTTTGTGTGTCGCCCTCGGGTGGACACACCTGATTGGCGAATTGCATTTGCCACCGAAGGAGACTCGACCCAATGGTCGACAACGAAAACCCCAATTCCACTGATTCAGACACCCCTGCTCCACGTACTCGCCGCCGGGCCGCCAGCCGTCCCGCTGGCCCACCGGTTGAGGTTGAGGCCGTTATTGAACAGGCGCCTGCCAAGGCACCAACGAAGAAGGCAGCACGCGCTCCACGCAAGACCAAGGCTCAAGCAGCACAGGCTGACCTTGAGCAGGCCGCAGAACAGGTAACAGAGCAGGCTGCTGAACAGGCTCCAGCAAAGGTAACGAAGGGTGGCCGCGCGCCAATCGCCGCTGCCTTTGTCGCACCAGTGTTTATCGCTCCCGAGCCAGTCCAGGCCCAAGAAGGCGAAAAGCCCAAGAAGTCGTCCAATAACCGTCGCGGCAAGGCCAAGCCTGCTGAAGTCAGTGCCGAAGAGGCCGCTGAATCAACCGCAACTGAGGGTGATTCAGCTGATGAGGCCAACGCTGATGGCGATGAACTTGGCCAAGATGGTCAGCCACGTCGTCGTCGCCGTCGCGGTGGCCGCGGTCGTCGTAAGCGCACGGGTGAAGGCAATGACGAGTCAACTGAAGAGTCAGACACGAGCGACGAAGCAGGCGCGGAGTCTGAAGAAGATGCTGATGCAGTTGAAGGCGAAACCGAAGAGCAGGCGGCCTCTCGCCGTCGTCGTCGTCGCCGTCGTCGCGGAAATGATGATCTTGAGCCTTCGCCTGACGATCCACCTAACACTGTGGTCAAGGTGCGTGAACCGCGTGCCAAGGGTGACGATGTTTCTTCAATGCGCGGTTCAACGCGCCTTGAAGCAAAGAAGCAGCGTCGACGTGAAGGTCGCGAAGCTGGCCGCCGCCGTCCACCAATTTTGACTGAGTCTGAATTCCTGGCACGTCGCGAAGCCGTGAATCGTGTGATGGTTGTTCGTCAAAATGGCGATCGCACCCAGATTGCAGTTCTTGAAGATGGCGTTCTCGTTGAACATTACGTCACGCGCGGTTCATCAGGTTCACTCGTCGGCAACGTCTACTTGGGTCGCGTACAAAACGTGCTGCCAAGCATGGAAGCTGCGTTTGTTGACATTGGTCGCGGTCGTAACGCGGTGCTGTATGCAGGCGAAGTGAACTGGGATGCAGCAGGCCTAGAAGGTCAACCAAAGCGCATTGAACTTGCCATGAAGTCGGGCGATCCAGTGCTTGTGCAGGTCACCAAGGATCCTGTTGGTCAAAAGGGTGCGCGCCTGACAAGTCAGATTTCCTTGCCTGGTCGTTTCTTGGTGTACGTGCCAGACGGTTCGATGACCGGCATTAGTCGCAAGCTTCCTGACACCGAACGCTCACGCCTCAAAAGCATCTTGAAGCGAGTTATGCCAGAAGAAGCCGGCGTGATCGTTCGCACCGCTGCTGAAGGCGCTCCAGAAGAAGCGCTTGTGCAAGATGTTGAGCGTTTGAAGGCTCAATGGGCTGACATCAGTACGCGCACGGAAAACGCAACACCGCCTACTTTGCTTTACGGAGAACCTGATCTTGCGATCAAGGTTGTTCGTGACATCTTCAATGAAGATGTGAACAAAATGGTGGTTGCTGGTGGCGATGCTTGGGCAACCTTGCAGGAATATGTCACTGCAGTAGCACCTGATCTTGCTGATCGCCTTGAGCATCACGTTGGTAACACTGATGTCTTTGCTGAGTACCGCATCGATGAGCAGCTCGCAAAGGCACTTGATCGCAAGGTCTGGTTGCCTTCAGGTGGCTCGCTTGTGATTGACCGCACTGAAGCAATGACTGTGGTTGACGTCAACACCGGCAAGTTCACTGGTCAAGGTGGCAACCTCGAGCAAACAGTGACCAGTAACAACCTTGAAGCAGCTGAAGAAATCGTTCGTCAGCTTCGCCTTCGCGACATCGGCGGCATCATCGTCGTTGACTTCATCGACATGGTGTTGGAAAGCAACCGAGATTTGGTGCTTCGTCGACTTGTCGAATGTTTAGGTCGCGATCGCACTAAGCATCAAGTTGCGGAAGTCACCAGCCTTGGCTTAGTTCAGATGACCCGTAAGCGCATTGGTTCAGGTTTGATTGAGTCGTTCTCAACGAACTGCGAAACCTGTAATGGTCGCGGTATCAAGGTGAACCTACATGAGCATGATCACCTTGAATCACCAAAGAGCCGTCGCCCTGCAAATGCTGTCGATCCAGCAGATGTTGCAGCGCGTACTGTTGCACCTATGGAACCTGAAGAAGATGTGACAAACGAAGCAATTGAAGCAATCAAGGCTGAAGCACATGCTGAAGCCGCTGCTGATGAAGCTGCGTATGAAGAAGTTGCCCATGCAGTTGCAGTAGATAGCGACTCCGCGGACGCGTAATGACATCGACTGAACGCGAACTCCTTATTGACAATGTCAATGGAGTTCGCGTTTTGTCATTGAACAGACCTGAACGACTCAACGCGTTTACTGCACAGGCGTATTTCGGTCTAGCAGCAGCACTCGAAGAAGCTGCCGTTGATGACACTGTCGAAGTGGTGTTACTCAAGGGTGAAGGGCGCGCGTATTGCGCAGGTGTTGATCTGTTTGCTTTGGGTGAAACTGACAGTGGCGAGTTCAGTCGCGGAATTAAGACTGTGGTGCTGGCGCTCGCAAACTTCCCAAAGCCCATCGTTGCTGCGGTGCACGGTGCAATCGTGGGCTTTGGCGCCACGATGCTCTTGCACGTTGACATCGTGCTGACGGCTGATGACGCCCGTTGGCGCTTTCCTTTCACTGAGCTTGGCACCGGGCCAGAGGCGGGCAGTTCCTACATGTTGCCCAAGATCGTGGGGGAGCGCCGAGCAGCGGAACTGTTGATGACCTCACGCTGGGTCAGTGGCCAAGAGGCTGCTGAGCTGGGTTTGGCAACTGATGCCGTGCCAGCTGATCAGGTCCATCAGATGGGCCTGCTGGTGGCACAAAAGCTCACCAGCCTCAAAGGAGCGGCCTTAGTGGAGACCAAGGCCCTCATGCGCCTTGGTTGGGCCCAGGAAATCGCGGGAGCCATTGATCGAGAGACCAAAACTGCTGGGGAAATAGGCCGCAAACTTGGTGGGGGCGGCTTTGCATGGGGCGCTCGTTAGGGGCCAGTTTGACCCATTGAGTGCCTCTTGCGTACTCTTAGGACCCGGACATTTGTGTCCGCGTGTGTTTCAGGTTCGAAACCGCAGAATTACGAGGTAGGAGTACGTGGTGTACGCGATTGTGCGCGCTGGCGGCCGTCAGGAAAAGGTCGCAGTTGGCGACGTTGTAGTGCTGGACCGGGTAGCCGGAGCTCCAGGCACCTCTGTTGCATTGCCTTGCTTGCTTATGGTTGATGGCACCTCGGTGACCACCGATTCCGCAGCTCTTGCCAAGATCAAGGTTTCGGCCGAGATCATTGAGCACAAGCGCGGGCCAAAGATCGACATTTTGAAGTACAAGAACAAGACCGGTTACCGCCGTCGTCAGGGCCACCGTCAGGAGCTCACTGCCGTCAAGGTCACCGAAATCGCGACCGGGAAGTAGTGAACTTAAATGGCATCCAAAAAGGGCGTATCCAGTACCCGTAACGGCCGCGACTCCAACTCACAGCGTCTTGGTGTCAAGCGCTTTGGTGGGCAAGAAGTCAACGCAGGCGAGATCATCGTTCGCCAGCGCGGCACCCACTTCCACCCGGGCAACAATGTTGGCCGCGGCAAGGACGACACGTTGTTTGCACTTTCAGCAGGCCGCGTTGAGTTCGGTTCACATCGCGGTCGTCGCGTCGTGAACATCCTGGCGCAGTAGTTTCGCACTTCGCGCAGTACCAATCTTCGAACGAGGCGAGCTACGGCTCGCCTCGTTTGTCTTTGGCCCCACCGGGTCACATACGTAAGGATCAGTTATGACCACCTTCGTCGATCGCGTGCAGTTGTACGCGCAGGCGGGCGATGGTGGCAATGGCTGCGCATCGATTCTGCGTGAGAAGTTCAAGCCCCTTGGCGGCCCAGATGGCGGTAACGGTGGCAAGGGTGGCGACATCATTCTTGAAGTCGACCCACAGGTCACCACGCTTCTTGAGTTCCATCACCGTCCGCATCAAAAAGCTACCAACGGCAAACCAGGCGCGGGTAACAACCGCCATGGTGCCCAAGGTAAAGACGTAGTCCTCAAGGTCCCATCCGGCACGGTTGTCACGACCCAAAGCGGCAAGATTCTTGCTGACCTCGTGGGCGCTGGAATGTCATACGTGTTGGCCCAAGGCGGTCGCGGTGGTCTTGGTAACGCAGCGTTGGCGAGCCCTCGTCGCAAGGCTCCAGGTTTTGCGTTGATTGGCGAACCAGGCGATAACCGCGATGTTGTTCTTGAACTGAAAACAGTTGCTGACGTTGCTCTCGTGGGTTTCCCAAGTGCCGGTAAGTCCAGCATGATCGCGGCTTTGAGCGCTGCGCGCCCAAAGATTGCCGACTACCCATTCACCACCTTGGTGCCAAACCTTGGTGTCGTCACCGCTGGCGACACCATCTTCACTGTTGCTGACGTTCCAGGTTTGATTCCGGGTGCAAGTCAGGGCAAGGGTCTTGGTCTGGAATTCCTGCGTCACGTCGAACGCTGCAGCGTGTTGGTGCACGTTCTTGATGCAGCAACCTTGGAACCAGGTCGCGATCCTCTTGATGATCTTGATGCCATTGAAAAGGAACTTGAGCTCTATGGCGGCCTTGCTGATCGGCCACGCATTGTGGCAATCAACAAGATCGATATTCCTGATGGGCGAACGATGGCCGAGCTCGTTCGGCCAAGTTTGGTTGGACGCGGTTATCAGGTGTACGAAGTGTCTGCTGCAACCCACGAGGGTTTGCGTGAATTGACCTATGCAATGGCAGTGCTCGTTGCGAAGGCACGTGCAGCAGTGGTGCATGAAATTGCTCCACGCATTGTGATTTCTCCACGCGCGGTCAACGAAGAAGAATTCACCGTGGTGCAAGAGATCGACGGCTTCCGCGTACGCGGCGCACGCCCTGAACGTTGGGTTCGCCAAACTGACTTCAGCAATGATGAAGCTGTCGGCTACTTGGGCGATCGCCTGGCTCGTTTGGGAGTTGAGGCTGAGCTCATTGAGCAGGGCGCAAAGCCTGGTACGGCAGTCATGATCGGTTCCGAAGAAAACGCGGTTGTGTTCGATTGGCACCCATCAATCCAGGCCAATACTCGTTCAGAAGCTTCGCCACGTGGCACCGATGTGCGTGTACATCTGGGCGAACGTCAACGCAATGAGGACAATAGCGTTTATGACGACTGAGGTACGAGGTGCGATTGCTTCGGCGTCGCGCATTGTCGTCAAGGTGGGGTCGTCATCACTGACCCGCCGTGATGGTGGCATCAACGAAGAAGCGATTACCAATCTTGTAGCTCAATTAGCCAAGCGGCGTTCGCTTGGTCATCAAGTTGTTCTCGTATCCAGCGGATCCATTGCTGCAGGTTTTCCAGTACTTGGATTAACTTCGCGTCCTCGTGATCTTGCAACACAGCAAGCATCAGCCAGCGTGGGTCAGGGCATGTTGATTGCTCAATATTCAACTGCATTTGCCGAGTTTGGTCTGACGGTGGGGCAGGTGTTGCTGACAGCTGAAGATGTCACACGTCGTGCGCATTACGGCAATGCTCAGCGCACACTGTTCCGCTTACTTGAACTTGGTGTTGTGCCAATCGTGAACGAAAACGACACCGTTGCAACGGAAGAAATTCGGGTAGGCGATAACGATCGCCTCGCGGCTCTCGTTGCGCATGTGGTGCAAGCTGATGCGCTGGTGCTCTTGTCAGATGTTGACGGTTTGTATGACGGGCCGCCTTCGCAAGGTGGAGCGAAACTTATTTCGTCGGTGAAATCACCAGCAGATCTCCAGAGCCTGACCATTGGTGGTACTGGAGATGCCGGCATTGGCTCTGGCGGAATGTCTTCAAAGGTGGAAGCAGCGAGCATTGCTACCTCGGCTGGAATTCCGGTGTTGCTTACCTCGGCCGCGCTTGTTGAGCAGGCACTGGGTGAGGCCCAAGTAGGCACCGCATTCGCCCCAACCGGTGAGCGTTCATCAACGCGATTGTTGTGGTTGGCGCACGCCACCACAGGAACCGGGCGACTGCACCTAGATGCGGGAGCAGCTCGTGCAATCACTGAGCGAGGCTCATCATTGTTGCCAGCCGGGATTACGGCGGTTGAGGGCGATTTCTCTGCCGGTGACCCGGTAGATCTCATTGATCATGAAGGCAGTGCCATCGCCCGAGGTCTGGTGAATTTTGATTCAACTGAAATACCGCCACTTCTGGGTCGCTCCACCAAGGAATTGGCCGCGGAACTTGGGCCTGCATATGAGCGTGAGGTAGTCCACCGCGACGATCTTGTATTGCTGCGCAATTAGGCTTGGCGTATGACGAACGAACGCGAACAGGTACTCGACGTTGCTCGCCGTGGGCGAGCAGTAGCCAATGCTGTTCGCCAACTGACACGGCATGAAAAAGATGCAGCGATCCTTGCCATTGCTGATGCACTTGATGCGCGCACGCCGGAGATAGTTGCCGCCAACGACATCGATGTTGCTCGCGCCCAAGATGCCGAAACACCAGAGGGCATCATTGATCGTCTGACATTGAATGACAGTCGAGTTGCTGCAATTGCTGATGCACTTCGTGAAGTTGCTGCTCTTCCGGATCCATGTGGTGAAGTTGTGCGCGGTTACACCTTGCCAAACGGTTTGCAGATTCGCCAGGTACGCGTCCCCATGGGTGTCGTAGGCATGATTTATGAAGCTCGTCCGAACGTGACAGTCGATGCGGCTGGATTGTGTTTAAAGAGTGGCAACGTTGCTCTTCTGCGCGGTTCTTCATCAGCGGCGACCACGAACACCGCACTCGTTGAAATTATGCGCGATGCGATTGTTGAGCGTGGTATCCCGGCAGACGCGATTCAACTCGTGCCTGGGCTGACTCACGAATCAACGAAGCATTTGATGACAGCTCGAGGATTAGTGGACGTATTGATTCCACGCGGTGGCGCTGCGCTCATCAATAACGTGGTTGAAAACTCCACGGTTCCTGTCATTGAAACTGGCGTGGGGAACTGTCATGTCTACATTGATAAAGATGCAGACATTCAAAAGGCCATCAACATCATCGTGAACAGCAAAGTGCAACGTCCAAGTGTGTGCAACGCGGCTGAGACCCTGCTCGTGCACAAGGACATCGCTGACACTTTCTTGCCGCTGGCCGCTGCGGTACTCCATCAAAATGGCGTGACCTTGCATGCTGACCAGCGCGCATATGACCTCACTGTTGGAACTGGAATCCCGGTCGAGCATGTCACGGATGAGGACTGGGCACTTGAGTACCTGACCTTGGATTTGGCCGCAGGGGTGGTGGATTCCATTGATGAGGCCATCGCGCATATCCAGCGCTGGAGCTCAGGTCACACTGAATCCATCGTCACCGATAGTCAGGCATCAGCCGCCAAGTTCGTGGCTGGCATCGATTCTGCAGCCGTCATGATCAACGCGTCCACTCGATTCACTGATGGTGGGGAATTTGGGTTTGGGGCTGAAATTGGCATCTCTACCCAGAAATTACATGCTCGTGGCCCCATGGGATTGGCCGAATTGACCACAACCACCTACGTAGTGACGGGTGACGGGCACATCCGAGGGTAGAAGTCGCTAAAGTAGGGATGCTTATTATTTTGGAGAGGATTTAGTCATGAGTGTTTTCGCAAACTCGAATGCGATTGCAAATGAGGCAGCAGCCCATAGCGATCAAATCTCTCCCTACTACTTTGGCTTGTTCACCTTTGTAGCTCTCGGCGCCCTGCTTGTGGTCACCATGATGCTCAAGGTTGACAACTAGCCACCCATGACTTCCCGACGCCTCGGCGTCTTCGGTGGCACCTTCGACCCGATCCACTCAGGTCACCTCATCGCTGCCGCATCAGTTCGCAATGCCTTGGAACTTGAACAAGTCATCTTCGTACCGACTGGTCATTCTTGGCACAAGATTCCCGGCCCGCTGGCTCCTTCAATGGATCGCTTAGCCATGGTGGATTTGGCTTTAGCTGATTACGAACACTTCTCGTCCTCAGATGTCGACATCAATCGGCTTGGCCCGACCTACACCGTTGACACACTGACAGATCTGCAAGCCCAATATGTGCAGGAATTTCCTGACGATGAATTCACGTGGTTCTTTATTACGGGTGCAGACGCGTTGACTGAATTTGCGAGCTGGAAAGACCCTGAAGAAATCCTTGCTCGCGCACAAATGGTTGGTGTGAGTCGACCTGGATTCACCGTTGCTCCTGGTCCGCTGTTGAGTGGGCATTCTGTCGTGATTGAGGCGCCGACTCCAGATATTTCATCGAGCGATATTCGCCAACGGGTGCGAGAGGGTCGAAGCCTTGAGGGACTTCTACCAATCGATGTTGCGCAATACATTGATGAGCACAATCTCTATCGCGATACCCCTGCGGGAATGTGATGCCACAACATCAATCACATGTTCGTCGCTGGATCATCTTGCTAGTCGTGGTCGCGATTGTTGCCGCGGGTGCCGTGTTGTCAGCGATACTTGGAAATACCGGTTCACCAGTTGGTAAGCCTACGGCGACTCCGCGACCGTCAGTCACGACGCCGGTTGTGAAGCCAGCTGTGAAAACGCAACGAACTCTGCTCATTCAAGTTCGTGACGACGACCGACACGTTATTTATTCGGGTCTGTTCGCAACAAGTATTGGCAAAGCCAATGGCGCTCGCATGCAGCTACCTTCCGGTTTGCTCGTGCCAATTCCAACGTGGATTCCCTTGCGCCTCACCGGAGATGCCAACGACACGTTACAAAGTCAGCATGCAATTGAAGAGTTACTTGGCGTTGATGTAGATATTTCCTTAGTGCTCGATCGACTTGCCCTCACTGGTCTCTATGACGCAACGCTTGTGCCGGTCATTGCGCAAGAAGCGAAGGCTTCATCGGACATTCATCAGTGGATTGTGAAGGCATTGATCAATATGCCTGAGAAGTCTGCTGACGCAGGGCAAGTGGTCCTAAGTCTTGGTCATATGGCTCGATCTAGTGCATCGAATATCGATCTGGTCGACCTACTCATCGCGGTGCGCGCAGATGCTCGAGCCAAGAAGTTGACCTCCGTGACGATGCCAGTAGATCAGGTGCGAGCAACAGGAACTGCCGTTGCCAAACCAGCGGCAACTAATTCGGTTATGCGTAAGTATTTTTCGCGCACTTTGCTGTCCCCTGGGCAAGCCGTGAGCCCACGCATTGTGCTGACTCCAGCTGGTGCCTCTGCGGCTGCGATCGCTGCGGCAACTGAATCGCTCATTGACGCCGGGATGACCGTGATCCCTGGTCAGCCGATCAGTTCTCGTGGGCCGTCATCGATCCAAGTGCCAGATTCAAATGTGAGCGCACTCATCGGGCGAAAGGTCGCCATCACGCTGAAGTTGTATCCCGAGGAAGTTCGGCGAGTGAAGAGCTATGTCGTGGATGCTGAAGTCCTGCTGGGATCTGACGCTCCGCAACTGTGAGAGGCTTAACCCGAATATTGACCACCTGAGAGGAACATCTTGAGCGCGACAGAAGCAGCCAAGAAATTGGCAATTGAGGCAGCGCTAGCAGCCTCGGACAAACTCGCTCAAGACATTGTTGCGATCGACGTCAGCGAAGCCATCGTCATCACTGACGTATTTGTGATGGCAAGTGGCGCGAATGAACCGCAGGTCAAGGCAATTGTTGATGCGGTTGAAGAGCGCTTGTTGAAGTTGGGTGAGAAGCCACTGCGCCGCGAAGGTGAGCAGCAAGCTCGCTGGGTCCTGCTTGACTACGGCGACATTGTGGTCCACGTGCAACTTGCGGAAGAGCGCATTCACTACGCAATTGAGCGTTTGTGGAAAGACTGCCCAGTGATTGAACTTCCTGCTGAAGTGAATTTGCCACGTGAGGTTAAAGGATCAACTGAGTGACCCAGCCACGTCGCGTGGTGTTTTGGCGTCATGGTCGAACCGATTGGAATGCAAGCGGCAGATTTCAAGGCCAGGCTAATTCAGATCTTGATGAAGTTGGTATTGAACAAGCGCGTGCTGCATCTGTTGAGTTGGCAAAGCTCAAGCCAGCTGTGGTTATGTCATCTGACCTCAAGCGGGCGCATGACACCGCAAACTATCTTGCTGCAGTGATCGACAAAGAGATCATTGTGGACGCAGGGCTTCGCGAAACCGATGTTGGTGTGTGGCAAGGGATGCTGCGCGCTGATATTGAACGCGAACACACCCAAGATCTTGCGCAGTGGATTGCTGGTACCAATATTCGCCCGGGGCTTCACGGCGAAACGAGAACTGAAGTAGCTCATCGTGTGCGCGCTGCCGTTGATCGGGGGCTTGCGAACCTAGGGCCGGGCGAAACCATGGTCTGCGTAACTCACGGAGCATCGGCAATGTCAGGTGTTGCCTCACTACTCGATCTGCCTTTAGACATGTGGCCTGTGTTTTGGGTGATGCCCAACTGCTCGTGGTCCACGGTGATTGAAGTGCCCACTCCTGCCGGTGGCAATTGGCGCCTGCTGGAGTACGCCAACCGAGTGCCAACCAGCTAGGGGCAAGGATTGCGGCAGCCCCGCTTTGGGTATGCTTTTAACTCCCGTGCTGGCCTAGGCCAACACATAAGGGGCTGTGGCGCAGCTGGTAGCGCACCTGCATGGCATGCAGGGGGTCAGGGGTTCGAGTCCCCTCAGCTCCACCAAACCGGGATCTCTACGGTGGGTTGATCAACGGCATTGCATGGGATTGGTAGCCCGAAGTGAAACAGGTCAGGATGCCCGAGTGCCATTGTCGGAGGGACGATGCTGGCGTATAATTAGGGCCAGATGATCCGTCGTGGTTGATGCGAAATCCCGTGACGTCGATCAGAGTCCCCGCCGCTCAGAGCCTGGGTTCCGGTGAATTGTCGGCATGCAGCCATAGGCTGAGGCCGGTCTCAGAGGGGAATATTCAATAAGTAGGAGGACGTTCAGTGCATTCAGTCACGCCATCTCAAATTGTCAGGGTCGCTTGCGGCTCTGTTAGAGGTGTCTGCGTGGCTAAAGCTGACTGCACGATCCAGACCTGGTCGCGGGATTAGTTGCCGAATGAGCAACCAGTCGAGACTCACCGCACATCAGGCGAAGTATTACGCCCACGAGCTGCAGCGCAGCTATGCGAGCGATCACGTCGGCAAGCTGGCCGGCCTGCTATTTGACGCGCAAGTGGAGCCCAAGCCGCATCAGATTGATGCGGCCCTCTTTGCTTTGCAGACCCCGTACCTGCCGGGCGTGATCCTGGCTGACGAGGTCGGGCTCGGCAAGACCATCGAGGCGGGCATCGTCATCACGCAGTACTGGGCCGAGCGTAAGCGCCGCATCCTGATCATTTGTCCGTCCAGTCTGCGCCAACAGTGGCAGCAGGAACTCATGGAAAAGTTCCTTATACCGAGCACTCTGCTCGACTCCAAGCTCAAGGATGATCAGCTTGCCCGCACTGCCCAAGATGGTGGCAAGGTGCTGATCTGCTCATACGAGTTCGCGCTCCGCCATGAAACTAGCCTGTTGCGCCAGTGGGACTTGGTCATTTGCGACGAAGCTCACCGCCTTCGCAACTTCTATACAGGCCGTAACAAGGCGCCCGAGACCATCAGCCACATTGTGCGCGAAGCCAGCAAGACGCTTCTGCTCACCGCCACCCCTTTGCAGAACCGGCTCGAAGAACTCTATGGCCTGGTGTCTGTATTCGACCCCGGCTACTTCTATTCACTCGATGCCTTCCGCGAGCGCTACGTCAAGACCAAGGGTGTTGGCGACAATGACGACCTCGTCGATCGAGTGGCCGCCATCAGTAAGCGCACCCTTCGCAGGGATGCCGACAGGTACATCCACTTCACCAAACGTCTGCCTCTCACAGTGGAGTTCATGCCCAGCCCCGATGAGATCAAGCTTTACGGTCTGGTCAATGACTACCTCCAGCGTGAAGAACTGTTCGCCTTCACCAACTCGCAGCGTCACCTGACTGCGCTCATCATTCGCAAGCGTCTCGGCTCATCCACCTATGCGGTGTCCAGCACATTGGAGAACATCGCCAATCGCTTGCAGGCTGAGCTGGAGGCCGGTGTTCGTCGTGACAGTCGCGGTGGCTTCGTCATGTCTGCCCTGCAGGAGGACGAGCTCACTGACGAGGAACTTGAAGAGATGGAAGAAGGCGACACCACGCCGACGGGATTCGATCCCGCCGCTGGTGAGCAGCTCAACAGTGAGACTCTCGAAGCCATGCGAGCCGAGATCGAGGAACTCCGCAACTACGCCGACTTGGCCCGCTCCATCACTGTCAACCAGAAGGCCGTCAAGCTCAGAGAAGCACTCGACAAGGGCTTCGAACGTCTGCGCGAACTCGGTGCGCCCGAGAAGGCCATCATCTTTACTGACTCCACCAAGACTCAGGATTACATCGCTCGCGCTCTCGCGGAAGCTGGTTTCGGCGATGGCATTGTGCAATTCAACGGTACAAACAGTTCACCGGAAGCTAACGGAATCTACCGCGATTGGCTGATCGCCAACAAGGATGGCGACGTCGTCACCGGCATTCCGGCAGCCGACCGTCGCAAGGCACTTGTCGATTATTTTCGGGACCACGGCACCATCATGATTGCCACCGAAGCCGCAGCCGAAGGTATCAACCTGCAGTTCTGCTCGATGGTGGTCAACTACGACCTGCCCTGGAACCCACAGCGTGTCGAGCAGCGCATCGGTCGCGCCCACCGTTTTGGCCAGAAATATGACGTGGTTGTCGTGAACTTCTCCAACAAGGGGAATCTGGCCGAGGCTCGCATCCTCGAACTACTGGCAACCAAGTTCCACCTATTCGAGTCAGTGTTCGGTGCTAGCGACGAGGTGCTGGGCGCCATCGAGGACGGCTTCGACTTCGAAAAGATCATCAATAGAATCCTCAGCGACTCGCGCAGCGATGCCGAGATTGACAAGGCTTTCAAGGAGCTCGAAGAGCGTTACGCAACCGAGATCAGTGCTGAAATGGCCGCAGCCAAGGCCAAGGTTTTCGACAACCTCGACCCGAACGTTCAGGACCGCTTGAAGGAGTACGACACACAGTCCGGACAAGTGCTTAACAAGTTCGAGCGCCTGCTGTTGGCCGTTACCAAACGTCAGTTGGGTGACTACGCCACGTTCGAGGGAGATGGCCGCCACTTTGTACTCAATTCAGCTCCAGTCAGAGAGACGAAGACGGGCTGCTACTACTTTAAGTCCGAACCACTGGAGAACGCCCACCAATACCGCTTCGACTCGGAGCTTGCTCGCTATGTAGTGGAGTCCTCCAAGGCCACAGACACCCCGAGCCGGGAATTGACATTCAGCCTCGGTCAATCTGAGCGGACCAGCACCGCCGTAAGGAAACTTGCTGGCCAATCCGGCGAGCTGACCGTCAAGGTCGTCACGTTCAGCATGAAAGCTAAGAACGACGACATCAGCGAGTCCTACATGCTTGCCGGTGCCCTGACCGACGACGGCACATGGCTGGACCACGAATACGCCGCCGACATCCTCGACCTCGCCTGCATCGACGAAGGCGCGGAGGCAGTCATCGACGAGAGCAAGTTCGTCGAACATTTGGCCGAGCGCCGCGAGCACTTGGAGAAGGAAGTCCAAGGTCGAAACTCCCGCTACTACGACCAGCAGGAGGAACTGCTCTACCGTAATCAGCAGGACCGCCGTGCGGAGTCCGAAGGCAAGATTCGCGAGTTCAAGGCCAAGGAGAAGGAAGCCCGAAAGGCCGCTAGGGCGACTGATGACCCGATGGAGCAACTCAGGTGCAAGAAGGAAGCCCGCAAGTGGTCCGAGCGTGCCGAGGAGGAAGACGAAGATGCTCGCGTCGCCCGCAAGAAGATGCGTGAGGACGCAGACCGCTACCTAGAACTGATCGAGCAAGCGCTCAAGGGCACCCAATCCATCGAAGACTTGTTCACCATCCGCTGGAGGATCACGCCATGAGCATTCGGATGTCCCCGATAGCGTCGCCTTGGCCGCTCGACCAGAGGACCACGGACACGCAGAGCAATTATCAAGTAATACAAGGAACCCAAATATGAGTAGCACAGACGACATCAATGAGACACCGGGAACCACGCCGAGATTCAAGACAGAGCTGGCGGCAATGTTGGCGGAATTGATGCCCGAGGCCATTGCCGATGGCAAGGTCGATGTCGAGAAGCTCAAGGAGCTTCTCGGTGACGACGCGGGTGACGAACGCGAGCGCTTCGGGTTGTTCTGGCCGGGTAAAAAGCGCGCCTTGCGTGCAGCGCAAGAACCCACCACCGCCACCTTGATGCCTGATTTCGCGAACAGCAAACATTGGGACACCACCAAGAACATCTTCATAGAGGGTGACAACCTCGAAGTGCTCAAGATTCTGCAGAAGCACTACCACGGCAAAATCAAGATGATTTACATCGATCCGCCTTACAACACCGGCAAGGACTTCGTTTATCCCGACAATTTCAAGGAAGGGCTCGCGACCTACTTGGAGTGGACTCGTCAGGTCAACGATGAAGGCAAGAAGGTCAGCACCAACTCAGAGTCCGAAGGTCGCTATCACTCTAACTGGCTCAACATGATGTATCCACGTCTCAAACTTGCGCGGAACCTTCTGACAGACGACGGACTCATCTTTGTATCGATCGATGACAACGAAGTTGCGCACCTACGGAAGCTTTGCGACGAGGTATTCGGTGAGGGTAACTTCGCTGGGCAATTCGTCTGGAAGAAGGGCGGAACTGGCAAGAATGATTCCCAGTTTGCAGTCGTAGAGCACGAATACGTACTGGTTTATGCGCGCAGAGCCCTCGAGGCCTCGTTCGGTCTTGATGCGGATGCGAAGGTCACTACGTCTTACAACCAGCAGGATGAGCGAGGCAAATATTCGCTTGTTCGACTTGATATGCAGAACCT
The DNA here is from genome assembly GCA_028687755.1 of Candidatus Nanopelagicales bacterium. Lineage (NCBI taxonomy): Bacteria > Bacillati > Actinomycetota > Actinomycetes > Candidatus Nanopelagicales > Candidatus Nanopelagicales bacterium. Next base: position 265,230 of record JAQTZL010000002.1, read on the forward strand.
TCAATATTCAGTCTCACTCGACTATGACCTTGTGGGGCCTGACGGCGTTGTCTACAAACTCCAGCACAAGAACTCTGATCGGCCCAATGCCATTTGGCGCTGGTCGAAAGATCGCGTGCAGAGGGAAATGGACCAACTCGTATTCAAAGATGAACATGTTTACACGAAAAACTATGAGAAGAATGGTGCGAAAGTCCGAACCCTTCTTGCAGATGAACGGTTCGGTGTCACTCGCACCGGCAAAGCCGAAGCAGAGGCGGCAATAGGACAGACTGGAGTGTTCGACTTTCCGAAACCTGTCCGCCTAGTTCAGTATCTTGTTGAGATCGCAACTGATAGTGATGAGATAGTGCTGGACTTTTTCGCAGGGTCTGGCACCACTGCGCATGCGGTGATGGCCCAGAACGCCAAGGATGGTGGTTCCAGACGTTTCATCCAGGTTCAGCTTCCAGAGCCGACGCCCGAGGGCTCGGAAGCCCGAGCGCTCGGATACAAGTTGATTTCCGAGATCAGCCGAAGGCGCATTTTGGGCGCAGGAGATCTCTTGCGCAGAGATCTCACCGGCCAATCGGTAGATGTTGGTTTCAGAGCATTTGGCCTAACTGACTCGAACCTTGCTAAGTGGCATGTAACAAGCGACACTGATTTACCGGCGCTTGAACAGAGGCTTCTCGATCTCCGAGACAGTGCGGCTAACGAAGCATCCGCCGATGCGCTGCTAACCGAAATTCTGCTCAAGCAGGGCTATTCGCTTACTGAGCAGATTGGGGACGTTGAGGTCCAAGGTCTTTCGCTCAAGTCAGTTGGTGATGGCATCGTGCTTGCCTATCTCGATGAGCACACCAAGCCGACGCTGACGCAGCTCCGCAAGGTGGTCGAGCAGCAGCCAGCCCGTTTAATCATTCTTGAGGACGCCTTCCATGGTGATGACGAGCTGAAGACGAACCTTGTTCAGGAATGTAAGTCGCGAGGCGTGGAACTCTGGACGGCCTGACATGGAATTCAAATTTGATGCCCATCAGCAGTATCAGCAGGACGCCGTTGCTGCTGTAGTAGACCTGTTCGACGGTCAGCCCGCTGATGCCTCCGCGCTGGAAGCAACCCTGCATGGTGTTGTGCCCGACTCTGGTGACCAGCTCAGTGCCTTCGAGATTGCCAGCGAGGTCGGTGCGGTCGGTAATAACCTGCTGCTCGACGACGAAGCCATCCTTCAGAACTTGCAAGTCGTGCAGGACCGCAACGGCCTCGAAGTCGTCGGTGAACTGGCGGGTGGTGCTCTCGATTTCGACATCGAGATGGAGACGGGCACGGGCAAGACCTACGTCTATTTACGCACCATTTTCGAATTGGCCAAGCGCTATAACTTCACCAAGTTCGTGATACTCGTACCGAGCGTTGCCGTCAAGGAGGGTGTGACCACCAGCATCAAGTTGATGACTAAGCATTTCCAAGACCTCTACGCCACACCTTTCGACGCCACCGTCTACTCGGGCAGTAGTGCCGAGGAGGTTCAGCCATTCGCTACGTCCACGAGCGTGCAGATCATGGTCATGACCATCGATTCGCTGCGTGGCGACAAGAACACTCGTGTGATCCACCAAACCCGAGACAAACTCAACGGCTTGCGTCCCATCGACTACCTGCGTGCGACCCACCCAGTGGTCATCATGGACGAGCCGCAGAATATGGAGTCCCTGCTTAGCCAGTCCGCCGTGGGCGAGCTCAGCCCACTCTGCACACTTCGCTACTCGGCAACACACCGCAAGACCCGCAATGTCGTCTACCGACTTGATCCGGTCGATGCCCACGACCTTGGCTTGGTCAAGCAGATCGTGGTAGCCGAAGCACTGCAGCATGGAGCCGACGCTGGCCAGTACATAAAGCTCGCCTCGGTCAAGAACGACAAGGGCTTCGCTGCTCGGATGGAACTGGCTTGTCGCAAGGAATCCGATGGCTCAATCGAGCGCAAGACCGTCAGCATTAAGAATGGCCAAGACTTGGCCGTGGTGACCGGCAACGCTGCCTATGAGGGCTGGCGGGTCAACGAGCTGACCATCGAGCCGGAAGCGGTAGAAATATTTCCATATGGTTGGCTCCAGGCCGGTGAGACCATTGGTGGCTCCAATCACGCGATCTACCGCGAGATGATTCGCGAAACGATTCGTGAGCACTTCCGCAAAGAATCGCGGCTCCGCGAACAGGGCATCAAGGTGCTCAGCTTGTTCTTCGTAGACAAGGTCGCGAGTTTCCTCGGCGAGGGCTACAACAACGACACCGCAGACGGGCCGTTTGTGCAGTGGTTCGACGAGATCATGAATGAAGAGCGCACCAAGAACCCGATGTGGGGCGAACTGCTACCGGGCGATGCTGTCGACTATCGCCGTGCATACTTCGCCTCCATCAAGGGCAAGAAGGGTGCGCCCGACACCTATACCGACACCAGCGGCGCGTCCAAGACCGACGACGACGCCTACGACTTGATCATGCGCGACAAGGCTCGCCTGCTTGACCAGAACGAACCTGTGCGGTTCATCTTTAGCCACTCCGCCCTCCGCGAAGGCTGGGACAACCCCAACGTTTTCCAGATCTGTGCGCTGCGCGAGATGGGCGAAGCCGCTGAGCGTCGTCAGACCATTGGTCGCGGATTGCGTCTGCCTGTCAATCAGTCCGGCGAGCGCGTGCCCGACCAAGGAATCGCCCAGCTGACTGTGGTGGCCAACGAGTCTTACCGAGAGTTCGCTGACAGTCTGCAGAAGGAATACACCGCCTCCGGCGTGAGCATCGGGCTGGTGCGACCTGGAGAGTTTGCCAAGATCATCGTTACATCGACAGCAGAAGACGGTCTTGAGAAACTGCTGGGCTTCAACAACTCCAAACTCATCTGGGACGAACTTCTGGCCAAGGGAATGGTCGACAAGGAAGGCCGGGTGACGGCCAATTACCGTCCCGAAACCCTGGGCTTCACGCTCGGACTGTCCCTACCGACACCGTCTGATTTCTTCTGGCCACAGGAAGATGAGATTCGGGTAGTGCTCGACAAATGCAAGATCGAGCGTTTTGTGAAGCAACAGCGCAAACGGCGCACGCGCACCCTCAACAAGGAGATCTACACCACGCCTGAGTTCGAGGACTTCTGGCGCACCATCGCTCAGCGCACCACCTACCGCGTGGCTCTCAATCGGGATGAAGTCATCGATAGCGCAGTCAATAGGATCAAGATTGAACAACCCATTCCACCGCTACGAGTCCAGGTCACTCGCGCTGGCGTGAAACTCGTGCGTGGTGGCACCAAGACCAACGAGACCGCTTCGCGGTCTGCCGAGCTGTCGGGGGCCTATCAACTTCCGGACATAATCGGCGAACTGCAGGAAACCACCTCGCTCACTCGCAAGACGCTGGTTGATGTCTTGACTCGCTCCGGCAAGCTGGGGGAATTCATCGGCAACCCCAACGACTTCATTGCAATGGTCAAGCGCAACCTTCAGAACGTACTCGCCGCTGCCGTGGTCGAGGGCCTGCAGTACGAGAAGATCGGCGGCTACGTCTATGAGCTTCGTGAGTTGCAAAAGGACGGACTGGAGGAACGCGACCTGTTCGTCGACAGGCTGTACGAGGTTCAGAACAAGCAGAAGACCGACTTTGACTACATCCAGATCGACTCCGATGGTGCCGATGCGCCGGAACGTCAGTTCGCCGAACTACTCGACTCCCGGGAGGACGTCAAACTGTTTATGAAGCTGCCCGACAAGTTCAAGATCGACACGCCTGTCGGTAACTACAACCCGGACTGGGCAATCATCAAACAGGTAGATGGCAAGGACCGCATCTACATTATCCGTGAGACCAAGAGCACGCTCGACGAGAGCAAGCGCCGCCCCACCGAGAACGCCAAGATCAAGGCCGCTGCCAAACACTTCGAAGCTATCGGCATCGGCGCCGAGGCCGTCGACTACGCCGTTGGTGTTCCCGGGAATTGGGACTTGTGATGGACGACCTGGAGCAATGCTTACCGGAATGGTCAACGAGTGGAGACGATTTGAGCCGGGCTCGGCCTCGATCTCCCTTCAAGGACGCGCACGGAGAGAAGTTAGAGCGAGCTCACATTCGCATTGACGAGTTGCTCGAACGTGCGCTTGGCCCGAGGGCTGGAGGCAGGTTGTGAACGGCGACCTGTACTTCTCGCAGATCTTCAAGAGCGATCCTGAAGTGTTGGAGTCATACGGTGCTCTCGACGTGAGCCTGCTATCAGACTTGCCACTCTTTATCGACCCATTCCTGCTGTTTCACAGCGATAAAACGAATTATCAGCAACTTCATGAGGACATCATCAAGTACCTCACCTTCCTGCGAGACAAGGCGAGCACTGGCCTTAATCCAGGGCTGATCAGGAACCTCTATCGCTTCCAAGAGGTCAAGCAGAATTGGCTCGGCTTTACTTATCTTGGAAATAGCGGTCATGGTCTCGGAGACGACTTTGCGAAGGCTCTCCATGAGGCTCTTAGTTCCATTCTCGCTACCTTCGGCAGCGAGACCATTACGCATGGCCCGCACTTGGAGAAGCTGACTCTCATCAAAGAGGGCGTTGGACGTGACAACATCAGCGACTTCACCACTAACCTCATCAAGGGCTTCTTACTCGAGTACACCCAGACGTTCGCTCGCGAGCACCTAGCCGATGAGTACTGCGACAATTTCAGCGTGACCCGAGCGGTGTTCAATTACGCCACCGAGGCTTGGGCCACCAAGACGTACTACCTGCCGAAGTTCAATGGCGACTTTGTCCTACTCACGCCGACCGACATCCTGACGCGCGATGACACATGGATTAGCCGCAGCGACATGCTTGGCAAGTTCGACCGCCTTCCCGAGTCGATTTCAGATGATCAACTTCGGGCGCAGATCAACAACTACTTCGGGTCTCGTCTCGGTGATCGGCCTTCCAAGAAGGAGCGAGATGCTGCGGCGGCAGCGACCATTAGAGAGTTTCCCGACCTCGTCGACCGCTATATACGCATCCAAGAGGATGATGGCGATAAGGCCGTCAGCGCCAGTAATGACAAGCGTGTTGAGACGCAGGCTCTGCTTGTTCACATGGTCAAACAGGTCGTTGCCGACTCTGGCATGGCCCGCGTCCTCTCACAGGGAGGACTGAACAGCTATCAGGATGCCGTGCAGCGCGTACTCGGGTTTAAGCAGTATGTCGAAAACCAAGACGGCTGGAAGCTCATCAACAAGCCCGGACAGTTGAAGCCGTTCTCCCGCGAGAGCGACGTCCAGTTGTTCTTTGGTCTCATCTTCTTCGGTACCGCTTTCGACATCAACCGCGAGCCAAACAACGGGCGCGGCCCAGTCGACTTCAAGGTAAGCATGGGCGCTGCCGACAAGACATTGATTGAATTTAAGCTTGCGAGTAACAGTCAGCTCAAGAGGAACCTGCAAAAACAGATAGAGATCTACGAGAAGGCAAATGGCACCCGCACCTCCGTGAAGGTCATCATTTGCTACACAGAGCAAGACCAGGTGCGTGTTGCGGCAATCCTTGATGAATTGAAACTTTCGAATGAGGAGTCAGTTGTCGTCATCGATGCTCGCTCAGACAACAAGCAGTCAGGGTCGAAGGCATAGTGATGGATTCAGCAAAGCGAGCTTCAAAGCAACGAGTGGACTCCCGCCTGCGCGAGTGCTTGACACGACTCTGTTGCCTGAGCGCTGGAGGTTACTAGTGACACTTGCGCAAGATCTTGTTTCATGGGTGAACGAGCGACCCGACTGGCAGAAGGCCGCGATTGCCAGGTTTTGCCGAAATGAGGAGTACTCCAGCGACGAGCTATCTGCTCTCACCGACCAGCTGGTCGCGGGTACGGTTTCTGCGGCGCCCGACATCACCGTGGACGACATCCCAGGAGCATCCAGTTCAGGTGCCCGAGTGGTACTTAGTGCTCTGCGCGACGTAGTTGGCGTTAACGCGCTGCTATTGAACCAGAACCTCACCTTCGCAGACGGCGGTCTCACGGTAATCTACGGCGACAATGCCAGCGGCAAATCTGGCTATGCGAGGTTGCTCCGCGAGGCTGTCACTGCGCGTGTGAAGGGCGATCTCCTCGGTGACGTCTTCTCTGAAGGCGAAGCGGAGCAAGCGGCGACCGTGGACTACAAGGTCGGCGATCAATCGCATGCGTGGGCGTTGGGTGACGATCAAGCACAGGAACTTACCTCGGTTCGATTCTACGACGTGGATTGCGGAGACGACTACATATCGAAGGCTGCGGAGATCACCTATCGGCCGTATACCTTGACGTTGCTGGATCGTCTACAGGCTCTCTGTCGTGAGTTGCAGGCGGAGCTTGATCGAAGACTCGCATCAAACCAGCAAGCCCATCCTGACTTGCCGGAGCTGGAGGAAGGAACAGCTGCTGCGACGTTCATCGATGGACTGAGCAAGGACACGACAACAGAAGCGATCGCCGTAGCTGCCAAGCTGACGGACGACCACACCGAACGCCTTGCTGCCAAACTGCAAGAGAACGTACGCCTGAGTGCAAGCAATCCGAACACCGAGAAGGCTCGCCTCAGCGGCATTGCCGCTAACTGGGTGTGCGTGAAGAACCACATTGACGAATTGGCAAGTATTGTCACGCAGACTGCTCTGGACGCCGTTGTCTCTGCCAAGAACGCTGCCGCCGATCTACTCAAGGCAGCCCAGATCGCCTCAGCTGAGCAGTTCAAGGCCGAGCCCCTTGAGGGTGTCGGTTCAGAGACGTGGCGGGCTCTCTGGAGTGCAGCCAGGGAGTTCTCGGCTGCTGACGCTTATCACGATCACGAGTTCCCCAATACGGATGCTGATGCGGTCTGCGTTCTCTGTCAGCAGCCGCTCTCCGAGGAGGGAGCGGATCGACTGACCCGCTTCCAGAGTTTCGTAGCCGACACCACCTCCCGCGATGCGGACATCGCCGACGGGAAAATGACCGAGTTGCGGTCTGTATATGTAGCGCTTCAGACAGTCCCAAGCGCGGTAACGGAGTCCTTGGCGAGGCTGCAGGCTGACGGCGAAAACGTCGAAACATCCAGACTGTGGGTCGCATCTGCCACGGAAGTGACCGCCAAAGTCGTGAAGTGGATCGACGGTTTGCTTGAAGCGATGCCGAGCCCAGCGTCGGCAGCACAGACCGAGGCGATTGAAATGCGACGCCAGGCCGCTGCAGCCGCTGCGGAGGCGATCGATGCTGAGACGTTCAACGCAACGCTGACAGGACTGCAGTCTGAGATTGCAGAACTCAAGGCTCGCGGTGGCCTGTCGGCTGCGTCGAGGAGCGTAGAGCAGGCAATCGCTAGCCTCAAGGATCGAGACAAGTTGGATGCAGCCAAGCGGCAGACGCTGACGACCGGCATCACACAGAAGGCGACAGACCTCACGACTACTTATGTAACGGCTATCGCTCGTGACCAGTTCACGCGCGAGGCCGAGCGTCTCGACCTTCAGCGAATCACGTTGAACCCCGTTCGGGGACGTCACACTTCCACACTCGAGCATCAGCCAGAGCTGCTGGGTGCAACTATCCGCGTGAGTGTGACGGAGGTATTCAGTGAGGGCGAACAGACGGCTTTGGGGCTGGCGGGCTTCCTCACCGAGGTGCATCTCGATGAGTCCAAGTCCGCAGTCATCTTCGATGACCCAGTTTCGTCGCTGGACGCTGGGCGACGCTCCAAGGTCGCGAAGCGCCTCGTCGAACTAGCGACGGAGCGACAGGTGGTCGTGTTCACTCACGAGATCACCTTCGTCAACGAGCTGATGAGGAAAGCCAAGAATCAGTCGCAGGGCCTCACCCCGAGGTCAATCCAGCGATCGGGTGACAAGCCCGGAAAGGTGTCAGACAAGTTCCCTTGGCAAGCACAGGATGTTCCACAAAGGGTCAACGAACTCCAAGTCGATCTCGCTCGCATCAAGCGAGAGAAACCGAACATGGATGACGAGGAGTACACCAAGCAGGTGTGCTTATGGGCTGGCCGTCTCTCCGAGACCTGGGAGCGCGCTGTAAACTTGGAGATCGTGAATCAGCTCGTTGACCGCGGTATGAATAAGGTCCAGCCGCTGATGCTCAAGATTCTCCCCAAGTTCGACCAAACTGACCACGATGAGTTCCAGAACGGATATTCCCAGGTGTCGAGTTGGGCAGCGCGACACGACAACGCGCCCGAGGAGAACTACCAGGCACCTACTGTTGACGAGCTTGAAGCCGAACTCGAACGACTCAAGACGTGGCACGGGCGCGTGAAGGGTTACAGGAACTAGGCCAGGCCGACCTGGAGGTAGCGGTCGACCTTGGAGTGGGAGAAGCCGGTGCGCCGGGCGATCTCGCGTATTGGCGGCCCAAGGGAGTGCAACTCGGTGATCTGGGCTAGTAGGCCGACATCCAGGCGGAGTCTGCGGCTCCCGTCCAGCTCTACCCCTGCTCGCCGCAGAGTTGCGACTACGTTGCTGCGACTGCAACCTATCTCGGCCGCGAGCTCGTAGGTCGTGGCTCCTTCCGCGTACCTGGCTACCAGGCGTGTTACGTCGGCGTCAGTCAGCCACCTTGGGCGCTGGCGCAGCTCAGTGGCTACAGGTGCGTCAGAACCGCACAGCGGGGATCTTTGGGGCTCTTCGGATGGCCAAGAGTCCCGTGCCCACAGAGGTCGCCATTTTTCTGCGTCACATATGCTCAGTGCCACCAAATTCCAAAAACTTTGAGACGGTCCCATCTTTTCAAGGTTATGTGTTCAGGTTTGGTAAAAAGGGCATCCCTCAGTTTTGTTTCAGGCGGGATGCGGCGCACAATGAATGGGTGACCCCATGGCTGACTGCGCATGTGATTGCTCGAGCGCTAGTGGTCATGATTGCGACCTTCGGTCTGGTCGGAATGCATCAGATGTCATCAACGGCTATGAGTCTTGAGTCCACAGCGGCAGCGAGCGGCCAGAAGCAGTTGTCTACTCACGAACTTCCAGGCATGACGTACTCGGCTAGTTCTGAGCATGAGTCAGAGCATTGTGACGATCAAGGCGCGACCAGTGATCATTCTTGCAATGCGATGACCCATGGTTGCGCATCAACAACCAATGCGGACTTCACCCTTCCGGCAAATACAGGCAACTTCGTGACTGACATCTCAAAGTCCTGCATACGTGTTGGTGTTTTTGGAGTTGTCCAGGCTTGTGGAGATCCACCTGATCTCCATGCCCTTTCAATCTCACGGACATAACAGTCAGGCAATGCCTTTTCTGTTATTACCCATGTCTTTGAAAGGTTTCAAATAATGATTGTCAACAAAAAAATCGCTCTACCCATTGCTGTCATCGGTGCATCTGCTGCACTTATGCTTAGTGCCTGTTCAAGCCAGGATGCGGCATCAACTTCAGCCACAACTAGCGCAACTTTGCAACATTCCACTGGGCAATTGGATGCACCCGTGATCGTCAGCGCGAATGGCACACTAGAAAGCACGTTAACTGCGCAGGAATCACAGATTCCTTATAACGGTTCTACCCGTTGGGCTATGACCTACAACGGAAAGGTGAACGGACCGACCTTGCGTGTACGTCCAGGGGACAAAGTGACGGTTCATTTGATCAACAAGCTCAATGAACCAACAAGTCTGCACACCCATGGACTACATGTGTCGCCGAAAGGCAAGTCCGACAATCCATTTGCAATCGTTGAGCCGGGTCAGAGTTACACGTACCAGTACTCAATCCCAGTAAATCAACGTGCTGGCACCTATTGGTATCACCCGCATCCCCATGGCCTGACCGCTGAACAGGTTTCTAGCGGACTTTCAGGTGCGATCATCGTGGAAGACAACACAGATGATGCGCTGGCCAAGGTGAGTACTGATCGAGTGCTCGTGGTCACTGACCCCGCAATCGTCCAGACAAATCCAGTATCAAGTTCCTCATCTTCATCTTCAGGTGGGATGGGTGGCATGGACATGGGCAATATGAATATGGGCTCGTCCGGTGTCGACATGATGACCCAAATGCGTGGACGTACAGGTCCAAAGTTGCTGACCAATGGACTCGATGGGGTGGTGCTTACGGGAAGCAATGGCAAATTAGAACGTGTGCATATCGTGAATGCAACATCGTCTACACGTATTCGATTCACGTTCACTGGCGATTCAATGATGCAACTTGCTACGTCTGGTGGACGCTTACAACGTGCGAAAAAGGTTTCAGGTATTGAACTTGCACCAGGCGAACGAAGCGAAGTTGTGCTTATCCCGAATTCATCGGGGGGAGAGCTGCAGGCTCAGCGATTGAGTAACGAAGGCAATGGTGGTCAAACAGGAGCTGTTGAGTTGATTGCAGAGGTGGAAGCAAGCGCTGGTTCCGACGCAGCAACCTTGCCTGCAACATTGACGAGTGATAAGCGAGATCTGTTCGCCAAAGATGTCACCGTTGCAAAGACGCGTGTTATCACCCTCATTGGTCATATGAATCCAACGATCGATGGGAAACCGTTTGATCCATCAATGGTGAACATCACTGCAAAAAAGGGAACTGTTGAAGAGTGGGTCATTGAAAACACCACTCCGATGCGCCACCCAATTCACTTGCATACCTGGGGCCTTCAAGTTCAGGGCACCCAAGGTTGGCAAGACATCGTTGATGTTCCGGCTCACTCAACGGCCGTGGTGCGCGTGGAATTTGACGACTTCACTGGGAAAACCGTGCTGCATTGCCACATTCTTGATCACGAAGACACTGGAATGATGGCTGTCATAAAAGTTGTCTAAGTGATGCAGTTGAACCTGAACAATGCGTTGGGGGTTTGCCTATCGAAGTTAACCCCCAACGCATTCTCATTTTCCTTATCGCAGCCGCGCGCAAAATATAGGCTGCCGAGGTGAGTGAATTTACAGACGTTGAGCAATTCGAAACACACATTGCATCACCTCGTGGCTTCGGACAGGCGTACGTGCGTGAGGGTGTTGGAGGAATGCCCCTGGTCTGTGTTCACGGCTGGCCGTACACAAAGTATCTGTATTGGAAAGCCATTCAGCCGTTGGTTGATGCTGGTTTTGAAGTCATCGTTCCTGACTTACGGGGATTCGGTGAAAGTGATTTCGCTCCCGATGGATTTTATGACGGACCCTCACATGCAAAAGATTTGTATTCCCTAGTTCATGACGAGTTGGGTCATGAATCTGTGGTGTTGATGGGCGGTGATCTGGGAGGTTCAGTGATTCAGGAAATTGCAGCGAGATACCCAGATTGGGTTGACCGAATGGTGCTCTTCAACTCACCCTTGCCCTACCTCAAATCTGAGATGGCTGGAATTACTGGAACTCGCACTGCTCCTGAAAATCTTGATTACTACGAGCGGCAAGGCAAAGACCCTGATGGTCTAGCCAATGAACTAGATACTGCGGAATTGCGTCGCCAATACATTGCTGAATTTTTCACAACGCGCAACTGGGCACATCCCGGTGCCTATAGCGCTGAAGAAGTTGCCTTCCATACGCAGCCATTTGGTGATGCTGATCGGTTGCGAGCGAGTTTCAATATTTATGTGGCCGTGTATGACGAAACAAAAAGAAGTGAAGCTGCTATTCGTGGCAAGAATGAGCGCACGAAAACGTTAATCCTGTTCGGTCCAAGTGATCAAGTGATGTATCCGGCATTCGATCTCATGGCTCAAGTCGTTTTTCCCAACCACGTAGGCCCAATAGTCCTGGAAGAGTGCGGACACTTCGTTCCTTGGGAAGCGCCAGAGGAATTAGTTCGTACCACTGTCGCGTTTTGTGACGACTTGTTGATGTAGTGGAAAGGTTATTTCACAACCCGGTAGTGCTCCAGAGTTGGATCAGTTGCATAGGCAATTCGCACGCCGGCAAGCTGTGATGCTTTGAGACCGGTGATGATTTCCTCCGTAAGAATCTCCCCGGGTGCAACCACTGCAACGCCTGGTGGATATGGCGCAATGAGATCAGCGGAAATTCTTCCTGCTGCATCGGCCCATTGCACGAGTTCAGTAGGCGCGAAGTACGCATCGCGCATAGAAATGCCCACCTGTGGAACGACTGACCAGCTCAATGCCGTTGCGCTTGGTCGAGGTGTTGTGGCTAGTGTTTTGAGAATCGGAATCAGTACATCTGCTGCGTGATTGAAATCAGCTTCTTGATCAGCGAGCGTTGCAAGGAACACCAAGGTGTCGCGGTCAGCCATTTCTACCCGGATGCCTTGTTCGATGAGTGCTCGTTCGATGTCCACACCTGACGCGCCAAGTTGATTTGCGCGCAACACAATTTTGACCGGATCGAAACGACCAGCAGGGAAGTCATCAACATTCAAGAAAATTTGTGGATCAAACTCGGCTTGTACGCGAGCTTTGAAGGCATTGACGTTTGAGATGAGATAGCTGAGTAGTTCTTCACCGCGCGTTTCCAATAACGCGCGACACCCGTCGATTGAGGCCAGTGGTGCACCTGCGGGCGAAGTCGTGTGAGTGGTTTCGAAACTCTGCTCTAGTCGATCAGCATTGAGAAATTCAGTGCGCGCAACAAGCAACGCAGATGCGCTGTAACCCGGAAGGGTTTTATGCGTGCTGGTGATGAGTGCATCCGCACCGAGTTGTATTGCGTGCGAAGGCAATTGGGGATGGAAACCAAAGTGGCCGCCCCAAGCGGCATCCAAGATCACCGGAATGCCACGTTCATGTGCCCGGGCAATGAGCGGTGGCAGATCAGAGATCGTGCCGAGATAGCCAGGCTCAGTCAGAAGCAGTGCAATCGGATCGCGATCGAGAGTCTTTTCAAATTCAGTAACCGAAATACCGATTGGCAAGCCTGTTGCTTCATCAATCTCTGGCGACATCCAAATTGGTTCTAATCCGGCCAGTACGAGCGCACTCAAGACCGAACGGTGAGCTGTGCGTGAGACGGCGATGCGGTCGCCTGGTTGGCCGAGCGCAAAGATGATTGCCTGATTGGCGTGGGTTGATCCGCCAGTTGAAAAACGAGCCCAGTCGCCGCCCCACGCAGCCGCAGCAAGGCTTTCGGCCTGCCGCAAAACCTGATTGGTCAGCTTGATTTCATCGAGTCCGCCATAAAGGGGAGTGTCAACATCGACGAGCTTGCCCAGGCCAGCATCAAGGTGTGCGGCCTGCTGCTTGTGGCCTGGAATGGTGAACGGAGTGCGAACAGTCTCAAAATACGAGAGGTACGCATCTAACAAAGGGGCGCTGTAACGCAATTCACTCACGCTCCGAGGGTAACTTCTCGGCCGAAGCACTGCACAACAAGCCTTAGACTTTCCCCATGACGGTTGAAACTTCCCTCGTCCAAGAGCGCCGGTTGGTGACTCCCATTCCTGGACCTAAGTCAGTGGAAGTTCTTAAACGTAGATCAGCAGCAACCTCAGCTGGGCTCGGCATGGCCATCCCAGTGGTCATTGAGCGTGCCCACGACGCAATTCTCCAAGACATCGATGGCAACTGCATCATCGATCTTGGATCAGGCATCGGTGTGACAAACGTTGGTAACACGAACGACCGAGTAGTTGCGCGCGTAATCGATCAGGTTCAAGCAATCACGCACACCTGCTTCACAGTTGCTCCATACGAGAGCTACATCGAAGTCTGCGAAATCTTGAACGAGATCACTCCAGGTGATCATCCGAAAAAGTCGTTGCTGGTGAATTCAGGTGCTGAAGCCGTTGAGAATGCGGTCAAGGTCGCGCGTCATTACACCAAGCGTCCAGCTGTGGTGGTGTTCGAACATGCTTACCATGGCCGAACGAATCTCACGATGGCGCTCACGGCAAAAAATATTCCGTATAAGGAAGGCTTTGGCCCATTCGCAAACGAGATTTACCGCGTGCCTTTCCCTTACTTGTACCGCTGGTTAGGTAACCCTGCGACGATTACTGAAGATGCGTTGAATGAAATCACGCTGAAAATTGAAAAAGAAATTGGCGCACACAACGTGGCTGCCATTTTGATTGAACCGATTCTCGGCGAAGGTGGTTTCCTCGTTCCGCCGGTAGGTTTCTTGCCTGGTCTTGCACAATACGCAAAAGAAAACGGCATCGTGTTCATCGCAGATGAAGTGCAATCAGGCTTCGCTCGAACCGGTGACATGTTTGCTGTTGATCATGAAGGCGTAGTTCCTGACATGATGACGATGGCCAAGGGCATTGCCGGTGGTCTCCCGCTTGCTGCAGTCACTGGCCGCGCTGAGATCATGGATTCGGTACATGCGGGTGGCTTAGGTGGCACGTACGGCGGCAATCCCGTTGCTTGCGCTGCAGCGTTGGGCACTCTTGAGAGTTACTCCCAAGACAATCTCATTGAGCGTGCACAGCACATTGGCCAGATTCTCAATGAGTCACTCACAATGTTGGCGAGCACGTACCCAATCATTGGCGAAGTGCGAGGGCGCGGAGCGATGCAAGCAATTGAACTCGTGCATGCAGGTTCGAAGGAACCAAATGCCCAAGCAGTTACTGATGTTGTCACGTACTGTCAAAGCAAGGGCGTACTTGTGCTCACTGCAGGCACCTACAACAACGTGATTCGCTTTCTTCCGCCATTGGTTATCACGGATGAACTTCTGCGTGACGCCCTTGGTGTGCTTGAAGAAGCATTCGCCTCATTGAGCTGAGTGTTTACGCCTTGCTAGGTACTGAAGTTGGTTCTGGCAATATTTTCTTGTCAGGCCAAATCGCCAATGCCGCAATGGCGATGATCCCGGCAACGATAGTTTCACCTAGGCGTAGTGGCGCAGTGGACGAAAGTTTGTCGCCATCCATGTAGAGCACGGTGACAATCAACGTGGTGGTGCCAATTACGCTGATGAGGTAATTCGAGGTAATAAACAGCACTGCCAGTCCGCCGGCAATCGCAGTGAGCGGAACAAGCCACTGGCCTTGGGCGTGCACCCAGTCGATGTAAGCAATCACCACGATCAGGCCGGCAAAGGTGCCAAGAATCCGCGAGAGTACGCGCCGCACGGTTCCAAGTTGCCCGGATTGAGTCACCCAAGCAACGGTCATTGGCAGCCAATATTGATGTTGAAGGCCGGAGACTTGGGCTATTGCTGTCGCTACTGTGACAGCAATTGATAATCGGATTGCATGATCAACATATTGATCATGCCAACGCAGATGTTCGCGAACCCGTGGAATGAACGGTGGACGTCGCTTGAACTCACGGATGAAAATTCGTGGATCGGTGATCAAATATGGGCCAATCATCACTAACGCCTGCGAAAGGCCGCCCACGGCAATCAGTGAAGCTGATAGCCATGGTGACATTGCGGTGTCTGGGCCACCGAAATAGACAGTGAAGTTCACCAACGCGAAAAGGGCAATTAATCCGGCGCGAGGGCTGGCTGAACCTGCAAGTCCCGATCCGGCTGCAACGAGTGCAGTGGCGATGAGCCCGAGCCAAAACACATCGGTCAAAAATCCGCCGAGCAATGTGGCCAGGAACAGCCACATGGTGGTCCAAAGCATGGTGCGCCAGCGATGGCCTGTTTGTTCGCCGGCCTCAGCCATGCCTGTGAACAGGGAACCCATGGCTAGTGGCAACGCGTAATGCACGTTGTCGGTGAAGAAACACCAACTCACCAAAGCGCCCACCACGATGCCCACCCGAATGGCACCGATCCAGTTCAGGCTGCGCTCGAGCCGGAAAACATTGAGATCTTTGGTGTCCACGGCTGCATTCTGACGGGTCCGTCGACCATCGGTAGGCTTAGGTCCCTTGAACTGCGAGAGGAAATCGTGAGCCAGTCCCCAATTGAGCCTGCTGTTTATGACTTCGAGGCAATCCAGGAGCGTTGGCTCCCGGTCTGGGATGACCTTGCTCCATTTCGCTCAGGTCGCGCTGATGACCCTCGCCCCAAGAAGTACGTCTTGGACATGTTTCCTTACCCATCAGGTGACCTCCATATGGGGCACGCTGAGGCGTATGCCCTCGGCGATGTTGTCGCTCGCTACTGGGTTCAGCAGGGCTACAACGTCATGCACCCGATTGGTTGGGACGCCTTCGGTTTGCCGGCAGAAAACGCAGCAATCAAGCGCGCTTCAGACCCTATTGAGTGGACGTACGAAAACATCGAACAACAAAAAGTTTCAATGCGTCGCTACGCATGTTCCTTTGATTGGGATCGCGTACTCAACACTTGCGATCCTGAGTACTACAAGTGGACCCAGTGGTTCTTCTTGCAAATGTATGAGCGCGGCTTGGCCTATCGCAAAGACAGCGCAGTTAACTGGTGCCCAACCTGCCAAACGGTACTGGCTAACGAGCAGGTCGTCGGTGGATTGTGTGAGCGTTGCGACTCAACCGTCACCAAGAAGAAGTTGAACCAGTGGTACTTGCGTATCACTGACTATGCAGATCGTTTGCTTGATGACATGAAGCAGTTGGAAGGTAACTGGCCAGAAAAAGTGCTGCTCATGCAGCGCAACTGGATCGGCAAATCAACGGGTGCTGAAGTGCTGTTTGAAATTGAAGGTCGCGCAGAACCAGTAACGGTGTACACCACGCGCCCCGACACTTTGTTTGGGGCAACCTTCTTTGTCGTTGCTGCTGACTCAGACTTGGCTGCAGAGCTTGCAGCTGGCACTACCGCTGAGGCTGCATTCACTGAGTACCTTGCTGAAGTTCGCAAGAGCAGTGACATGGATCGTCTTGATTCAACACGAGCAAAAACGGGTGTGTTCCTTGAACGTTATGCGATTAACCCAGTTAATGGTGAGCGTATTCCTGTGTGGGCTTCGGATTACGTGCTCGCGGATTACGGAACTGGCGCAATCATGGCTGTTCCCGCCCATGACCAACGCGACCTTGATTTCGCGAAGACCTTTGATCTTCCGATTCGCGTTGTGGTTGCAAGCGAAGAAGATCCTGCTATCACAGGGGTTGCCACCGCTGATGACGGTGCACATGTGAACTCCGGCCCGCTTGATGGCTTAGGTAAAGAAGAAGCAATCGCGGCGATGATCGCAGTGCTTGCAGAGCGCAATACCGGCAAAGAAGCGGTGAACTACCGCCTGCGTGACTGGCTGATTTCGCGCCAGCGTTACTGGGGCGCACCTATTCCGATCATCCACTGCCCATCTTGTGGTGAAGTTCCTGTTCCTCTTGAACAGCTTCCAGTGGTGCTTCCATCGGCTGAAGGCTTAGATCTCAAACCGAAAGGATCCTCTCCTCTTGGTGCAGCTACCGAGTGGTCGCATGTTGCATGCCCAAAGTGTGCTGGCCCTGCTGTTCGCGATACCGACACGATGGACACGTTCGTAGATTCGTCTTGGTATTACCTGCGCTACCTCGACCCACATAATGAAACGGCAGCTTTTGATCCAGAGCTAGCCCGCGAATGGCTTCCTGTTGATCAATATGTTGGAGGCGTCACCCACGCGATCTTGCATTTGCTGTACAGCCGTTTCTTCACCAAGGTGTTGAACGACATGGGCTTGCTTGACTTTGATGAACCATTTACGCGCCTGTTGAACCAAGGCATGGTCGTGATGGACGGCTCAGCGATGAGTAAGAGTCGCGGCAACTTGGTCCGTTTGTCAGATGAACTCAATGCCCATGGTGTTGATGCTGTTCGCTTGACGATGGTCTTCGCTGGTCCGCCAGAAGATGACGTCGACTGGGCCGATGTGTCGCCAAGTGGATCGAAGAAGTTCTTGGCACGCGCTTGGCGCTTATCTGGCGATGTCACAAGCGCTACTGATGTTGATTTCACCAAGGGTGATCTTGCTCTTCGCAAGGCAACGCATAAGGCAGTTCATGATGCACAGCAAGCAGTTGAAACCTTCCGTTTCAACGTAGCAATTGCTCGTGCAATGGAACTCGTGAATGTCACTCGTAAGGCGATCGACACTGGGGTTGGTGCCGCTGATCCTGCTGTTCGCGAAGCGGCGCAAGCTGTGGCAATCATTCTTTCCTTGGTTGCGCCTTACACCGCGGAAGATATGTGGATGCGCCTTGGCCACGAGCCTGCAGTGGCACTGGCTGGTTGGCCAGTGGTTGATCCAGCTTTGTTGGTTGAAGACTCGGTTATCTGTGTTGTACAGGTTGCGGGCAAGGTGCGCGAGCGTCTTGAGGTTTCACCTGACATCAGTGAAGCTGACCTTCGTGAGCAGGCACTTGCTGCAGTTGCAGATGCAATAGCTGGCCAAGAATTGCGCACAGTGATTGTTCGGGCCCCAAAACTGGTCAATATCGTGCCTGCGTAATTCATCCACAGGCAAGCGACTTGCTGGATCTCATCCACAGGCGGTGCGCGAGCACTGTGTTGCGCACGGTGAATTCCTTACCGTGCGCGGATGGCTCCTTCGATATCTGATCGCCTCGCTGGAATAGCTCAGCAGTGGTTACCGCCGGTACGAGCGGAACACTCTTTGCCACTTGTGATGCCCGATACTGCGGTATCGCATGACGGTGGTCAGAGCATTGATCGCAAATCGTGGAAGGTTTTAGGTGCAATCGCGGCCCTTGCCTTCGTTGCCATGGCATGGTTCTGGTTTCGGGGTCAGCCGCAACACGTAGATTCAATTCCTGTCACTCCAACTCCCTTATTTTCAGCAAGTGGTGCGGCCGGTGTGCCCAGTGCAACGGGTGAGGTTGTCGTCCATGTTGCGGGAGCGGTGCGCAAGCCCGGGTTGAAACATCTCCCGATCGGCTCGCGCGTTGCCGACGCGGTGAGCGCTGCTGGGGGAGTAACCAATGCCAAGGCGCAAGATTCAGTCAATCTTGCGCGAACACTCATTGATGGTGAGCAAATTGTCGTTGGAGCAGATGGTGGATCAGCCAGTTCTGCCAACGGATCTCACAGTGGCGGCAAGATCAGCCTCAATAGCTCCAATCAGCAACAACTTGAATCCCTTCCTGGTGTTGGGCCTTCGCTTGCGCAACGCATCATGGAATACCGAAGTTCCCATGGAGGCTTTCGCGCGGTAGATGATCTCGACGATGTGCCCGGCATTGGGCCTGCAACCTTAAGTCGGCTCCGACCACTTGTTTCGATGTGAGAATTTCTGGCATTGCGCTGCCATGTCTTGCATTGTGGGGCGGTGCCCTTGCGGTTGAACTCCTATGTATCAATACAGATCTGGTGCCATTCACCGCGTTGGAGATCTGTTTTGCAATCGTGCTTGCCGTTGGCGCACTGAGCGCGGTGCGAGCCTTACTACTCAAATTGTCTGTTCCAACGAAAACTATTGCTGTGACTCTTGGCGCTTTTGTCGGCGTGAGTGTGGCTGTTTTTCATCTGAATGCGCTGAAGAGCGAACCGTTGCGTACGTGGGTGAGCGAGCAGCAGTCAGTTGACCTCGTTGGGATTGTGCAAAGCGAAGGTAAGGAAGATCAATCAGCCAATGCGCGGTTGTGGAGTCAAGAGCCGCAGGTGAGTTGGAGTATTGCCAGCAGTTGGGTTGAATTTCGAGGCGAACAGTGGCGCATCGAATTACCAATATCGGTGAAGGGTCCGTGGCAACCGCCACCTATCGGGTCACTGGTCAAAGTGCATGGGAAATTGACCACGGGTGAAGCACCGCAGACTGCAGCGCAGTTGCGAGCAAATAGGGACCCTGTTGTTTTGGCTCCGCCTGGAATCATCGATGCCAGCGCAAATTCCTTACGTGCTGGATTACAGCGGGCATTAGTTGGTCGACCGGTTGATAGTGGTGCGTTAGTAGCAGGTTTAGCAATCGGCGAGCAGTCGATGCAACCACAGGAACTCAAAGATGCAATGCGCACAGCGGGGCTGTCGCATCTCACTGCAGTTTCTGGAGGCAATTTAGCAATCGTCATTGTGATTGTCGTGGGTGCTACGCGACTACTGCGATTGAAGTTGCCCGTTCAAATCATCACCACCCTTGTGGCACTCACGTGGTTTGTGATCCTCGTGCGCCCTCAACCTAGCGTCTTACGTGCTGCAGTGATGGCGACAGTGGTACTCGTTGGAATGTTCAGCGGTGGGCAACGAAGAGGCATTGCTGTGCTTGCGGTTTCGATCGCGGTACTCATTGTCATTGCGCCAGCTTTGGCGATTTCGTGGGGCTTTGCGTTATCGGTTGGTGCTACCGCAGGCCTCATTCTTTTTGCGCCGACCATGCTCGAATGGATCCAGCGGAAATTTCCAGCAATGCCTAAAACCCTTCAAGATGGTCTGGCTGTGACGTTAACTGCTCAAATTGCAACCCTGCCCATTGTTATCGCGATGGGAAGTTCTGTTGGCTTAGCCGGAGTTCCAGCAAACGTGCTGGCAATGCCCGTGGTTCCTGTTATTACGATTCTGGGACTACTTGCGGCAGTACTCAGTGTGGTGTTCATGCCTGCAGCTGTATTCGTTGGCGTTGTTGCGAGTTGGCTGGCTTCATGGATTGCAAATGTTGCATTCTGGTGCGCGAATCTTCCGTTCGCTGTGGTGCCATGGCCAAGCGGCATGGCAGGGGCTGCATTCTTTGCGGTGCTGATTGCTGTGGTGATGTTTGCGCGCAAGCGCGTACACCAATTCTTTCCCAGTGGCATTCCAGCGATCCTGCAATGGGGATCAGCAACAATTGTGCTTGCGCTCGTGCTGTTCATTGTGTTCTCAAGTTCAAGTCGACGGTGGCTGCCCGCCCAATGGGTACTTGTTGCCTGCGATGTTGGTCAAGGTGACGGTGTTGTACTTCGCACGGGCGATCAAGCCGCGATGGTCATCGATGTGGGGCTACAAGGCGAGGTGATGGATCGCTGCCTTGATGATCTGGGGATCGCGGTGATCGATGCGTTAGTCATCACGCATTTCCACGCAGACCATGTCGGTGGTTTGCGCGGTGCATTGCGGGGTAGGGAGTTGAGAGCTGCATTCACTACATCACTCAATGAACCGGAAAGCCAGGCTCGCGAAGCACGAGCAATGGTGAATGAACGTGGTGTTCAACTGGCGGTGTTGCATTCGGGTGTCTCACAACAGTCCGGCTCAGTGATGTGGAAAGTTCTGTGGCCCAGTCGTCTCATCGATGATGAGCCAAATAACGCGAGCATTGTGTTAATCGCTGATGCGGGTGGGCTTCGTTTTGTGCTCCCCGGAGACATCGAGCCCGAAGCCCAGGCGGCGGTGATGGCTGAAAATCCTTCCCCGGGTGCGCAAGTTGCCAAGGTTCCCCACCACGGCAGTCGATATCAGGATCCAGCTTTTGCTCGTTGGACTGGGGCTTCGCTGGCCTTCGTCAGCGTGGGCGAAGGCAATAGCTACGGCCACCCTGCGGCGAGCACGGTAGCCAATTGGCAGGCTGCCGGAGCACAGGTTGTCCGCACTGATCAGCAGGGCAGTCTTGCCATTTGGCGCCAACCTGACGGCACAATCGGGCTCTTGGGCCAGCACGGATGAGTCATGGCATGCTGTGATCACCATGGCTAAAACTGCAGTTTCGATCCCGCGCATCACCATCGCGATCGGAAATGAACCGCTGCTCATTGATCGAGTCGTTCGCACAACACTGAAGCAGCTGACTGCCAATGAGGGTGAACTGCAAATCACGACCTTGGCCGCCAATGGTGATGATGCTGCTGCGCTACTACGCGAGGCTTCAAGTCCGAATCTTTTTGGTGAGAACACCGCAGTTGTTGTGACCGGCATCGACCAAGCAACCGATGAACTTGATGGCGTGCTGCGTGCCTTCGCCGAAGATCCAGCCGATCACGCGTGGTTAATCCTGACTCACCCTGGTGGCGTTAAAGGCAAGAATCTGCTCGATACTTTGAAGAAGAGTGGTGCCGAACAGATTGCCTGCACACAACTCAAGGGTAAAGAGCTTCGCGGCTATCTCACGAAAGAAATCGCTTCATACAAGCGAGCGATGACCGACGAAGCCTTGTCGGCGCTCATTGATTCTGTCGGCACAGATCTACGCCTGCTCACTGGCGCTATTTCACAGCTCACGGCCGATGTTGAGAACAATCCCATCGGGCTTGATGATGTGCACGATTACTTTGCCGGCATCACAGGCGTCACTGGTTTCGCGGTAGCCGATGCAGTCTGGGATCGCCGGCCAGCTGAAGCCCTGCGTTCCCTTCGTTGGGCTATGCGTGACTCCGGTGACATCTCGGTGCCAATGGTCATGGCTCTTGCTTCTGGATTGCGCTCCATTATTCGAGTGGCTGCAGCTGGGCCTGGAACTTCTGAAGCCGATGTTGCTCGGCAGGCGGGAGTGCCACCTTGGAAGGTCAAGGCATTGCGTCATCAATGGGCGGCATGGAGTGGTGATCAGCGCCGGCTCGCAGCAGCTGCTGTTGCGTTAGCGGATGCTGATGGCGCTGCTAAAGGTGGCGTGGGTGAGGGAACAGCCCTTGATCCTGAGCAGAAATTACTTGCTCTGGAACGGCTCGTTTTACTGACATCGTCAAAGGGCGCGCTCTAGAGTCCAAACATGTTCAACCTTGCAGGGCATTGCGCGTTAGTCACTGGTGCTGGTCAAGGTGTGGGTGCGCAGATTGCTCGAGTGCTTGCTGAGCAAGGCGCGACTGTTCTTGTCAACGATCTTTTCCAAGACCGCGCCGAAGTCGTTGTTGAAGAGATTCGCAGGTCTGGCGGTAGCGCTGCACCGCTTGTTGCAGACATTACGAAACTCCATATCCTTCAAGACCAGATTGATCAGGTAACCAGTGGCCTGGGTTGCGCGGTAGACATCTTGGTCAACAACGCAGGTATCCCAGCTGAAGGTATTGAATTAGCTCGCTTTGTTGATTCTGATCCGGCGCAGTGGTCGCGACATATTGAACTCAATGGTTATGGCTTGCTGAACGCAACCTACGCAGTTCTCCCAAAGATGATTGAAGGAAAGTGGGGGCGCATCGTCACCATCACTTCTGATGGTGGGCGAGTAGGGGATGCGGGTGTTGCGGTGTACGGAGCAGCAAAGGCAATGGGTCCAGGGTTTATGCGCTCACTTGCGAAGGAAGTTGGATCAGCCGGTGTGACCTGCAATTCAATTTCTTTGGGTTCCATTGCGAATCCAAATCAACAACTTGATGCTGAGCGATTAGCAAAAATGAATAAGTTGTATGCAACCCGCAGACGCGGAACACCGGAAGACATTGCGCCAGCAGTGTTGTTGCTTGTGTCAGATGAAGGCAGCTGGATTACTGGTCAAACCATTCCGGTCAACGGCGGATACGCAACCAGCTAGTTACTTGGCAACAATTTTGAACACGATGATTGCAGTGACCACCACAATCAAAAATGCCACGTAGCCAATTGCGCGCAAAATTGATGCGCCACCCGATCGCGAAGCGATGAAGCCGATTGAGCAGACGAAGGCGAGCAGTAAGGCCTCTGAAAGCCACAATCCATCGACGCCGAAGAACAGCACGGGCACGCTTGCTAGTGCCGCAGCTGTTGCAGCTCCCGCACCTTGCGCAAGGAGTAATCGCGAGAGATTGTGGTGGACCTCTCCGCGATTGACGAATTTACTGGAAAGGCGAAAGGCGACCTGATGGGCCAAAAGGAGTGCAATGGTTGTTGCCAAAATGAATACGACGAGCTGGACATGGCTTTGTTCTGAGTTTTCGGGAATCACCAGGAGCACGGCGAGCAATGAAAGATTGATGTAAATCGCCATCGTGACGCCCTCGTGCCATTCTTCGTGGCGACTCTTAGGTCCGTCAATGATCGAACTCATGTTGATTCCTTGTCGTTCAAGCAAAAGACCCTCAGGTCTGCCAGTGCAGATCAGAGGGTCAGTGCAGATGGGAAACCCCATCAAAGGTTTTAGAGAGCAGCAGCGCGTGATGCGATTGCTGACTTGCGGTTTGCTGCTTGGTTCGCGTGGATAACGCCCTTGCTTGCAGCCTGGTCGAGCTCGCGGGTTGCAGCCTTTGCCAAATCCTTAGCTTCTGGCTTGCCTGCATCAGCAGCGTCACGGAACTTGCGAATGGCGGTCTTCAGGCCACTCTTCACAGCCTTGTTGCGCTGACGAGCCAACTCGTTGGTCCGGTTACGCTTAATCTGCGACTTGATGTTCGCCACGGTTCTACCTTTACTCGAATCTGATGGATCCTTGAATCCGCAGGAGGCGGTCATCCAAGGGTGAAGCAGTCGCCTAGGCTACCGGCTAGGTGCCCAAAGCACCAAATGACCCCATAACTACCCCGAAGGACCACAGTGCCAGGACCGCAGCCCGGAGCAACAGACCCTTCGGTCATCCGGAATTTCTGCATTATTGCCCATATTGACCACGGCAAATCCACCCTGGCCGACCGAATGCTCCAGGTCACGGGTGTGGTCGATGACCGCTCCATGCGGGCCCAGTACCTCGATCGCATGGACATCGAGCGTGAGCGGGGCATCACGATCAAGTCTCAGGCCGTTCGCCTGCCCTTCAAGAGTGATGACGGCGTTGAGTACGTCTTGAACATGATCGACACCCCAGGTCACGTCGACTTCACCTACGAGGTCTCTCGCTCCTTGGCTGCCTGCGAAGGCGCAATCTTGCTCGTTGACGCTGCCCAAGGCATCGAAGCCCAGACCCTGGCCAACCTGTACTTAGCCCTTGAGAATGATCTGACCATCGTCCCGGTGCTCAACAAGATTGATCTTCCGGCTGCGCAACCAGAGAAGTACGCCGCAGAGCTCGCCCGCATCATTGGTTGCGATCCTGCTGAAGTTCTCCTGACCTCGGCCAAGACTGGCTTGGGTGTGCGCGAGGTAATCGAGCGCGTAGTTCAGACGATCCCGGCGCCTGTTGGTGATGCGGATGCTCCTGCCAGGGCCATGATTTTCGACTCGGTGTATGACACCTACCGCGGTGTTGTCACGTATGTGCGTGTAGTTGACGGTCGCATTGGAACGCGCGACAAGGTTTCGATGATGTCGACCGGTGCGGTGCATGAACTTCTTGAAGTTGGTGTGATCAGCCCAGAGCCTGTTCTTTCCAAGGGTCTTGGTGTTGGTGAAGTGGGGTACCTCATTACTGGCGTGAAGGATGTTCGTCAGTCGCGTGTGGGTGACACGATCACCACTGCGCAAAAGGGTGCAACGCAATCGCTTGGTGGCTACCGCGATCCAAAGCCAATGGTGTACTCAGGTTTGTATCCAATTGACGGATCTGATTACCCAGAACTTCGCGATGCTCTAGACAAGTTGAAGTTGAATGACGCAGCGCTTGTGTATGAACCAGAGACCTCGTTGGCGCTTGGGTTCGGTTTCCGTTGCGGCTTCCTTGGACTCCTTCATATGGAAATCGTTCGCGAGCGCCTTGAACGCGAAGCAAATCTTGAATTGATTTCAACCGCACCTAACGTGATCTACCGCTTGGTGCGTGACGATGGTTCTGAATACATCGTCACGAATCCAAGTGAATTCCCGGATCAGAAGATCGCCCATATTTACGAGCCCATCGTTAAGGCGACGGTTATTTTGCCAAGCGAATTCGTGGGCACAGTGATGGAGCTATGTCAGCAACGTCGCGGAGTAATGCTTGGCATGGATTACTTGTCTGAAGATCGTGTGGAACTTCGTTACACCCTGCCAATGGCTGAGATTGTGTTCGACTTCTTCGATGCATTGAAATCGAAAACAAAGGGCTACGCCTCGCTTGATTACGAACTTAGTGGCGAACAAGATGCAGACCTGGTGAAGGTCGACATCTTGCTGCAAGGTGAAGCTGTTGATGCTTTTAGTTCGATCGTTCACCGTGATAAGGCAATGAGCTACGGCACGATGATGACGGGCAAGTTGAAAGAACTCATTCCTCGTCAACAGTTTGAGGTGCCTATTCAGGCAGCGATTGGTTCACGAGTCATAACGCGTGAAACTATTCGAGCGATTCGTAAAGACGTGCTCGCGAAGTGCTACGGCGGTGACATCTCTCGTAAGCGCAAACTTCTGGAAAAGCAGAAGGAAGGCAAGAAGCGCATGAAGATGGTTGGCCGTGTGGAAGTTCCGCAAGAAGCCTTCATCGCGGCCCTTTCGACCTCTGACGCACCAAAGAAGTAGTCATTGTGAGCGACACCAGCACGCTGTCGCTGTATGTGCACGTGCCTTTTTGTTCTAGTCGTTGTGGCTATTGTGATTTCAATACCTATACGGCAACAGAACTTGGCAATTCCGTTAGCAGAGATACGTTCCATGAGGTGCTAGCCAAGGAAGTGCGGCTTGCCGCTGAGCAACTTGGCGGCAGCCGAAAGGTCAGCACCGTGTTTGTCGGTGGTGGCACACCAACGCTGCTTGGATCGCAGGGTTTGAATTTCGTGCTCAATGAAATCAAGCAGTCCTTTGGACTGGAAACAGATGCTGAAGTCACCACTGAAGCTAACCCCGATTCAGTTACTCCTCAAATGTTGAGTGAACTACGCGAAGGCGGATTCACTCGAATTTCCTTTGGCATGCAAAGCAGCGCACCGAAGGTGCTCCAAATTCTGGAGCGCACCCACACCCCTGGGGCAAGTGTGCAAGCTGCGAAGTGGGCGACTGATGCTGGTTTTGCGCACGTCAACCTTGATTTGATCTATGGAACTCCTGGCGAAAGCGATGATGAACTCATTGCGTCAGTTGAAGCAGCACTCGAAGCAGGCATTGACCACCTATCTGCTTACGCATTGATCGTTGAAGATGGAACAGCGCTGAGTCGCAAAATTCAACGTGGTGAACTGCCGATGCCTGATGATGATGTGTGTGCTGATCGATATGAAATCATCGATGCGCGCATGCAAGCTGCCGGTTTACCTTGGTATGAAGTGTCGAACTGGGCAAAGCCCGGTAGCGAATGCCAACACAACCTTGCCTACTGGCGTAGCCAAGACTGGTGGGGCATTGGCCCGGGTGCGCATAGCCATGTCAACGGCAATCGTTGGTGGAATATCAAGCATCCAAGCCCGTATGCCGAGCGCATAGCGCAATGGGAAAGCCCAAGTGCGGGAACCGAAGTGCTCACCACTGATCAAGTGCAGATGGAAGAAGTGATGCTAGGTGTACGGCTTGCTGAAGGCATTGCGTTAGACACAGTGAGCATCGATCGCGTGAATGACCTCGTTACTGGCGGTCTGGTTGATCCAACTGGTGTTGCCAAGGGGCGAGTTCAACTCACGCTTGCGGGTCGATTGCTTGCTGACGCAGTTATTCGCGATCTGCTCAGTGACAAAGGAAATTAGTGACTAAGAAACATTGACGCCTGTTGCTCGCTGAATTGAAAGTTGCACGTCATTACCTGCAACGCATGAAATGACATGACCGCCAGCTTTGCGATCCGCAGTGACTCCATGCAGATGTAATCCAGGCGCGCCGACGCCTGCGAAGTCAGCCCCGGTACGGAAACCAACCAGCACAGCTTTGCGTGCACCAAGTGGGAAGAGCGTTTGCTTTGCAACAACATCAGCCAGTGGAAGGTAGGGCTTTGATTGAGCTGGAACACTGCGAGTAACAAGGTCAGTGAATGTGCCGCGCACCCGAACGGCAATCACGCCGCTAGTTGTGTTCGCCAATGTATTCACCGAGTTGACCAAGTTTGCGCAGGTTGTTCCCGGTGGAACTGGCCCTGATGTGTCGGGCTTAAAGGTGATGGCTTCGAAGAATGGTGTGGATTGCGAACCGTCGATCGTTTGTGGCAAGCCATCAGTGCTCACGCGATACATCTGTCCGCCAACAAGCACTAACTCACCATCAAGTCGATCGAAGGTGCCAAGACCCAAGGTTTGACCATGCCAAACTGAGTTAATCGGAGCAACACCGTCGTAATTGGGTGCGATGAGCGAGTCGTAGGTGCCGATCTGGACCACCCGATTGGCATCGCCGGTTGCGGCGAAGGTCGCAGGAGCAAGCGCGGCACAACCAACGAGCCCAGCGATAGTTGCGATGACGCTTCGGCTGCGACGGTTCATGCGGCTCCTTTGATAAGTCGATTCTGAACTTGTGGTCGTAGCGTAGAGGTGTACCAAAATTCATAAAAGTGGTACACTTTTCCCATGCCAACGACCCGTCAGCGCTACCAAATCACTGAGACCGATGCGCTAGCTGAGTGCCTAGATAAGGCTGCAGAAAAGTGGCCAGACGTTGCGCGTTCAAAGTTGCTTGTGCAGCTCGCACTTGCTGGCGCTCAGGTGTCTTTCGAGAGTCCAGTTGAGCGGGCACTGAAAGTACAAGTTGCTTTGACAAAGCTCCACGAAAGCCTCGGGGATCTTTACAAAGGCGTCACGGTCGAAGAGATTCGGGGGGAGTAGTCGCAATGATCACCTTGGACACCAGCACCTTATTGGCGATCCTCAATGTCGATGATCCGCATTCGCGATTGGCACAGATCGTGCTCGTTGCTTATCAGCCGCCGTTTTATGCTCACGAAGTTAATGTCGCTGAAACGTTAGTTCGCGCGATTGGTCATGAAACTCAACTCAGTGACATCAAGGCCTTTTATGACGAGTTCGTGGCGATTGTTGGGTCAGATGGTTTCGAGGGTGCGCTGAGAATTGCTGAAATTAGGGCAGCAAGTTCTCTCAAGATTCCTGATTGCTTCCCAATTGATGTCGCCGCCGAAACATCGAGAGTATTGGCTACCTTCGATCAAAAGATGGCCGCGGCCGCCCGAGGCCTCGGGCTTGAAGTAGTGCCCATCTAACGCCGTAGGATTGGCACTCAAGATTGCTGAGTGCTAACGCTGGAGGTGAGCATGCTGGAGGACCGTCGCCTAGCTGTGCTGCGCGCCATCGTCGAGGATTACGTCTCCACGCACGAGCCCGTTGGTTCAAAGGCGCTCGTGGAGCGCCACAGCCTCGGCGTATCGCCCGCAACCATTCGCAATGACATGGCCGCCCTTGAAGATGAGGGCTACATCGCTCAGCCACACACCAGCGCTGGTCGCATCCCAACCGATCTTGGTTACCGCCTCTTTGTTGATCGCATTTCAGATGTGAAGCCAATGTCTGTTGGTGAACGTCGCGCAATTGAGCAGTTTCTGACCGGAGCTGTCGATCTTGACGATGTCATGGTGCGCACTGTGCGCCTGCTTGCCCAAGTCACGCGTCAGGTCGCGTTGGTGCAGTACCCATCGTTGACTCGCAGCGCCGTTCGTCACGTTGAATTAATCCCAACGAGCGCCACTCGCTTGTTGCTCATTTTGATAGCCGACTCTGGCCGTATTGAACAACGCCAGATTGACGTAGCCATTCCGATAACTGAACAAAACCTCAGCGATATTCGCGCGCGTTTGTTGAACGATGTCATGGGTCAGTCGTTCTCTTCACTTGCTGACATTTTGGAAACTTTCACTGAGCGTTGTGATCCAGAACTTCGTCGTGTAGCGGCTGCGGTTGTTGCAACGCTCCTTGATGCGGCAACTGAACATGTTGATGAGCGCATCGTTATTGGCGGCACCGCTCACCTTGCTCGCTACGGCGAAGAGTTCCCGATTGCAATTCAGCCAGTGCTTGAAGCCCTTGAAGAACAAGTGGTGTTGATGCGCTTGATGGGTGAAGCTACCAGCGGTGTGAGTGTGCGCATTGGTCAAGAAACCGAAGTTGAAGGTCTTGCCTCCACATCCGTTGTGACCACGCGTTACGGGCGCCATGGTCAAGAGCTCGCATCACTTGGCGTTGTTGGCCCCACACATATGGATTACCCGGGCGCTATGCGCTCAGTACAAGCCGTTGCGCAATATGTCACTCGAATCCTTGAAGAACAGTGAGTTGAACCTTGAGTACTGATTACTACGCACTGCTTGGCGTAGAAAAGAGCGCGACTCCCGACGAGATCAAGAAGGCTTATCGCAAACTTGCTCGTGAGTTGCACCCTGACGTCAACCCTGATCCTGCCGCGCAGGAAAAGTTCAAGACTGTTACCGCTGCTTACGAAGTTTTAAGTGACGCTGAAAAGCGCCAGATGTATGACATGGGTGGAGATCCTCGCCAAGGCGGTGCTGGCGGATTCCAGGGCGGCTTTGATTTCGGCGACATCATGGACGCGTTCTTTGGTGGAGGTGGCGGTGGGCAACGAGGTCCACGTACTCGCGCACGCCGCGGTCAAGATGCCTTAATTCGTTTGCAAATTGATCTACAAACAGCTGTCTTTGGCGCAACCCGCGATATCACGGTCGATACTGCAATTGCTTGCGGCGCATGCACAGGCACTGGCATGGATGGCGATAGCGAGCCAGTGGTGTGTGCCATGTGTAAAGGTCGAGGTGAGTTGCAGCAGATGCAGCGTTCCTTTATTGGCAATGTGATGACGTCACGTCAATGCCCGAACTGCGACGGCGTTGGCACCACCATTCCGCACCCATGCCATGAGTGTGCGGGTGCGGGTCGTGTGCGCTCACGATCAACGAAAACGATTCAGATCCCTGCAGGTGTTGATACGGGAACACGTATCAAACTCACTGGAGAAGGTGAAGCCGGACCAAATGGTGGTCCAATTGCTGACCTTTACATCGAGATCATTCAAATTGAGCACCCAGTATTTGAACGTCACGGCGATGAGTTGCACTGTGCAGTCGAAGTTCCGATGACTTCGGCTGCGCTGGGGGCGACTATCACGTTGAACACTCTTGATGGCGAAGAGAAGCTGGATGTTCGCCCCGGCACTCAATCAGGGGAACAGCTCGTTCTTCGTGGCAAGGGCGCTGCGCGATTGCGCGGCGGGCAACGTGGCGATTTGCACGTGCACCTTGAAGTTCGCGTACCGACAAATCTTGATGCTGAACAAACCGAACTTCTCAAGAAACTTGCTGACCTGCGTTCTGAAGATGCAGTGCGAGTCAGCGGTGAGCAAGACGAAAATAGTGGCGGCCTGTTCTCGCGCTTAAAGGATGCGTTTAACCAAAAGTGACACCACCACTGCTGTTTGTTTCTGACCTCGCTGGCGTAGCCGTTGGCGATCAGATTGCATTGCCAACTCAAGAGGCTCGACATGCTGCAGCGGCCTTGCGCATGAGCACGGGAGAAATTCTTTTCGTTGCTGACGGTCAAGGTCATCGTGCTCAAGGCCGAGCCATTGTCGAAGGCAACGATGTCACCGTTGATGTCACATCAGTTGAGGCAATCAAGCGCCCAAACCCAACCTTCACCGTGGTGCAGGCATTGGCGAAAGGTGATCATGGCGAGCTGGCGATCGATCTGATGACCCAGGTTGGCGTTGATCGGATCATCCCTTGGTCGGCCTCACGGTCGATTGTTCAATGGAAGGGTGATCGCGCTGAGAAGTCGCTCACGAAATGGCAGCTGGCGGCTAAAGCTGCAACTAAGCAGTCACGTCAGGCTTGGAGTCCAGAGATTTCGCAAGCGCTGAGCACCAAGGAAATTCTTGCGCTTATTCCAAATTTCACTGCCACCTTCATTTTGCATGAAACGGCCAGACATCCGCTGGCTGGCGCTGCGTTGCCAAGTTCAGGCGAGATTTGCTTGATCGTTGGCCCGGAAGGCGGAATTTCAGACGAGGAAGTTGCAGCCTTTGAAGCCGCTGGCGCGCAGGTTGTCTCGTTAGGGGATTCAGTGCTGCGGGCATCCCTTGCTGGCGCCATTGGGGTGGGCGTTCTCAGCACTCGCCTTCGTTGGGCCCATGCACCTTCACAAAACGTGGAAGGATGAGGTTTGTGAGTGATTGCTTGTTCTGTCGCATCGTGGCTGGCGAAATACCGGCCGATGTCGTTATGCGAACCGACGAAGTTGTTGCCTTCCGAGATATCAACCCGCAGGCTCCAGTTCACGTTCTCGTGATTCCGGTTGATCACCATGCCAATGTGGCCGAACTTTCTGCCAATGCACCACACCTCACCGCCAAGGTGCTAGATGCTGCAGCCGCAGTAGCCGCGCAAGAGGGTCTTGGCGATCAGTTCCGATTGGTCTTCAATACCGGAGCAGAAGTTGGGCAATCAGTTTTTCATGTGCATGGGCATGTGTTAGGCGGAAGGGATTTCACATGGCCACCGGGGTAAGCGCATGAGTATTCCAACACCGAAGCCTCGTTCAGAAGCACGCATCACCATTCCCAACTCGCAGCCAATGGTTGCTCTGCTTGGTACGAGTGACGCCTACCTACGTTTGATCGAAGCTGCATTTCCTGCTGTTGACATCTTGGTTCGCGGTAATGAAATTGTGATGGCCGGTGATCCCATTGAATTGGGAATTGCGGAAACATTGCTCGGCGAAATGATGGCCGTTTTGCGCACAGGTCAGTCGTTGACACCAGAAACCGTGGAACGCAGCATTGCACTCCTTCGTAGCGGTTCAAGCCCAACTGAAGTATTGACCCAAAATATTCTGAGTAATCGTGGTCGCACGATCCGTGCGAAAACCTTGAATCAGAAGCGTTACGTCGATGCGATCGATAACAACACCATTGTGTTTGGCATCGGGCCTGCGGGAACTGGCAAGACTTACTTAGCTATGGCAAAGGCAGTCCAAGCTTTACAGGCAAAGAAAGTCACTCGCATTATTCTGACGCGCCCAGCTGTTGAAGCAGGCGAACGCCTTGGCTTCTTGCCGGGAACATTGTCGGAAAAGATTGATCCATACTTGCGCCCGCTCTACGACGCGCTGCACGACATGATTGACCCAGAATCAATTCCACGGTTGATCACAACGGGCACCATTGAAGTTGCGCCCCTTGCATACATGCGAGGCCGCACACTCAACGATGCATTCATCATTCTCGATGAAGCTCAAAACACTTCAGCAGAGCAAATGAAGATGTTCCTGACGCGTCTTGGCTTTGGTTCCACCATGGTGATCACTGGTGACGTGACCCAGGTCGACTTACCTGGTGGCGTTACCAGTGGCTTGCGAGTCGTGAGCGAAATTCTTGAAGGCGTTGATGATGTTTCATTCTGTCGCTTGAGTGCCGGAGACGTAGTGCGCCATAAGTTGGTCGGTCGCATCGTTGAGGCCTATGACCGCTACGACCTGTATCGGCAAGCATGACCCTCACGCTTGAAAACGAGACCGACTACATCGTTGATCTCCAAACCCTTGAACAGCAGGCACGATTCCTCATCGGTGCTCTTCGACTTCATCCAGAAGTTGAGTTATCGATCACCATGATCGATACAGATGAAATGGAATCCCTCCATGTCGAGTGGATGGACGAGCCTGGTGCCACTGACATTTTGTCGTTCCCTATGGATGAACTGCGTCCAGCTGATGAGCCAGTTGAAGGTGTGCTTGGCGACATCGTGATCTGCCCAGCATTCGTTGAGTCTGAAGTGCAATCCCATGGAATGGCCTTGCCTGAGCGCATTGAATTTCTCCTTGTGCACGGAATGTTGCACCTGATCGGTTATGACCATGCCACCCAAGAGGAATACGACGCTATGTTTGCTTTTCAAGACGAACTTTTAGCGCAATGGAAATCAGTGAATCAGGGGAGCGAACGTGGCTAGTGCCTGGTTAATCGCTTTGGCGGTAGTGCTGGTGGTGTGTGCCGGTTTCTTAGTCAGCATGGAAACTGCGATTGGCCGCGTTTCGCGCTCCCGCATTGAAGAAATTCGCAAAGAAAAGCCGAAGGCGGCCGATCGACTCCTGCGTTTACTTGAAGACCGTGCTCGCTATGTGAACGTGCTGCTCTTCCTTTCCACTGTTGCGACAGTGGGAGCAACCGTTATCGCAAGTTACGTATGCGTTGACACCCTCGCTCTTGGGCACGGCTGGTCTGTTGGTGGCGCACTCCTTACTGCTCTGGTGATCATGGTGGTGGTTTCGTATGTAGCGCTGGGAGTGGCTCCGCGCACGCTCGGTCGACAACATGCTGATCGCATTGCCTTACGTTCTGCCGGACTCATTCGCGGGCTTGCCACAATTTTGGGGCCAATTACGACTTTGCTGATTGTTTTAGGTAATGCGCTCACCCCAGGCAAGGGATACCGAGAGGGTCCCTTCGCTTCGCAAGCCGAGCTGCGCGAGCTTGTTGACCTTGCTGAAGCCGATGACCTCATCGAAGACGATGAACGTCAAATGATTCATTCAGTGTTCGAGTTGGGTGACACTTTTGCTCGTGAAGTCATGGTGCCGCGCACTGAAATGGTCGTGATCGAGAGATCCAAAACCTTGCGGCAAGGTCTCTCGCTGGGTTTGCGTTCTGGTTTCAGCCGAATTCCGGTGATCGGCGAAAATGCAGATGACATTGTTGGTGTGATCTACCTGAAGGATCTCGTTCGCCGGGTATTTGATCATCGCGAGGCTGAAGATGGCGAACGAGTTGAATCACTCATGCGCTCGGTGTTCTTTGTTCCGGACAGCAAGGCTGTTGATGAACTCCTCAAAGACATGCAAGCAGCGCGTGTTCACCTGGCGATTGCTGTTGATGAATATGGCGGCACTGCTGGTTTGGTAACCATTGAAGACATTCTGGAAGAAATTGTCGGAGAAATCGCTGACGAGTACGACACCGAAATGCCTGAAGTCACTGAACTGGATAGCGGTAGTTACCGGATCAGTTCACGCATGCATGTTGACGATGTTGCGGAGTTGTTGTCAATCGAAATTGATGCAGACGAAGAAGGAATCGACACAGTTCTTGGCTTAATGGCCAAGCGTCTAGGGCGAGTTGCAATTTCTGGTTCCTCAATTACTGAAGCTGGCTACACGTTCACCGCTGAAACCTCAGGTGGTCGACGAAATCGCGTGAGCTCAATTCGGGTTGACCCGGTGGTGGTCGAAGAGAGTGACGAAGCGTGAGTGAGCTGAGTGCGGAAGATGCCAAGTTAGTGACCTTGGCTCGTGGTGCTCGCGGCCGCATTGGCGCAACCCAAGGCGCTGCTGTGCGCGATGAAATGGGTCGCACCTATGCAGGTGCCACTGTTGATCGTCCGA